>PAGS01000094.1 GCA_002705465.1 Halieaceae bacterium
CAGTTGTCATGAAAGCCGTGGACGACATAATCCGGAGATCGCAGGCCAGCGCGATAGACAAGCCCGCGCCTGCAGCGGGACCCGCGATAACAGCGAGCGTCGGTTTAGGCATTTTATTGAGCCGACCACTGGTTGAGCGCTGATTCAATCGCTGCCGGTGTATCAGTATCTCCAGAGGACTGGCGGCCCCCTTGGTATTCACATCGGACATGGCCTTGACGTCGCCACCCGCGCAAAACGCGTTGCCACTGCCGGTTACCACCACGCATCGCACATCAGGATTAATTTCCGCATCACTGAGCTGGGCTCCGAGCGCGTGAAGCAAATCTCCTGACAAGGCATTACGTGCCTCCGGACGATTAAAGGTCAGCGTCAATACGCCCTCAGTGAGGTTGGCAAGTAAGTGGTCTGTTCCTGTATCGATCATTCCTTGATTCATATCGCCTCCCGGTACTTGTTAGAGAAAATTAAAGGCCACGCCACAGACAGTCACAACATGGCCATCGCGCTCGAGGCCTAAACCATCAGCAGCGGCGCAGATGGCAGCCAGATCGACCGCGTCAACATCAATCGCCATGAGCGCAGGCTCCAGGGCCGCCGCATCGTAAGCAAAGCGTATTTCTGTACCGTCCATTTCCAAACGCCATCCCTCGCCGGCTGGCATTAGTTCAATGCCGTAGGCTTCGGCCCAGCACTGCCCCGTCGCTTTAGGATCGGGCGATCTTATTTCCACCGCCAGGATGCCACGAACATAGCGCCCCGCTCGCTGCTCCCAGCTATCACCGGCCCACAACCAGGATTCGGGAGGGCTCATTTCATCGAGTGAAGGAATCGCACCAGGAACATCCTTGGGGTGAAGGTGAATGGCTTTCGCATTTCCGCGGTCATCGGCAAACACCGTACGTATGGCAGTATCCGCCAAACGCACTTTCTCCTCAGCCAGGTTCTCGACCTGCACAATGACCATGTAGCCACCGTCCCCACCACGGCGATCAAGAAAACGACCGGCGGCCGTATTGGGCTGCACCGGGCTGACAACCTCAAGAAAGCAGTCACCCAGTGTGAAGAGTCGATTATCTAGCCCGAAGTAGATGATCTCTGGATCCGCGTAGGACTGATCACAGCCCGGTAAATGGCGTAATGTTTTGTCGGTTTCCTCTAAGTTTGAGGACGCTAGGGCTACTTGTCTTATTTTCATAGTTGGGCCCCCCACCCGTCAGTAAACACTACTTGCGATGCAAGCGATGCTTTGACGATATGTTGCTTTAGGTGTAACTGTAGCATCAGTAACAAAACTAATTAGCAGGTCGTCCGTTTTCTCTGGTTGACTACTGATAGGCTTACACCGCGATAAGTGAGACGGTGCACAATCAGAAAATGTTACCCCGCGCGCTGACAGGTAAATGACATGCCTAAACGAGAGAAGCCAAGTCGAGGAGGTGCCTTTTACCGATTCGTGGGGATTACCCTTCTCCTGCTGGCGAGTTCCCTGTGTTTTAGCAGTTCTCCACCCAATATCGTCCTGATATTGACGGATGATCAAGGGTACGGAGATCTTGGCACATTCGGAGCCACGCACCTGGTAACACCCAATCTCGACGCTCTTGCCGCCGATGGCATGCGCTTTACCAATTTCTATTCCGCCTCTTCCGTTTGCTCGCCGTCCCGCGCCGCACTACTGACTGGAAGCTACCCCTTGCGAGTGGGCATACCCAATGTGCTTTTCCCAAACGGGGCGTGGGGAACTAACCCAAATCGCGGACTGCACCCAGACGAAGAGACCATCGCAGATTTATTACAAACAAAAGGCTACGCCACAGCCATGGCAGGGAAATGGCACTTAGGCCATCGGCCAGCGCTTCTTCCGACAAGACAAGGGTTTGATGATTATTTTGGGATTCCGTTTTCAAACGACATGACCATTGTTCCGTCTATGAAATTGGCATCGAATATTCAATTCAATAGCGGCTGGACGGTGGATACTATCCAAGACATTCAAGCGCAAGCTAACGGCAGTTACCCGCCGCTTATGAAGAATCAAGAAGTGATCGAAGTGCCTGTGGCACAGGACACGATGACACGACGGCTCACAGATTATGCCGTGAGTTTCATCCGCTCTAACGCTGGTAAGCGACCCTTCTTTTTATACTTCGCCCACTCTATGCCGCATGTACCACTTCACACTCACGTCAACTTTAAAGGGATATCAGGAAAAGGGATCTACGCCGACGTCATTCAGGAAGTTGATTGGTCCGTCGGGCAAATAGTAACCGCCTTATCTCGACACGGAGTCAGGGATAACACGCTGATTTTTTTCTTATCTGACAACGGGCCGTGGAGATCTTACGGTAATCATGGAGGTAATAGCGGCGGGCTACGAGGCGGCAAGTTCGACGTATGGGAAGGCGGATTTAGAGTACCGGCCATCGCATCTTGGCCAGCGCGAATACCGCGAGGCAAATTAAATAACCACGTTATCTCAACCATCGACATCCTCCCCACCCTCGCTTATATCGCTGGAACTAAGCCGTCGGGGCGAGCGATCGATGGGGTCAATATCATTGAATCACTCACGGGTGGTTTTACTGATGACTTGGGTAATCGACATATTTATTATTTTTTAGACTCACAACTCGCGGCGGTGCGAAAGTCGCAATGGAAGTATGTGTTCGAGCATACGGGGCATGCCGTCCTGGAGCCGGGGGAAGATGGTGAAAACGGTAGGTCAGACTTTTCAGTTGAAGTAAAAGAGGCGCTCTATGACCTCAGCAGAGATCGTGCGGAGTCAACTAACCTTATTGAGCGCCATCCCTCAGTCGCATCTGCTCTTCGGGCGGCCGGACTAAACTTCGCGACGAAACTGACAGCAGAGGCTCGTCCCTCGGGTGTAGATTCTTCAAATTAACGATGTTCGTTACTCAGCTTTGCTTGAGGCTTGAAGTAGAGTCCCTAACAATCAGTTGATACTCAACCTTGGTCTCACGACTAGCGACCTCTCGATTACGCAACTGACTTACCAACATAGAGATGGCTATCTTGGACATCTCGTCGATCGGTTGGCGTACCGTCGTCAGTTGCGGCCATATCATTGTCGCCGTCGGGCTATCATCGAAACCCGCAACGGAAATATCGTCGGGTACCATGAGGTTACGTTTCATGGCCGCGATCATCACACCAGCTGCCATTTCGTCATTGCTGGCAAAAACGGCTGTCGGTGCTGAATTTAGCCGGAGCAACTGTTCACCGGCATGAAGACCTGACTTGAAGGTATAGTCACCGTCAACGATAAAATCACTTCGCCTGCAAAGTCCTGAGTTTCGTAAAGCGCGCTCGTAACCCTTCAATCTCTGGCGTGTCGTTGACGTCCCCGCCCGCCCTTTTACAAAGGCGATATCAGTGTGGCCCAGTTGAATCAAGTGGTCCGTCATTGCCGCCGCTCCCGTTTGCTCTCCTACGCGGTACAGCATCCAATTTGGAAAGTCTCCTGCGCGACTTCGTCACACCAGAGTTCGCGGCCCAAACCGGGTTGACCACGACCAACTCGCGATTCCTCAATTATTGAAGCTCGCCAATCCAAATTATCGCTCTGCCCATTTCGGCAAGTGGCACATTGACGCCGAACCCGCTCAACTGGGATACGAAGTGAGTGATGGAAAGACTGGCAATAAAGAAGGCGGATACGTTGAGGATCAAAAAGAGCAGTGGCGAGGTTATGAAAAAGACGATCCAAAGCACATTGGAGCGATCACGGAGCGTGCAGTCGACTTCATAAAGGGTAGTCTTCGAAAAAAGCAGCCCTTTTTTGTCCAAGTGTCGCATTATGCACTTCACTCGAATCTCGAATATAGCGGCCGCTCATTTAGATACTTTGAAGAGAAAGAGCCCGGCGACCTACACAGCAATGTCGCTTACGCGTCAATGCTGCTAGACATGGACACGGCAATTGGAACGTTGTTTGAGACCTATATAGAGCTAGGGCTCAACAACAACACCTACTTCATCATCACCTCGGATAACGGCGGGATGCCAGTGTTACCTCAGAAACTCAACCAAGGAAGACCCTACGAGAAGGGTATGAACTACCCACTTTTACGAGGCAAGTGGGACCTAATGGAAGGAGGGATTCGTGTACCGTTTATGATCGTGGGCCCATCAATCAGCGCTAACTCACAGTCTAGTGAACCGGTCATTAGTTATGACTTGCTTCCGACGTTCGCTGATTTGACGGGAGCAACCGAGCATCTGAGTCATGACACGGACGGTCTTAGCCTCCGCTCTTTGTTAACAACACCCAACGATCAACTAGACCGTCCACAACATGGCCTCGTATTTCACTTCCCTCACTACAATGCCGTTGGATTGAATGAACCCCACTCTGCGATTCGCGTCGACTCACTGAAACTAGTCCGTTTTCACACCTCAGCGCGTTCATTACTTTTTGACTTAGCGACAGACCCTTACGAACGCGTTGACATAGCCGGCAACAATCCAGAGTGCGCTCAAGGTTTGGAGCGATTGCTACATGACTACTTAAAGAAAGTTAACGCTGAAACTCCCAAAGAGAGCTCAAGTTGGGTGCAACCCGGAAAAAATGGAACCGTACGAACAAAGTTTCTGTCTCGCTATCCAGCGAATAATGGCGTCACGAAAATACTGAAATGCGAGCGCTTTACGTTGCAAAAGACTGTCGGCGCCCCTTTGTCCGAAAAAGTGCACTCACCAACACTAGGAGCAACATTGTGACCAGAGCAAAAAGAATATCTAGTGCGTCAGTTTTTATAGCCGTACTAGCAGGGTGGCTCCTCACCGGCTGCGATGACGTTGAGTCGACTACAGAACTACACGCCGAACCCCAAAGTCGTGTCACCGCCGCCACCGATGTCAACATCATTTTCATCCTTACCGACGATCAACGATTTGATGAGCTGGGATTCATGAATCCGGTTATCGATACACCGAATATTGATCGACTGGCCCGAGAGGGAGTTCACTTCAAAAACGCTTTTGTGACGACGGCACTGTGTTCTCCCAGCCGAGCCACCATTTTGACCGGCCAATACATGCACAATCACGGTGTGGTCGATAACAATGCACCGCCAAATCCTGACAGCGTTTTCTTTCCCCAGTACTTACAAAAAGGAGGATATGACACCGCTTTCATCGGCAAATGGCATATGGGCGAAGCTGCCTCAGCAACCCGCAACCTTGATGACCCACAACCAGGGTTTGACCATTGGGTGAGTTTTGCGGGACAGGGTCATTACTACCCTACGAAATTGCGTAACGGTGAAATGAATAAACTCAACGTCAACGGTGAGCACGTCTTTCAAAAAGGCTACATAACGGATGAGCTGACAGACTATGCGATCGATTATTTATCTCAGCGCACATCAGAGCGACCGTTTTTCCTTTATTTATCGCACAAAGCGGTACATGCGAACTTCTCCCCCGCCGCGCGCCATGCAAATCAATATTCCGATCGAAAAATTCCGGTACCCGCAAGTCAAGCAGATACGACCGAGAACTACGAAGGGAAACCAATGTGGGTAAAAAATCAGCGCAATAGCTGGCACGGTGTGGATTTCCCTTACCACAGTTCACTCGACATCCAAGCATACAAAATGGAGTACCACCGAGCTATGTCTGCGGTTGATGACAGTGTGGGTCGCCTCTTGTCTTGGCTATCTGAAAATGGATACGCCGAGAACACGATTGTCATGCTGATGGGGGATAACGGATTCTTGTTCGGCGAGCACGGGCTGATCGACAAAAGAAATGCATACGAGGAATCAATGCGGGTGCCCTTACTTGCATGGGGGCCAGGAGTCATTGGGCAAAGCCTTTCAGTGTCCGAAATGATTGCAAATTTGGACATCGCGCCTACTGTTATGGAAATAGCAGGATTAACCTCACCGGCGCAATTTGAAGGCCAGAGTTTTCTCTCGCTGGCAAAGGGTCTAGAGATTGACGAATGGAGGGACGAGCTGCTCTACGAGTACTATTGGGAGTTTAACTTTCCAAGCACGCCCACCACCTTCGCGCTTCGCACTGACGCCTTTAAACTCATTCAATACCACGGAATTTGGGATACAGAAGAGCTTTATGACTTGCGAGCAGATCCCAAAGAAATGAATAACCTCATCAATAATCCCAAGTACCTCTCTATCGTAGCGAACATGCGCCGGCAGCTCTTCAACAGACTGAGTAACAACAGGGGAGAGCATGTGGTTCCCTACACTGAAAAATTTAGCTCCGGCGCTGTTTTTCGGGAGCGAGATCGATCAACAGCGGCTGAATTTCCCGATCACTGGCTAAAGAAAGACTCTGATGAAGGCTTGGAGGACTTTTTTGTTCCTGACCTGCGCAGAGCAAACTCAGCAAAGGATCAGGTCGACGCAGACCTGCATTGAGTTGCGCAGCGATCCGTGGGGGCCGACTGATAGATCTGTGAAAGGGATGCTTAAGGGCCTCAGGGTACCTCGCTTCCTAGCGCTGCCTCGTAAAGAGAGAACCAGTCTTGCCGATCGAGCTGAACGGTTTCAGCTGCTGAGATCGCNGAGATTCGATCAAGGTTATTTGTGCCTAGCACTGGCGTGATCTTNGCGGGGTGAGCTAATAAAAATGCCGTGGCTACCGCGGCCCGATCNACNCCNGATCNNGNGGCAATGCTNTCCAANCGATGNGTCAACTCANTNGAGGCNGTCATCAGNTCNCCNCCNCCCAAGGGAGACCACGCCATNACNANGTGTCCGTGCTGCTGATGGAAGGCCANGTCACCATTGGTGAANGGCGCNATNTGTTTNAGGCTNANTTCGATCTGATTGGTCACGAGCGGATGACGCATGGCCGACTGGAGCAAATTCCAGTCCCAAGGTCTGAAGTTGGAGACTCCCACCGCGCGAATCTTTCCCGCATCGACCAGCGCATCGAGCGCCGCACCTGTTTCATGATGGTCCATGAGCGGGTCTGGCCGATGAANAAGAAGCACATCAATCTCGTCAATACCCATTTCTGCNAGGGAAGCATCGACACTGGNATTAATGTGCGCTGCCGTCGTGTTGTAGTGTTTAACACGCGCTCCGGAGTGACGGCCTGCATCGATGACAATGTCGCATTTGGAGACAATCTCCATGTGCTGACGCAGTGAGGGATTTGCTTTCAATGCNGTCCCCATGACCGCTTCAGCTGTGTACCCGCCGTANATATCNGCCTGATCGAAGGTTGTAATACCCTGATCNAGCGCNGCGTTTATTTTGGCGTCGACATGCTTCACTGACGTATCGCCGTCGTCTGNCAACCGCCACATGCCGTAAACGAGCCGGCTAAAGGCGAGACCCTNTGCTAATTCGATGCGTTCCATAGTTACCCCTCAACCTNGANGCCTCATTGTACTGGCNAAAGCTAACGCCAGCGAACCCNATGAAAAGAAAACNCTCTTGACAGTGNAGGNGGTTCTTGGCGATAACAGGNGNGNNTCGAGAGGATAGNCCATGATTGAGTTNTTNAATCCAGANGCTGACGTTNGTNTTGAANANACGCCGTACGATTTGTCCGTGAAGGTTGACGGTGGCAACGCCACAACCATCGGATTGCTCGCCAACGGCTTTCCTGACTCCGTGCCTTTCCTCGATGAAGTNGGCAAGGCCATTNGCCGGCTTCGGCCCGGCATCAACCTCAAAGCCTANAACAAGGGNAACGCCACCATTGCCGCACCCGAGAAACTNCTGGGTGAGATAGGCGGCGACTGCGTNGGTGTTATTGCGGCCTACGGGCACTGAGGNTCNTGCACTACCGGCACCGTGCGTGACGGCATAAACCTCGCCAAACTTGGNATNCCCTCGGTCGCNTTGGTCACTGAGGAGTTTTGGGCTCAAGGCGATTTCGTCGCTGAATCATTGGGCATGTCAGATGTGCCAAGGGTTCAATTACCTCACCCGGTAGCGGGAACAGGNTCGGAAAACATGACCGCTGTCGCGGACTCNGTAGCTCAAGAGATTGTGGCAGCACTCGAGGCAAGCAGTGACTAATACCCTATCTGCGCGGGACGAAGAGGCAGCACTCGAGGAACTCCATAGACGAGGCTGTACTGATGGACTGCCTGTCGTCATCCCCACANCCGATCGCGTNGCCCGAATGGTTCTAGCCTCAGGTCTCGAAGCGGACATGATGCTGGGAACCATGGGGCCNGGACACGGCATCGCCACCGTTGAAAAAGTTGCTATCGCGGCCGTAATGGCGGGATGTAAGCCAGATTATATGCCGGTTGTCGTGGCGGCNGTTAAAGCCGTCATCGAACCCGAGTTTGACCTCACCGAAATGCAAGCCACGACGCACTGCACGGCACCCTTGATTATCGTCAATGGACCCGCGAGACACACCTGCGGACCGATNGCGTCGGGCACGGGCGCCCTGGGTCCCGGCCATCGCGCGAACGCGACGATCGGTCGAGCGCTGAGGCTCACCATGATCAATATCGGCAAGGCACGACCTGGCAGTTCCGACATGGCGCTCCTAGGTCATCCGGGAAAGTTCACCTTCTGTCTTGCAGAGGATGAGGAGGCCAGTCCTTTTACACCGCTGCACGTAAGCCGNGGTTTCAATGCCGACGACAGCGTGGTCACGGTTCTGGGNGCCGAAGCACCGCACTCAGTTATCTTTGCTGGCGACGGCGATGACCCCAATAGCTACAAGTCGCTGNTGGAACTCCTNGCCATGGGTTTAGCCAACCCGCCCAGTAACAACGGCACGCTNACNGGNGGATGCGCAACGGTGGTATTGAACCCCGAACACAGTGCNATTTTGCACGGGGCCGGACTCACGCGAGAGGATATCGCGCAGGAGCTTTACCAGCGCAGCTTTGTCGAAGCGAGCATCGTTAAACGCTTGTTTAGCCAATTTGCAGGGCCCGATCCTCAAGACCGCATGGCATTCAAGGGACCAGAACAAATCTTGATTTTACAGGCAGGTGGCTCGGGCGTGTATTCAATGGTCATGCCCTCATGGTGCGTAGGCGCGCACGCCAACTCAGCCGTTAGCGTCAAGGTCGAAGCCGATATGTTCTGCGAAATTCCCGGGCTTTCGAGCTAGCCCCCTCGGGTACCACAGCGCCACACGTTAGTCTTGAACACTTATCGGCTTAAATTCCGCACGGCCAGATGACTCAGCTGCACCGTGGTATCCCTGCCCATCAGGCATGAAAAACGGCACTGCGGGCATATCCTTCATGCGGTGCTGATGTATGTTTGAACCGGAAGCCGCTTCCGCAGACGCCTGAGACAAATAAACGTCATAGGTGTATCCGGCCGCACCGTCATACTTGCCCGTGGTGACAACACCTCGCACCTGGAGCGGCGATGTGCCGAATCCAGGGAACTGCAACCCCTCGAATGACTCGACAATCTCAATCCGGCCCCTATCGAACATGTTGCTATGGACCTGACAGTACGGATAGATGGTGGTTGGCGTGTTTTCGTTAACAATCAAAGCCACGTGATGATTGTTTTCGATGACAACACCTTCCGCCTCAGACAACTGCGATGACTCGGGACTGCTTCCCAGCCTGAAGGGGTGTGACGTCAATGACACAACATTATCAAAGCGGATCGTATCGCCAACTCGCGCATAAACGATAATGTCACTGGCTGTCGCATCAGCACCATCGATCGTGTACTGAAAGCCTCCGGCAGCACCCTCGTCGATGCGGTAACTAAACTCGTTAAAGTTGGGTAGCTGTGATGACAGGTTGGTTAGAGCAGAATTGTCTTCTAACCGTGCAAGGATCGCCCCCCTGTAGGTGTCCGCTAACGCGGTGTCACCCGATGCAATTGCAACGCTATCACTCACCACCACACGCAAACCAACATCTGTGAACTGGGCCAAAGTCGATGTATCGTCCGCAGCGATCTGCTGCAGAAAACGTCCCAGCGAGCCGGTAACGTCCGTGATGAACGCATTCAACGAAGCATCGTTGATGTCAGCAGCGACGTCCGCGAGTAACTGTACACTTGAAAATCGCAGCAAAGTATCTGTTGTAGCCGCTCGCTCCACAACCGCAGACTCGATCTCAAGTGTCGACAGACCCGTTATTGCAGACAGCGAGGCCGTGAGAATCGAGAGCTGCGCGTGGTTAAGTGCTAATGCGACCGAACCTTCCTCCCCTGCGATTATTGCCTCAAGCGGATCTCTAATCGCGGCTGATTCACTGACCTGCATAGCCTGCAAAATTTGAACGACACGCTCCTCACTACTGGCTCGTGCGGCTTGTAGCAAAGACCCTAAGGGTGAGATGACGAGCGCCTCTTCCGATGCAGTACCACCACTCAATCTGAAGGTCACGCCAAAGGCAGTGCCAGATTGCGGCTCAACACCACCCACCGAAATAATCTTACCTGCGGCATAGTCATCTACCTCAAAGGAGAACGCGCCCTGCGCATCCGTTGTTGCTCCTGACTCACTCTCGTCCTTTACTCCGTCCTCATCCACGTCCTGAAATACCAGTGCCTCGCTGAGGTAGGAACCTGCTACAACAACGCCTGTTACCGGACCGCCAGAAGCGCCAGAGCCCTCATCGACATCGGTAACGGTAATAGTGACTGACAGTGAGGCGGTCGCAGAACCGTCAGACGCATCAATGGAAATCTCGTAGACGTTATTCGAATCTGCGTCCTGCGGGGACTCAAAATCAGGGGCGGTAACAAAGCTAAGCGCGCCTGCTGAGGTAACTGTGAAGCTACCTGCATCATCGCCAGTGACACCATAAGACAGCGCGTCCCCATCAGCATCAGACGCCGTTGCGCTCAGGCTAATCTCCGTCGAATTTTCCGCCACCTCGACCGCTTCAGAGTCTGCGGACCACCGCGGTGTGTTGTTAGCAGTGCCGTATGAACCGCCACTGCCGGACGAGTAGCCACCAGAATCAGAACTACCTCCACCACCGCCACACGATGACAAGACGGGCAGCACCAAACAAAGTGCCGCCAAACGGGCCATCAGGCCCAACTTTACTGACTGCATTACCTATCTCCGTAGCGCGGTTCAACCGCATGCACCTACATTAAATACGGAAGGGCCGTCTATCAGACCGAAGATATCGCCGTTCTGTTTAA
>PAGS01000068.1 GCA_002705465.1 Halieaceae bacterium
AAAGCGGGAACGAATCGTATTCAGGGCCCAAATGATCTGGTGAACCTGTTCGTTCGCTCGCAAACCGGTCAACTTATCCCCTTGGTATCGCTTGTTTCCGTCGTCGAGGAAGGTGTTCCCGATGAATTGCGGCGCCTCTATCAGCGGCGCTCCATCAGTATTGATATGCAAACCGTTGAAGGGGTGGACTTACAAACCGCCGTGGACGATCTCATGGCCTTAGCCAACGAAGTTGTCCCCAGCTCCATTACCGTTGCCCCGGAGGGAGAGGCCGCTCGCTTGGGCGAATCTCAGCGAGACTCGCTCTACGCCTACGGTCTCGCACTCTTGATTGTGTTCTTGGTGCTGGTCGCGCAGTTTGAAAGCCTGACCTCAGCGCTCGTCATCATGACCATTGTGCCATTCGGCCTTGCGGCGGCGATCTTCGCCTTATTCATCACCGGGACGTCACTGAATGTGTATTCACAAGTCGGACTCGTCATGCTCATTGGGTTAATTGCTAAGAATGGCATTCTATTAGTCGAATTTGCCGATCAACGGCGTGATGCGGGTGCCAGTGTGCGAGATGCCATCGAAGACGCCGCAAACATCCGACTCCGGCCGATTGCAATGACATTGATCTCAACGGTGCTTGGCGCACTCCCACTTATCTTGTCCTCGGGCCCCGGGTCTGAAGCGCGCGAGGCTGTGGGCTGGGTCGTCTTTGGTGGTCTGGGTCTCACGGCATTCTTCACACTATTTCTGACACCGGTCATTTACCTTGCAGTTGCACGCTTCTCCAAACCTCGAGCGGATGCTCGGCTGAAGCTCGAGCAGGAATTGGAAGCCGCTACCGAGCTTTGATGCCCCCTCCTTTGTTAGTTGGTCTCAGGACAGGCCCTTTAGCAGTCCCCAACTAGTAGCCGCAAACGTCGTTCTGTTTTTCATGCCAACCTGCATCAATTGGGACGTCATCACCTTTTATTTAGGGCGATTTGTGCCACTATTGAATCAAATAAAAACTCTTGAGGCGGACTCACTTGACCACTATCACCATCAACGGGAAAGACCATTCGTTTAACGGTATTGACCCCGCAATGCCCTTGCTTTGGGCCCTGCGCGATCATGCGGGNATTCANGGNGTCAAATACGGCTGTGGCGTAGGCCAATGCGGNGCCTGCACTGTATGGCTTGACGGTTTTGCCGTTCGTTCATGTCAGCTGACAGTCGGCGCACTTGAAGGCCGCGCCGTTACCACGGTTGAAGGATTGGCAACGGCGACACTACACCCCGTTCAGCAGGCGTGGATCGACCATGATGTCGCACAATGTGGCTACTGCCAGGCAGGCCAGATTATGTCAGCAGCCGCACTCCTTGAGCGAAATCCGAGCCCAACCGATGATGAGATAGATGCAGCCATGGCGGGTAATCTTTGCCGTTGCGGCACCTATGTGCGTATTAAGTCGGCGATTAAAGCGGCCAGTGGTGCAATGACCNCCTCTGCTCTCTTCTATAACGCCATGGAAGCAGAGGAGTTGTCAGCATGAATCAGCCATCCAATTCGATCGCCAATACCGATCGACGCGACTTTCTCAAAATTTCACTGGGTCTAGCCCTCTCGTCCACAGGCGGCATTTCTATGATGTCTCTGGCATCAGCTGAGGCGTCGGGCACCCTGAACGCTTACGTGAACATCAACTCGGATGGCAGCATCACCATTTACGGCCCGAATCCAGAGGTAGGCCAAGGCGTTAATACGTCTTTACCGATGATTGTGGCAGAGGAACTCGATGCCAGGTGGGAAGATGTCCAATGCGAGGCGGCGCCCGTTCAGCAGCAATACGGTATGCAATTTGCCGGGGGTTCTCTGTCTATTCCCATGCGCTGGGATGAAATGAGAAAAATGGGGGCAACGGCGAGGGAAATGTTGTGCCGTGCGGCGGCAAGCCAATGGAATGTGCCACGCGACGAACTCACAACAGCTGACTCGATGGTCNTGCATGGCCCCTCGGGCAAATCGGCTCTCTACAAAGATCTGGTGGCTGCGGCTTCACTCATATCGGTGCCGGATGAGGCGGACATACGACTCAAAGCGCCCNCGGAGTATCGCTTGCTGGGTAAGCGTATTTCGAACGCGTCAGCGGAGGGCATTGCCACGGGCAAACCGATATTTGGTATCGATGCCAAGGTCGACGGTATGGTTTACGCGAGCTTCGTCAAATGTCCGGCGATTGGTGGCGTCGCAAAATCGGCCAACCTAGAAGCTATCAGAGCGCTACCGGGGGTTATTGATGCCTTCATCCTTGATGGAACGCCCGGACCCTACAACTTTGACATCAGAGAGTCCCACGCAATTCAAAGCGGGATCGCTGTTGTGGGTAAGGACACATGGTCGACCTTCAAAGCGCGCGAAGCTTTGAAAGTAGATTGGGACCTATCAGCCGCGTCGCAAGATGACTCNGATGTGATTGAGGCGGAGGCGCTTGCTGCTCTAGCTGCGGGGAGAGTCGAGGCTGAAATCGAGCGTACAGGCGATGTGGAGGCAGCCTTCGCAAACGCTGAGATNACGGCCGATGCAACTTATTCCACCGATTTTGTATCGCACGCACAATTAGAACCTCAAGGAGTGCTTGTGTCTGCGGCAACCAGTGCCGTCGAGGTGTGGACCAGCAGTCAAACACCGGTCTTCATCACCTCAAATCTCGCAAAATTACTCGACGTANCACCGGGCAACATTACCGTACACCAACTCCGTGGCGGTGGCGGTTTTGGGCGTCGATTATCCAACGAGTACATTTTCGAAGCTGCGCTCATATCACGACGTGTTGGAGCACCGGTCAAACTCCAGTGGAAACGTGAAGATGACATGGCNTTTGATTACTTCAGAGCGCCCACCTATTACCGACTCCAAGGAGCCGTAGNCGNTGACGGGNAANTANNNGGCTGGAAAAACCTGGTNGCTGCCGCNTCAGCNGATGGGNAAANTGCCAACTACGGTGCNAGNTACNGACCCTACGATTTCCCGGGCAAGGTCATACCCAACGTAGCGGTAGAGCAAAGCTTCGTTAAATCTCAAACACCAACCGGTGCTTGGCGAGCGCCGATCTCCAATGTNTATGCCTTTGCTGAGCAATCCTTTNTCGCTGAACTCGCGCACAAGGCGGGACAGGATCACCGCGATTTCTTGCTCAATGCGATTGGTGACAAAGGATGGATAAAAGAGGGTGACATGGCCAGCCTCAATACGGCCAGAGCACGCGCGACCATTGAAGCNGTGACTAAAGCGGCTGGGNGGGGACGCGAGTTACCTGAGGGTCACGGCTTAGGGCTTGCCTTCTTCTTGAGNCACTCTGGTCACATCGCTGAGGTGGCTGAAGTNAGCGTCGANGGNAAAAATATTACCGTGCATGACGTCTGGGTTGCGGCCGATGTCGGTCAGGTGGTCAACCTCTCGGGACTCGAGAACCAGTTGCAGGGGTCAGTTGTCGATGGCTTGAGTACCATGGCTGCACAGCGCATCAGCATCAAGAAGGGTGCCGTCGTACAAAGTAACTACGATAGCTATCCCCTCTTGCGAATGCCGCAGAGTCCGCGCGTNCATGTGCTCGCGCTGANTTCGGNCTATCGNCCTACGGGTGCGGGTGANCCCGCNCTACCGCCTCTAGCGCCCGCCGTATGTAATGCCGTTTTCAATGCCTGTGGTGAACGCATCAGAGCACTGCCGATCAGCAAAGCGGGATTTACCATCGTTTGATATTCATTATCGAGCGAGACCATCCCGACTCATAAAAAAGCCCCCTTACGGGGGCTTTTGCTTATTACCTTAGGGCCAGTTGTCAGGCGCCGACTGCTGCGACGGCGGGCGTTGCCTCCGAGTCACTGCGAAGATCCGCATTCATTATCGGTAACGTCCGTATTCGCTTTCCGGTCGCATCAAAAATAGCGTTGGCTAAGGCAGGTGCCACACCGGGAGTACCGGGTTCACCCGCACCACCTATCTCTTCACCACTGTTGATAATGTGAGTCTCCATAACCGGAGAATCGTGCATTCGAATCGCGTCATAATCGGAAAAGCTACTTTGCGCTACGGCGCCGTTCTCGATGGTGATCTCGCCGTACATCGCGGCACTAAGGCCATAAATAACACCAGACTCGATCTGAGCCTTGGTGCCATCTGGTGATACCGCGTAGCCGGCATCGATCACTGATACGACTCGATCCACCCAGGTTTTGCCATTCGAGACAGTCACTTCAACCACTTGAGCCACGATTGAGCCAAATGACTCCTGAAGCGATATACCTCTTCCGCGGCCCTCTTCGAGCGGCCTGGTCCAGTCGGCCTCCTTGGCAACACGTTTCAAAGCAGCCAGAAGCCGAGGCTTGTCTTTTAACATCTCCACACGAAACTCAAAGGGGTCTCGGCCCGCCGCGTGCGCTGCTTCGTCAATGAAGGACTCCGTAAAGAAGCCGTGCTGAGAATGGTCGACACTTCGCCAAGCACCAAACGGTACATGAGTGGGACTCGCCACGTGGCCGATATCCTGTGACGTCACCGAATACGGTATCAACGGCGCCTCAATAGGCTCATGTTTCTCTACATAGGTGTTTTGCCAGGCGATCAGCTTACCGTCTGCGTCCAATCCTGCTTTGAATCGACTTTGGACAGCGGGCCGATAGAAGTCTTGTCGAATATCTTCGGCACGCGAATAGACCAACTGCACGGGTCGACCGACGGCCCGTGCAATCACGGCTGCCTGCAAGCCGCAGTCTGCATTGCTCGTTCGACCAAAGCTGCCGCCCATAAAATGATTGTGGAGCGTGACATTCTCGACATCTAGCCCGAGTTCGGACGCAATATGCTGCCGGAAGCCCAATGGATTCTGACAGCCGATCCAAATCTCCGCATGGTCAGCAGATACCTCTGCCGTTGCATTTGGAGGCTCCATACACGAGTGCGCCAAAAACGGAACGCGGTAGTCAGCCGTTAGGATAGTGGTCGCATCGTTAAAGGCAACGTTAGCATCTCCCGTGACAACGTCATGTTTGCGATCGACGCCGTTAGAGATATCCCGGTCAAATTGCGCAAAGATAGTCTCACTGGAAACCGTCTCCTTACCGCCGGTTTCCCATTCGACGTTCAGCACGCCCAGCGCTTTTTCGGCTCGCCAGTAACTGTCAGCAACCACAGCAACTGAATCACCTGCCTTGTAGGCTCCGACAATGCCTGATGCGCTCGAAGAAGCAATCGTTACGACATCAATAACACCGGGCATAGCTCGCGCTGCACCGTCGTCAACGCGGCGAATCGTGCTACCAAAAACTGGCGCCCGTCTGACCGCTGCGTAAACCATCCCGGGACGCTTCACGTCCATGGCAAACATGGCCGTGCCGTCCACTTTTGACGGAATATCATGACGGGGTTTGCTTTGACCCATGACAGAAAACTGACTCATTTTCTTAAGTTTGGGTGTCGATGACGGTGTCATACCAGCGGCCGCTGCCGCAAATTCGGAATAAGGCGCTGATCGACCACTGCCATCGTGGTGTAACACACTTTTAGTGGTTCGAATCTCGCTCTCAGGAACGCCCCAAGCCTTCGACGCAGTCTTTACGAGCATCTCTCGTACCGAGGCTCCGGCGGCACGAAGGAAGTACTGGCCAGTCGCACGGATGCTTAGACTCCCCCCGGTTACTTGCATACCTATCGCATCTGCGACATTGAGCATTAGGCCATCAACTGTGGGGACCACCGAGTCGGGAAAGTTAATCCCTTTAAATAAGTAGGCGCGACCCAACGCATTGTTCGCATACGCGCCGTCCGCAGGTACTTCCTCAAAACTCATCAAATCCCAATCAGCGTCGAGTTCTTCAGCGAGCATTTGAGTCAGCGCGGTTTGCGCGCCCTGCCCCATTTCAGAGTGGGGCAAAATCGCTGTTGCACGATTCTCAGCATCGATCTTCAAATAAATATGTAAGAGGTTCTCGCCCTCACCCGCTACCAAGTGTCCCGCCGTCTCTGTCGGGTTGCCCGGGCGAACGGCAATACCAATAACCAGTCCTGTTCCGCCTAAAACACCGGCAGAGAGAACGCCCCGTCTGGTCCACTTACCCATTTTGGCTACCCTCCATCGCATCGTAGAAGGACGCGCCTGCTACCTGTTTAATCGCTGATCGTATCCGTCGATACATACCGCAACGGCAGACATTGCCTCGCATGGCTGTGTCGATATCGGCATCTGACGGATTGGGATTGTCGGCAAGCAGTGCCGCCGCCGACATCAGTTGACCCGACTGACAGTAGCCACACTGGGGAACCTGCTGATCGATCCATGCCTGCTGAAGCGCATGAAGCGATCCGTCTGTACCCTTAAGACCTTCGATGGTGGTGACGCTGGCACCGTCCAGCGAGGCTATTGGTGTGATGCAGGCACGTTGCGCTCGACCATTAACATGTATCGTGCAGGCACCACACTGCGCCATACCGCAGCCAAACTTGGTTCCTGTTAAGTCGAGCTGCTCTCGGATTACCCAGAGCGCGGGTGTTTCCGGATCAGTATCAACCGTCCGTATTTCCCCATTGAGCTTAAAGGTTGTCATTCACTCGTTCCTCAATGTCTAGGCGTCGGGAGTGCCTTAGTGGTGCCGACAGTATGATCGAATTGGTCGCACGTTGCTGTTACGTACGATTACATACGGTCATAGTTGGACGCGGGTTAATCTTGTTGACCCTCAGTCAGTAAATGTAATGACTGGCGGTCATTTGTCAACAAAGTTACTATTCGGAAATGGAATCAACTATCACTCACATCAAGCGAGCGCGAACGCCCGAGCAAAAAAGCGATCGGCGGGAGACCATTCTTGCTACTGCAAAGGTCCTATTCATGGAAGCGGGCTACGAAGGCTTTTCCATGGGACTGCTGTCGAAGCGCGCCGGCGTTGCTAAGGGCACGCTCTATCTGTATTTCGGCACCAAGGAAGAGGTACTGCTGTCACTTTACAGCCAGGAGTTTGAGCGTTTCTGCCACAAAATTATCATTGGTACGTCGCCGGGCGTCTCTGATAGCGAGTTCGTGTCGCACCTCTACGAGACCAGTATTTCAGACCCTATTTTTATCGCGCTGCACGCAAGGTTGGGTACGGTCATCGAGCAAAACATCTCGGTGGACGCGCTGATTGTCTCAAAGCGTGCCATGGGGGTGCACTTCCATACCATGGTCAATAAGCTCTCGGGGCGTCTCGACCTCAACGTCGAGCAAACGATCGAAGCGCTGAGTGGTATATCTGCACTGTTGACCGGTTCGTATGACGGCTCCTCAGATTCGGTAATGGAGAATGAGGTTATTCCGGAGGACGTGGCAACTTTCATGGGATACTTCGACATGAAGGTACGATTTGAGACAAGTGCTGGATACATTCTCCAGGGTATCCGCTCCTCGTCACGCTAAATTACCCATGAAGCGCCAACCTCATCCTACCCGTCTACTCAGCCAACGCCAGACTATCGCGTCGTTTGCGGGAGTCTCATCATGACGATGCAGCTAGCCGCGATGCTGTCGCGCTGGGCACCACAACGTGACGCCGAGGAATGGATTTTAGGCACCGTCTATAAAACCGAAG
>PAGS01000003.1 GCA_002705465.1 Halieaceae bacterium
CCTTTGTTGAACCCACCATCAAAGCCGAGATGATCTGGTGTCAGGGTTATTCGGAGCCGGGTGCAGGCAGTGACTTGGCGAGCCTCACGACGAAGGCGGAGCTCGATGGCGATGAGTGGGTAATTAACGGGCAGAAGATATGGACCAGTACCGCACACCACGCCGACTGGATTTTCTGTCTTGTCCGCACCGAGCCTGATGCACCAAAACACTTGGGTATCTCGTTTTTGCTGTTCCCAATGGATACCCCCGGGATTGAAATTAGACCGCTGGTGGATATGACCGGTGATGCCAACTTCAACGAGGTGTTCTTCACGGATGTCCGTGTACCGAAGCACCAGATTGTTGGTCAGCGGGGTCAGGGGTGGCAGGTGGCTAATGCCATCTTGGGGCATGAGCGCAGTTCTTTGGCCACACCGGACGCGGCGATGAACCGACTCNATGGNGTAAAGCGANTGATGCGNGAGGAAAGCATNAATGGCGAGCCCATNATGTCCAATCCGGTATTTCGCGATCGNCTNATGAAGCTCGAGGGCCGCGTNCTCGCGATGCAATACAACGATATGCGCTTGCTNTCNGCCAANATNAANAANAATCAGGACGTCCGCCTCGCNGGNATGATTGTGAANCTNATNGGNACNGAGNTNCGNCATGAAATCGAATGCTTGGGCATCGATGNCATGGGTGAAATTGGNCTGAGTTACGGNGANAACCCNCACNTGCGTGGNCACGGNAGCTGGCAGTATCAGTACATGTTCTACCTNGGNCTGATNATCGGCGGNGGNACNTCGCAAATTCAGAAAAACATNATCAGNGANCGNGGCTTGGGNATGCCNAAAGANCCNAAGATNCCGNCAGAANAATCNNCTGAAAAATCAGCTAAGGAGGCCTGAGATGGAGTTTGGANTATCACAGGACCAANTNATGCTCGGCGANAGNGTCCGNAANTTTCTNGCCTCAGANGTGCCNNTNGACANNGTNCGNCAGCTNNCNGCAGGTGAGNNTGATGATTCGTCAGTTTGGCAAGGGCTGGCCGACATGGGGCTTGCGGGGCTGATTATCCCCGAGGCCCACGGTGGTGCCGAGCTGGGTATGCTGGACGCTGTAGCAATCGCCGAGGCTTTAGGCTACGCCGCTTGCCCGGGCCCGTTTTTAAGCACGGCGATCATGTCGGCTTATTTGCTGAACGCGGCTGGAGCCACTGACCCCCTGACTCGCATGGCCTCAGGTGANTATCGGGTGGGTATCGCGTTCAGCGATGTNATTGGCTCGCGAAAAGGGCAAGTTACCGAGGCTGATTCCAAGCTGACAGGGCAGTCACTATTCGCGCTCGACGCCACTGCTGATGCCTATCTAATTGGTTTATCTGATGGCCGGGTCTTTATGATCGAGGCCTCTGAACTAACGAGGTCTTCGTTGTCGACCATTGACGTCACGCAAAGTGTTTGTGAGCTGTCCTTTGATCAGTCGCCGGCCTGCCNTGTATCGAGTAGCTCAGAGCTTGTGTGGCAAACGATCCACCGAGGGCGCGCTATCCAAGCNGCCGATACTTTGGGTGCCGCACAATACATGTTGGATCAGGCTGTTGCTTATTCACTTGATCGTAAGCAGTTCAATCGGGTGATTGGGTCGTTCCAAGCGGTGAAACACATGTGCGCTGAGATGGCATCGCAACTTGAGCCTTGCCGCGCCTTCGCATGGTATGCGGGGCATGCGTTTGATGAGTCGACAGACGAGGCGGCACTTACCGCCTGTCACGCGAAGGCGCATATGGCCGAAGTAGGGCAGTTTNTTGCTAAGACCAGCACCGAGGTGCATGGCGGCATGGGCTTTACTGACCTGGTTGGCCTGCACTATTGGTTCAAGCGGATAGGCTTTAACCGGCAGCTACTGGGTTCGCCTGAAGCCGTCAGGCACGAGGCCGCTGAGCTAGAGGGACTGTGTTAGAAGCCATAGGTAGTGGTTGAAACTGAATAATAAAAAACGGACGTTTTATGAGTATCAAACGTGTTGTCTTAGCTGTCTTCATTTGGGCACTGGCTGCTTGCAGTACCGAGACGCCTGATCATGACATGAAAGCCNGCGCATCCCTCTCTCTTGCACAGGGAGAGGTGATAGGTATTCCCTCACCGTATGATGACGCGATTACGGTCTACCGAGGCCTACCTTACGCCGCAGCCCCGATCGGTGATTTGCGGTGGCGACCACCACAGGCCGCCGTGGGCTGGGACGGCGTTCGCGTTGCGGACACCTTTGCAGACAGCTGCTTTCAGCTGCGCCACACCTCAAATTTTGTCTGGCGACGGGAGGGCTTTCCTGTTTCCGAGGACTGCCTTTATCTCAACGTATGGGCCCCGGACAATGCAGAAGACCTGCCGGTCATGGTGTGGTTTCACGGTGGTGCGCACACCAGCGGGCAGGGGCATTCACTCATTTTTGACGGTACGTCTTTGGCTCAGCAGGGAGTTGTCGTCGTAACGGTGAATTATCGACTGGGCCCCTTTGGTTTTCTCGCGCACCCGTGGCTGGTCGAGGCGTCCGAATCGGGCGTCTCCGGAAACTANGGGCTGATGGATAAGATCGCTGCGTTGAGATGGGTCAGAGATAACGTGCTCGCCATGGGTGGTGATCCTAGTAACGTCACTATTTTTGGTCAGTCTGCCGGTTCGCAAAGCGTATGCTCGCTAATGGTGTCTCCCTCGGCCCAAGGTCTTTTTCATAAGGCTATTGGTCAATCCGCAGCCTGCGTCAATCCGCTCTCGGTCGACGATGCCAACGGCCATTTACGCGGTTCGGCACTGGTTGAATCGCTGGGTGCAGATTCCCTTGAGGCATTNCNGGCGGCTAACCCTGACGCCTTGCTGTCCGCCATGGTTGANTCAGGCTGGGAGGCCGGTAGTCGCATAGTGATAGATGGCAATGTCTTAGTGGAGTGGCCGAGCCAAACCTATGCTGAAGGTCGTCAGGCCAAAATTCCATTAATGCTCGGATTTCTGGACAACGAAGGTGAACAGCTGTTTCCTGTTGATNAGTCGGTGACGCAAGCGGGACTCGACGGGTTTTTAAACTACGTGGCAGGCNATCTGGCCGAGGAGCTTAAGGGCGAGTACGACGCCGGGAACCTCACGCTAGGTCAGCTTCAGCANGCGGTATCGACCGATATCTTCATGGCTTTTGGCATGCAGCGATGGGCTGAGTACCACGCGCTTACCGGTAAACCCACATACCTCTACTTCATGGACCACGTGCCACCTGCGTTTCATCTCTACATGCCTGAGCAGTCCTATCTGGCGCTGGATGGCGGTTCGCGAAGTGGTGGCGCCTACCATTCCGGTGATCTGGCCTTGGTGTTTGGATCGTTAGACAAAGTGGGGTATGACTGGACTGATGAGGACAAGTTTGTCTCTGAGCAGATGGTTACGTATTGGACAAACTTTGCTAAAACAGGAAATCCAAACCCATCCGGCGAGGATGCATGGACACCGTTTGATCGCGAGCGCCTGAGTACCCGTGTCATTAACGCGGAGCCCGCCACCGTCGCCGGTGTTAGAAAACGTATTTTGGAGATATTAGCGAGTCGCCAGCCTCTCTAGGGTGACTGTTTCTAGTGAAGCCAGTTAAGTCAGAGTTGAGCTAAGTAAAAGTTGAGAAAGGAGCCCCACACATGAGTCCCAGCAGAAAATATCCCCTGGTAGCCATCGTGTTATCTGCCGCGATGAGTCTTCAGGTTTCGGCCCACAATCATGCAGGTGAGAAGCCTACGAAAGACCCTATCAATGTGGTGGCAATGACCCTTCCGGAAATTATCAGCGGGTTGAAGACCGGTCAGTTCAGCTCGCAAGATCTGACGCGCGCTTACCTCAACCGTATCGACATGATCGACCGGTCAGGACCCACGCTAAACGCGATTATTTCGCTGAACGCCAGCGCAATGAAGCTCGCAAAGAAGAGCGACATGCGACGCGCACAAGGCAAGGAAAAAAGTCCACTGGATGGTGTGCCTTTTCTACTCAAAGACAACATTGAGTCGAAAGATCTCATGGCGACGACGGCAGGCTCGACGGCACTCCTAGATAACGTAACCGATCGGGATAGTCCGCTGGTGGCACGCCTTCGTGACTCTGGCGCCATTATTTTGGGCAAGGCGAATCTGAGTCAGTGGGCAAACTTTCGTTCATCGCACTCGGTATCGGGCTGGTCAGCCGTGGGTGGACTCGTAAAAAACCCGCATGTACTCGATCGGCAAGCCTGCGGTTCGAGCTCAGGCTCTGCCGCCGCGATGGCAGCAAGTCTTGCCGCCGGTACGGTAGGGACGGAGACCAATGGCTCGATCATTTGTCCCTCTCAGGTGAATGGTGTGGTGGGTCTGAAGCCCACGCACGGGCTGTTGCCCATTGACCATATTGTTCCCATCGCTGCGACGCAGGACACAGCGGGACCCATCACTAAGTCGGTTGCAGGTGCTGCCCTCATGCTCGACGGGATGACCGGCTGGCAGAACGATTACGCTGGGTCGTTGGATGCGAGCGTCGTGAAGGGAATGCGGGTGGGTGTGCTCGATTTTGCCCGTAATGACAGCCCCCGCTTGAATGCACAGTTCGACGCAGCGATTGCCCGAATGGAGGCCGCTGGTGCAACGATTATTCGCATCGAGAGCAACGATACGCCTCCTGAGTTCTGGAGGGCTTCGCGCCTGGTGCTGGGTTCAGAATTCAAAGTGTTCCTCGATGCATACCTGAGTGGATCGCCTGCGGATATTCCCGTTCGAAGTCTGGCTGATCTGGTTGCGTTTAATAACGCGAACGCCGAGGTTGAGCAGGCAATCTTTGGACAGGACATCCTTGAGTCATCGCTCGAAGCGCCCGCAATGGATAGCGATACCTATCAGGATGCATTGGCGCTGATACGTAAGACGACTCGCGACGATGGCATCGACGCTTTGCTTCGCGATTATGATGTTCAGGTCCTTATGGGGCCCAGTGGTCCTGTGTCTCCAAGAGCCGACGTCGTCAATGGTGATGTTTGGCCGGCTTGGGCGGGCGCCGGATCTATGGCCGCTATTAGCGGCTACCCTAACCTTACGGTTCCTATGGGTACCATTGCTGGGGTGCCGGTGGGTGTCTCGTTTATGAGTGGTCGCGGCGCAGATGCGCTGCTGCTGTCAGTTGGGCTGGCGTTTGAGGACACAGGCGCTGGATCCCCAGTGCCTCAGTATAAGCTATCGGTTAATGCGGAGGATATGCGGGGGCTTTAACACTTATTGAATTCAGTGCTCGCTCTTTTCTTCGGATAGGTCAAATGTGGGGAGGCAGGCGCTTCATTAGCAAAAAAATTGGGTGAATTTCTCATTAGCTACTAGTTTGTAGGTTGGAAGCCACGTTCGCGTTTTCAGCTTGCGGGGGTGTAGAGGGTAAAAATCAATAAGACNGGAGCAACACAATGAGAAGAATAAGTCAGGCAGTACTCGGTTCAATCCTTACCTTTGGCAGTGCGGGTGTTGTAGCCGACGATCACGAAGTGTTTGCGGGCGATATGGACCCAGCAGAGCCCATGTCGATTCAGGCAAATATTTGCACTCTTAATGATGGCGTATCACTTGATGACTATGCGGCTTTTTTCAAAAGGTATCAGAAATGGGCATCAAAAAATGATGCTGAGGTGGCCTCGGTACGGCAGTTTCCATTTGCGACTCACAACAATGCGAACAACCCGTATCNGGCAGATTTTGTNGAATTTCTGATAACCGACTTCGAGAATGCTGGAACCTCTTGGGATAAGTGGATGTCTGGTAAGTCTGGCCAAAAACTTAATGCCGAGTGGCAAGAGATGGCGTCGTGTAGCGTGAAATTTGCCGCTATGTTCACGCAATGGGCGGATGTAGATGCCATCAATAGTGACGATGCCAGAGTTGTAACATGGAACTGGTGCACTCGTAGAGAGGGCGTGTCTCATGATGATTTAAACGCGGCACACACTGCCTTTGTAGAGGAGAATCCCGAGGGCTTAGGCAACATCGGTTGGTTCACGCTTTACCCCAATATTGGCGGAGCCGATGCTGCGGGTGAGTTCGCGCATATCGTTGTTTACCCCAATATGGAAGGTCTCATGGAGCATCAGGAGTGGTTCGCCAAGGGCGGATGGCGTGGTCGCATGGATTACTACCAGATGGCCGATTGCACGGGTGAAGCCCTGATGACTGAGCAGGTACTTGGTCGACCGGGCGCCTAAAGAGAGAGTGATGGAAATATAGGCCGCCTACGGCCGGCTTTTTTCTCTTTGAAAAGCGACTACGCTTACACCATATGACAGAATGACGCTGTTCCATTATCAAAAAAACAAATAGGAAGGACAACAAGGAGACGTGTTATGAGCTACGAGTGTTTCGAGTTAACGCTGTCAGAGGGCATTGCCCACATCCGCTTTAATCGCCCTGAAAAAGCCAACTCGATGGTTCCATCGTTCTGGACAGAGTTACCAAATGTTGTTAACGAGTTATCGCGTGATGCATCAGCGCGCGTCATTGTCCTGTCGGCTGAAGGGCGTCACTTCTCCTCGGGTATGGATATATCGGTCTTCACCGAGGGCGGTCTCGATGGACCTGCCAGTGGCAGTCGCTTTGTTCGCGCTGAGGCATTCCGCCATCACTGCATGGCGTTACAAGATGCGTTCACCTGCCTAGAAGAAGCCCGCATGCCTGCTCTAGTGGCAATACAGGGCGCGGCTGTTGGTGGGGCAATGGACCTCATCACCGCTTGCGACTGTCGGTACGCGACCCGTGATGCGTTTTTCTCAGTACATGAGACCGCAATTGGCATGACAGCCGATGTGGGCACTTACCCACGACTGGTTAAGCTCATTCCCGAGGGTTGGGCAAGGCAAATGTCCTATACCGCAGAGCGGGTGAGTGCCGAGAAAGCGCGAGACATTGGACTGGTCAACGAAGTGTATGACTCGGCTGAAGAAATGTTAGAGGCGGTCATGAACATNGCGCGTCAAATTGCGGCACATGCACCACTCGCCGTTTCTGGCGCTAAGCGCATGGTGAATTACGCGCGCGATCACAGCACAGCTGACGGTCTTGACTACATTGCGACGTGGAACGCGTCCATGCTTGACGGTGAGGCTATTCGCAATACCTTTGTGGCGCAGGCTAAAGGCGAAAAGCCTGAATANGAGGACTTACTGGCAGTCAAAAAAGCAGCGGGTGAGTAATAGTTGGCGCACGGCCAAAAGCCGCAGGAGGGACTTTTTGGTGACGTTGGATTGGTCGTACTCAACGGGCGTCTTGGCTTATGCGGGTGTCGTCGACCAGCAGTCGCGGGACAACGCGGCATACCGNGATACATCGATGCAAGTGACTCGTTGATTAACCTTGGACTTGTTGCAACTAGGGTATTCCGAATCCCAACCAAAAATGTGGCGAGATAATGTCCCTGGCGCTCGGCGCGACGCCCAGCGCGNGAGATTAAGATCGGTGTAACGATAACTTATAGGACTTGCTTTTCACTTGCTGTTTAACCGCTCATCATAGCCCTTGATCATAACTCGTCTTAAAACTTCCTTGGACTGATAACGGTGTAAGCGTCAGAAGTCGTAGCTTNCCGGCAATCACAAGTGTTACCGCTGTAGCAATGCACGTGGCTGGCCGTATACTGCCGACTAAATTGCACAAATTGAGTGCCATGACCAATAGCGTTGCTCTCATTTGGTGCGGTTTTTGAGTCAAATACAGCTGCTTTTGTGAGACGTTTTCTTCACAAACAGGCTAGCTATTTGTGAGTCATCAATTTTGTGTATTTGGCATCTAATGTGCTTAGTGTCCGTAAATACCTAATAACGTCTATCCGATNTCTGCTCGGACTCATTTTTTTTATCAGAAAAGGACCTACTCCGGTGAAGCCTCATTTCCCTANAGCTTTGTTAAGTGCATCCATTGCATNCACCCTATTTGCCTCGAGTGCTCTCGCGCAGTCGGGCCCCGTCTTTGAAGAAGTCATCGTGACCGCCGAAAAACGGTCAGAGAGTCTGCAGGATCTGTCACAGGCCGTTACGGCATTAACGGCTGCTGACGTAGAAGACCGCCAGCTGACTTCCTTCGTTGATCTAAGCGCTATCGCTCCTGGTGTGAACGTTGCGAAGAACGAAGGCTTTAAGACAGTGATTACCATTCGTGGTATCGGTAATGAGGCGAACCAGAATGCGATTGCCAATCCGTCGGTCTCGTATCACCTTGACGGTGTATACATCGCATCACCCTTCGCCTTACAGACAGATTTTCTTGATCTCGAACAAATCGAAGTACTGCGTGGACCCCAGGGTACGTTGTTCGGACAGAACTCAACCGGCGGTGCAATCAACGTCATCACCATGGATCCTAACTTTGAAGAGTTCAGTGGTACGGCCGATCTCAGCCTCGGTCAGTATAAGGGCGTTCGTGCTCGCGCAAGCATGAACATTCCACTGTCTGACACTCTAGCGGCACGTGTTTCGCTGCTTCGTAACAACCGCGAGGGATTTACTGAAAACGTATCCAACGGCCAGGATCTTGACGACGCAGACAGCCTCTCTGCTCGCGTTAAGCTGCTGTGGCAAGCCAGCGACGACGTAACAGTGAAGCTAGGTGCGCAGCTGTTTGATGAGAGCGTTAACGGACAAGCTCAGAAGGGCATTTATGANCCAACACCNGGNGCGCGCCGCTTGGCNCANGANTCTCGATCGGNNTANGAGCTGACTTCNGAGATGTATAGCGCGACGGTTGAGTGGGATCTNCCTGCCTTCACNNTCAAGTCGATCACCAGCTACCAGAGCGANGACATCAGAGTNCTGCGTGANAACGACCGGCACGACCCNACNACNTTGCCACCGTTCTTCCTACTNCAGNNNTACTTTGANCCTGAAACNAATGANCANANCACNACNACACANGAGTTCAACNTGATNTCCTCGGAACCNGCNTTTGGNANNNTAGATTGGGTGGCCGGTGTTTTCTATCTCGATACTGAGGTNGATATNGCGATTACNGAGCGTNNNGANTTNGGCTTTGANGGCACNTTNGATCCCTTCACGGTCGAGCAANNCNTCTNTNACNNNCNGTNCTGCCGANGCNGGCTTNATNTCAAACTCGAAGCCAGAGCGNGANTCGATGTCGGTATACGGTCAGGGCACCCTCGCGCTNACCGANACAACNCGCCTNATTGGTGGANTGCGTTANACNCGNGACGAAGTNTATAGCGAAGTCACCAACTTCTACGGTCGNGGNGGTACTGANATCCTNGANATNGANAGTAACGAAGTCACNGGNCGTATCNCCTANGAGAAAGACTTNGACGANGTGACCNTGGGNTACGTTTCATACACCCGTGGTTTTAANCCAGGNGGTTCNAANCTGACTTACGGTCGCGAGAGCGTNGTATCNCCCATCGTTGTGCTTCCTACCTTCGAGCANGAGACNATCGATGCGTATGAGGTNGGNCTGAAGACAGANCTCGACGANGGACGNGTGCGAGTGAACGCNGCNGCNTTCCTNTANAACTACGAGAATCTGCAGTATCAAGCAACCGACCCCGAAGTATTCCAGGGCGGTGTGGGAAATATTCCAGAGTCTCAGATTTTTGGTGCTGAGCTGGAGCTGGGCGCGTTTTTGAGCGAGTCACTACTGTTCGATGCACGTCTGGCGTGGTTGAACACTGAAATCACCCAGAGTCACCTTGCGCTGGATAACGTAGCCTCTGAAGCGGCAACGAATGCGCTGCTTGCTCAGGGCGTCAACTTGTTCAGTCCAGAGGTTGAAGTGGCTCGTGCAGCGCAGATTGCTGATGTTCGTGGCAATGTTCTGCCCAAGACACCTAAAGTGACAGCGAATATCGCTCTGATACATACCGCGTCCATTGACGGTTGGGGTGATGTTAGATCGAGCTTGAGCTACACTTACCGAGGTGATTTCAAGCACCGTGTGTTTAACAACCCAACAACGGACAACGTTGCGTCTTACCAGACCCTCGATGTCATGGTGAAACTCGCACCTGATAATGCGTCATGGCGGGTTGAGCTGATCGGTAAGAACATTACTGATGATGCAGGCATCAACGCACGATTTACTGACGTGTTCGGTGTGGGCGCCACGGGTGATCAGTTCATCCAGCCACGCCAGATCATGGTCCGTGCCGGTATCGATTTCTAAGTAGCTATCTAGGACACGTTTTACGGTTGCGGTCGAACGTGGCTCTGAGATGTTGCTGAGTTGATTGAAAATGGCAGCCTTGGGCTGCCATTTTTCGTTTTCGATATGGGAAGAGCCGCCGATGGGTGGCAAACTGCGCTCATCGGCAGACTGAGGCGCGACAATAATTAACTGGGGTAGGGCGCATGCGCGACTTCTTTAAACTGCAGGAGCACGGTACATCGGTTGGACGCGAGATCATGGCTGGTGCGACCACGTTCGCGGCCATGGCTTATATCCTTGTCGTCAATCCGCAGATCATGGCCATCGCGGGGATCGATCAGGGCGCGAGCTTTGTTGCAACCTGTCTGGCCGCAGCGGTGAGTTGCCTTCTGATGGGTCTCTACGCCAATTGGCCAGTGGGCTTAGCACCTGGCATGGGCCTGAATGCGCTTTTCGCCTATACCATCGTTGGTGACATGGGCTACCCATGGCAAACCGCACTGGGCGCCGTATTCATTGCAGGTGTGCTCTTTGTGATCATCAGCACCACACGAATCCGCGCGTGGATCATCATGAGTATTCCGGACGATTTGAAGATCGGCATGACCGCGGGTGTTGGATTGTTCATTGGCATCATTGGTCTTCAGAACGGCGGAATCATCGCCGACCATCCGGCCACGCTCCTCACCATGGGTGACTTCAGTCAAATACCCACATCGCTTGCCGCTCTTAGCTTCTTGCTCGTTGCTATTTTGTCGGCACGATTGGCGGCGGGCGGTCTGATTCTGGGTATTTTTGCCGTAACTGTTTTGGGAATTTTACTGGGTGAGGTGACCTATCAGGGCATTGTCTCAGCACCCCCTTCGATCGCACCTTTGGTCGGTCAAATCGACATTATGGCGGCGCTTAACGTCTCCCTGGTTAGCGTCATCTTTTCGATCCTCATCGTGAACTTATTCGACACGACCGGCACTTTGGTGGGTGTCGCTTCAAATGCGGGCCTTGTCGACGAAGACGGTAATTACAAGAACTTCAGCAAAGCCTTAAAAGCGGACAGTACGTCGAGTGTGCTCGGTGCTTTGCTCGGCAACTCGCCGGTGACTTCATACGTGGAGAGCGCGGCGGGTGTTGCCGCGGGTGGTCGAACAGGCCTGACCGCTTGTGCGATCGGCGCTTTCTTCCTGTTGGCCATCTTCTTTGCGCCACTGGCAATGATGATTCCTAGCTTTGCAGTCTCGGGTGCACTCATTTATGTGGCGCTGCTCATGTGCTCAGGGCTCGGACGCTTAAGCTGGGATAACCCAGTCGTCCTGATCCCTGCTTTGCTCATTATGATCATGATCCCTCTGACGTTCTCGATTGCAGATGGCATCGGCATTGGGTTCATCAGCTATGTCGCACTCAGCTTGCTCGCGTCCGAGGAGCGTAAAGTGAGTTGGGGGGCGCTTGTGATAGCAGGATTATTCGTCGTCAAATTTGCACTGCTCTAAAGCGACTTACAGCCGGACCACAACACTACGTTTTGATGTGGTCCTTGAGGATCTCAAAGAGCGCAGGCTTGTTTTCTCTAAGCTCGTCGGCGGTCAATCCGTGTATCTCGTAGGGGTACACGAGCCAGTCCTCATTCTCATACAGGTAGTAATCGGGTGTTAGGTCTACCTTGCGCCGACTGGGCTTGTAGTAGGGGGTAGCAACGCGAATGTCCCGGGGGATGTTCTGGCGTAATAGTTTGTGTAACCGATCAATGACTGCGTCAATCGTGCGGCCGGTGTCGAAGACGTCATCGACAATCAAGAGTTTGTCTTCGTGCGTGAGGCGTTTCACCAGATAGCTTAAGCCGAAGACTTCAACATGACCTTTCTGTTGATCGATACCCTGTTTGTAGGACGAGGTTCGGATGGCGATGTTGTCAGTTTGAATGCCCGCGTAGGCAAGGATTTCCTGTACCGTGATCCCCACCGGTGCGCCGCCACGCCAAATACCCACAATGAAGGTGGGTTTGAAGCCGCTGTTTATGATTTGGGTACCCAATTGAAACGAATCGTTCAATAATTGATTAGCGGACAGGTATGTTTTCGTGGTGCTCATGAATGTGATCTTGGTAACCGCTAAAACCCTATGATATCAGCCAGCAACTTTTAGGAAATCAGCCCTTGGATCAAATGATCAAAAAAACCTTTGTTGAGGAAGAGACCTTACTCAATGATGCCTTCCGCATGGCCGTATCCGTCTATGAAAGCGGATTTGCACCCACGTTTATTGTGGGCATTTGGCGCGGTGGCTCCTCCGTAGGCATATACGTGCAGGAATGCCTGCAGTTCCTGGGTGTCGAAAGCGACCACATCTCCATTCGCACGTCCTATGCGGGGTTGCCCGAGTACCAAAAGTCGGTGGATGACCCCTCGAGTATTCGTGTGCACGGACTGCAGTATTTACTCGAGAACCTGAATGCAGATGATCGCTTATTGTTGGTTGATGATGTCTTTAATTCGGGATATAGCATCGAGGCCGTCATTACTGAGCTTCAGCAAAAGCTGCGATTGAATATGCCGTCTGAGGTCAAAGTCGCAACCCCGTATTTTAAGCCCTCGAAAAACAAAACGGGCCGGTCTCCTGACTACTATGTTCACGAGGTTGATGAGTGGCTGGTACTGCCCTATGAGCTGCAGGGCTTGAGTTATGATGAGATTGTCAATAACAAACCATCGATGGCGGGCATTTTGGAGCAACTATAGGGTTAGGTTGGGAGCCGCGCAGTTTAATCACCCAAGCGCAGTGATTAGGCAAAAAATCTAGGTAGACGATGCGGTATTTACTAATAGAGCGACGATGCTGCTATTTGTGGGCTTGCGGCATCCTATCGAGCTTCAGTTCATTCCAGACTGTCTCACTAAATGTTCGTTGGGGACTGTCTAGCGGAATGCCTGTACTGTCGGCGATTCTTACCATCCTTTGAAAGTTTGCAGCCACCGCAGCGGCGTCGACTACCACTTCCTGGCTGGAAGCGGCGGCGAGAGATTCTCTAAAGATACTGAGCGCATCCTCCTCGTCTCGTTTAGCGATTGACTCAGCAAAGGCAGCCAGCTCCGCTGACAAAGGAACGTCTTTCAGCGCATCGCGAGACTCCCCAGTAATAAGGTCCATATCGGATGACGTTTCGTCGTGATTGACACTCAACCTGAGCATCATGGCGTGTGAGACCGTTCAGTAAAAGCAG
>PAGS01000002.1 GCA_002705465.1 Halieaceae bacterium
TGTGGATGGGATGCATCCGAGCCGCGTTCTGCAGTAGAGTTGGTCTATTCATCGAATAACATGAAGTCGTTTCATTTACTGGAGAAAAACAATGCGTGATTACACTAAGTTCTACATTAATGGTGCCTGGGTGGCACCGTCTGGAAGCGATACGTTAGCGGTCGAGAATCCCGCAACGCTCGAGCAGTGCGCCACTATTGCCATTGGTAATGAGGCGGATGTCGATACTGCGGTCGCTGCAGCCAAAGCCGCGTTCGAAACCTTTGGCCAGACTTCAGTTGAAGAGCGGGCGGCACTCCTCGATAAGATCGCAGAGATCTACATGTCGCGCATTGGCGAGATTGCTGAGGCCATTCGTGAAGAAATGGGTGCGCCCATTTCCTTGGCGTCTACTGCACAGGCTTACGCGGGTCTTGCGCACATTACAGAGGCGGCAAAAATTCTTCGCAATTTCTCATTTTCAGAGGATCTCGGCGCCCATCGAGTGGTGAAAGAGCCTATCGGTGTCTGTGGCCTGATTACCCCATGGAACTGGCCAATGAATCAGGTGACCTGCAAAGTAGCTCCAGCACTGGCGGTTGGCTGCACTATGGTGCTCAAGCCCAGTGAAGTAGCGCCATTATCGTCGTATATCTTCACGGAGATCATGCACGAGGCAGGCGTTCCAGCGGGTGTTTACAACATGGTGAATGGTGATGGGCCTGGCGTTGGAACAGCGCTTTCCAAGCACCCGGATGTCGACATGATGTCGTTTACCGGGTCGACCCGAGCGGGCTCGTTGGTCGCGCAAAATGCGGCGCCAACCGTTAAGCGCGTTACTCAGGAACTCGGCGGTAAGTCACCCAACATTATTCTGGATGATGCGGATCTAGAGGCGGCAGTGACTCGAGGCGTGTTGCACATGTACAACAACACGGGACAGTCTTGTAATGCGCCATCTCGCATGCTGGTGCCACGTGGCCGACTCGCGGAGGCTGAGCAAATCGCAGCAGCAGTGTCAGAGACGATCGTGGTTGGAGACACGGCGAGCCAGGAGACGAACATGGGGCCCGTGGTTTCCAAAGTACAGTGGGACAAGATTCAGGGCCTCATCCAGAAAGGCATCGATGAGGGTGCGAAACTGGTGTGTGGTGGTACGGGTCTCCCCGATGGTGTAGATGCCGGACATTACGTTAGGCCGACGGTCTTCTCAGAGGCTAACAACGACATGACCATCTCCCGCGAAGAGATCTTCGGACCGGTTCTGACCATGATTCCTTACGATTCAGAGGAAGAGGCCATTCGCATCGCTAACGACACGCCTTACGGCCTCGCAGGTTATGTCCAGAGTGGCGACATGGATCACGCCCGATCAGTGGCGGCTCGCATTCGTGCGGGCAACATCCACATTAACGGCGCAAGCGGTGGTCCCGATATCCCCTTTGGTGGCTATAAGCAGTCGGGTAACGGCCGAGAGTGGGGAGCACATGGCTTCACCGATTACCTCGAGATCAAGGCGATCGAAGGCTATACCGCGGCATAACCGCAAAACCGTGATGGTGGAGGGCGTGTGGTGTGACTGACCTTATTTTAGCAATTGATCAGGGCACCACAGGCTCAACCATTGCGCTGATGGATACCGATGGCAGGTTACTGACATCGGTGAACCATGAGTTTCCGCAGATCTTCCCGCGGCCAGGATGGGTTGAGCACGACCCTGAGAGCATCTGGCAGTCCGTATTAAAAGGCTTAACCGCCATTTTTTCCGATACGGAATACGCGGTTTCTCAGGTAGCTGCGATTGGCATCACCAATCAGCGAGAGACGGCGGTGCTGTGGGATTCTCAGACGGGAGAAGCCGTACATAACGCCATCGTGTGGCAGTGTCGGCGAACCACCGATGTCTGCGAAGGTTTAAAAACCGCGGGTTACGAAGGCCTCATCAAGGCCAAAAGTGGACTTGTGCTGGATCCTTACTTCTCCGCGACTAAGTTCAAATGGTTACTGGATAACGCGCCAACCGCGAAAGCGCTTTTGGCCGAGGGGCGTCTGCTAGCCGGTAACATCGACAGCTATCTCATGTGGCGTCTCAGCAACGGCAACGTTCACAAAACTGATGTATCGAATGCCTCTCGTACCTCGTTGATGTCGCTTGAAACCCTGGATTGGGACGAGGAATTACTCGATATCTTTGGTGTGCCGCGTGACATTCTCCCCGAAATTTGTCCTTCCAGTGGCCGTTTTGCCGTTACAAGCGGTGTTCCGGGTTTGCCTGATGGATTGCCCTTGTCAGGGGTCGCGGGAGACCAGCAGTCCGCCTTATTCGGACAGGCCTGCTTTGAGCCCGGCGATGCGAAATGTACCTTCGGAACGGGGTCCTTCATCCTGATGAACGCGGGCACTAGCCCCATCGCTTCTGACTCGGGTCTATTAAGCACCGTGGCCTGGCAACTAGAGGGGCAGGATGCGGTTTATGCGCTAGAGGGCGGTGCCTTTGTTTGCGGGGCTGCAGTGCAGTGGCTGAGGGATCAACTGGGTATTATTGATCGAGCGGCAGACATTGAGGCGTTGGCTGAGAGCGTCGACGGTGCAGGTGGCGTGGAGTTTGTACCGGCACTTGCCGGGTTGGGCGCGCCTTACTGGGCGCCAGAGGCTCGCGGCACCCTGACTGGGCTGACACGTGGCTCGGGCAAGGGCGAGATCGCGCGCGCGACGCTAGATGCTATGGCACTTCAAAATGTCGATATTCTTATGGCCATGGAAGCCGATATTGGTAAGCCGATGACGGCCCTGAAGGTCGATGGCGGCGCATCGGCAAATAATCTCTTGATGCAACTTCAATCAGATTACCTCAATCGACCGATCACCCGACCTGAGGTCATCGAAACGACGGTAGCAGGTGCCTGCTTTTTAGCGGGTATGGGTGAGGGTGTTTGGGCCAGCGCCGACGAGATTGCACGTGTGTGGCGCTCAGATCGGGCCTTCGAGGTTAGATTGACTGATGCTGAGCGTGCCGAGCGAATGACCTCCTGGCAGTTAGCTGTAGATCGCACGCTGTACACGCCCTCCTAGTGAATGACAGGAAAAGAATCTCTTTCCTGCCTTCGTGGCCGACACAAGTGGCGGCAGATTAGGCCTGATAGCCTCGCCTTGCTCCGAGGCGAAGTTGTCACGCGTCAGCGCTGTGAGCGTTGCGGCAAAGCGCGTACTAAGGCGCGTTAGCACTCTGTTCCACGCGATTTCTGTAGGCTCTACATCAAAAGCATGGACAGGCAAATATACGCCTGGAGTAGACACTGCATGGGCAACCCCACCCGCTGTGCGCGGACAAAACCAACCCCAGCGTGTACTATTTTCGATGCTCATAAGTGCATCAAAATAGAGATCAAAACACAGGCTGAGATCCTAGGGGGATTGCCATGACATCCATGTTGTATCCGACGACAAATCCATCAGCAGCAGAGCAAATGGTCGTTGCGCGCGGCGAAGGGCCGTACATCTATGACCGCTCAGGTAAGCGCTACCTTGAGGGCATGGCCGGTCTTTGGTGTACCTCACTGGGTTACGGAAACGAAGAAATTATCGAAGTCGCGACGCAACAGATGCGTGAGCTCAGCTTTAGTCATATGTTCGGCGGTAAGACCCATGACAGCGCCATGATGCTGGCTGACAAGCTCGCCAGCATGGTGCCGATGAAGAATGCTCGTGTGTTTCTGGGTAACAGTGGGTCAGACGCTAATGACACACTGGTCAAGATGATTCGTTATCACGCCACGGCGACCGGTCAGCCGCAACGTACGAAAATCATTGCGCGAGATAAGGGGTATCACGGTGTTACGGTGGCGTCGGCCTCGCTGACAGGTATACCCACTAACCACAATCATTTCCAGCTGCCGTTCGATGCCTTGGGCGTTATCCGAACCGGATCCCCCCACTTTTATCGCTCAGCCAATCCGGGTGAGAGCGAAGCGGAATTCGTCGCGCGGCGTGCAAGCGAGCTCGACGAGCAAATTGTTGCTGCCGGCCCAGAGACGGTTGCCGCGATGATTGCAGAGCCGGTGTCAGGGGCGGGTGGTGTACTGATTCCNCCTNCGGGCTATTACGANGCCATTCAGGCNGTTCTGGATAAATACGGNATTGCGCTNTGGGATGACGAAGTCATCTGCGGNTTTGGCCGTNTGGGAANGGANTTTGGTGCCAATGCCATGGGNATGCGTCCTGAAATGATGGTNTTTGCAAAGGCGCTGAGTTCGGCNTACGTGCCCGTCAGCGCTGCGGTCGTNAGNAGTGATTTCGTNGAGGCGGTNGAGAGNGCNGCATCNGATATNGGTGTNTTCGGTCANGGNTACACCTACAGNGGACATCCNCTTGGATGTGCNGTNGCNCACAAAGTGCTGGAAATNTATGAGCGGGATAATGTGTTTGAGCACGCAGCNCAGNTCGGNNAGTACCTTCAGGAGCGGCTGAGCGCGTTTAGTGATCANCCGNTGGTGGGNGAGGTNTCTGGNAAGGGAATGATNGGTGCGCTCGAGCTGGTTGCNAATAAGNCCACNGCGCAGNNGTTNGANGGCATGGCTGTNGGNCAGTANTGTGCGAAAGCGGCTGAAGCCGCAGGNCTNATTGTTCGGCCNTTAGGNGGTAACCGTGTTGCNCTNTGCCCGCCACTGATTCTTCAGCGTGAGCATGTCGATGAACTNATCGATAANTTAACCATTGCCGTTAATGCGACGCTNGATTTTGCCAAGCAAGAGCAATTGCTGANATAGGTGAGTAAGTCAACGCAGTGAAAGTAGTTCATGTCGAAGCAGGGNGTTACCTCTACGGTGGTGCTCAGCAGGTTGTCTGGCTCAATGAGGGACTCACCCGNAGNGGCGTAGAGAACGTCCTGGTCTGCCCTACAGGCTCNGATATTGCGACAGCCGTAGAGGGGAATGCGCGCGTCCACGCCATTAAGATGTCNGGCGACCTCGATGTAGGTGTNTTACCGCGGNTGATGCGTATCTTACGAGCGGAGAAACCGGACCTCATCCACATTCACAGTCGGCGTGGTGCCGATGTCTATGGCGGGCTAGCAGCTCGTTTTATGGGTATCCCGGCGATTCTCTCGCGGCGGGTTGACAATANAGAGTCTCGGCTCCTGTCGCCTNTCAAATATGCACTTTACAGCCGCGTGGTTGTTATTTCTAAGGCCATTGGCAGTGTGTTNCTGTCTGGCGGCGTTGATGCATCAAAGATTGAAACAGTGCGCAGCGCCGTTAATACCAACGCTTACAGCACAGAGGTTGACAAAGACTGGTTNGAGGCCGAGTTTTCCCTGCCGAGTGACTCGAAAGCGGTTGCGGTCATCGCACAACTTATCCCCCGAAAAGGCCACAAATACCTACTCAATATCCTGCCTNACTTACTTGAGGCGCACCCTCGGCTTGAGGTGCTTATTTTTGGCCAAGGTCCGCTCGCCAGAGAACTGACGGGCCGCGTGGCTCAACCGGAGTTTGAAGGACGAGTGAAAATGGCGGGGTTTCGCGATGANTTACATCGTGTCTTTCCCAACCTCTATGCCATAGTTCACCCCGCTGAGCGAGAAGGTCTAGGGGTGGCGTTATTGCAGGCATCAGCGTCTGGTGTGCCCGTCGTGGCGGCAAGGGCGGGCGGTATCCCTGAGATTGTCCTCGATGATGTGAACGGTATTACCTTTGATATCGCCGATGAGGTAGGGCTCCGGCGCGCATTAGACACCTTACTCGCTGATAAAGCGCTTCGTGACAGGCTCGGCGCCGGTGGCAGCCATCTAGCTCGTTCGGAGTTTTCTATCGATGCCATGGTTGAGGGGAATTTGGCGGTTTATCGGTCCGTTCTGGGTAGCTAAGAGCGCAGTGAACGACTTCGCAGTCCGTGTTTCCGCATGAGCCCTCTGATTTGGTCGTAGCTCAACCCCAGCAATGCTGCGGCTTGCTTTTGGTTGTGGGCCGTTTGGCTTAGTGCTTGCTCCAGCCATGACGCTTCCTGCTGATCCAGTGCTGCTCGCAGATCCACGGGCAGTTCCGAGTTCAAGTGGTTTCTCGATGGCGTCTCTGGGGTCGGTGTATCAGACTTTTCGATGGGTCGATCTGGCCAAGGGTTGATGACCAGTTCAGCAATTTGCTCTCCGTCTTCACCTTGTCGGTGGAGCGAACGCTCAATGACGTTTCGAAGTTCACGGACATTGCCCGGCCAATGGTAGCGATGCAGCTTGCCTTTGGCGTTTGGCGAAAATCCAGGGAAATGATGCCATCCTGACTCAGCGGCAAAGCGAACGGCAAAATGCTCTGCGAGCAGCGTGATGTCACCGTCTCGCGTACGCAGCGGCGGCATGTTCACCACGTCAAATGTGAGTCTATCCAGTAGGTCCCACCGAAATTTGCCTTTTGCGGCCATTGTCGGGAGATCCGCATTGGTCGCGGCTACGATGCGGACATCGACTTTGATCGTTTGGCTGCCGCCGACGCGCTCAAGTTCACCGTATTCGATGACTCGAAGTAGTTTCTCTTGAAGTGCCAGTGGCATCGTACCTAACTCATCAAGGAAGAGGGTGCCCTCATCGGCGCGCTCAAACCTGCCTTGATGACTGCGGCGAGCGCCGGTAAAGGCGCCTGGCTCATAACCAAAAAGTTCGCTGTCGAGCAGGGTTTCCGGCAACGATGCGCAGTTTAATTTGATGAAGGGCCCCTGCCACCGGGAAGATAAGAAGTGAAGCCTATTGGCCGCGATCTCTTTACCCGTGCCGCGCTCTCCTGTGACCAGGATAGACCGATCAATACCTGCGAGATTGGAAATGTGATCAAGCGCAGTGTTCAGCGCGTCACTCTCTCCAATGACGGTTTGCAACGTTTCCATGTGGCAATTATAGGTAAAAAATACTCTTAAAAAAGGTTTTTATTACTCTTATAGAGGTGTAAATGACCTTATTTGTCAGATAAACAGCGCCATTGATATCTTTAGATCTCCCCTAACTCTATGTTTTCAATAGGTTTTATTGAAATGGCGCACAAATCGCAAAAACGACCTAGGTTTAACGAAACAGTGGGAAAAGTGACATGGGTATTTTTTCGAGGCTATCGGACATCGTGAATTCAAATCTGAATGCGATGTGTGACAGTGCAGAAGATCCAGAGAAGATGATTCGTCTGATCATCCAAGAAATGGAGGATACGTTGGTTGAGGTACGATCGGCGTCCGCGCGCATATTGGCAGATAAAAAGGCGCAGGAGCGGCAGTTGCGCTCGATGAAAACTCAGGCCACGACTTGGGAAGAGAAGGCGAAGTTAGCCTTATCCAAAGATCGTGAGGACCTGGCGAGGGCCGCGCTCCATGAAAAGCGACGCGTTGAGTCAGAGGCAGTAGCGCTTGAGGGCGAACTGGAGTTGGCTGATGAGCACATCGAGCAGCTACACCACGAAGTAGCTCAGCTCCAGACAAAGCTTGATGATGCCCGTGCGAAGCGCAAGGCGATTCTGATGCGCGCAGACTCTGTTTCACAGCGCCGTAAAACACAGACCCAGATTTATCGAAACCAACTTGACGATGCATTTGAGCGTTTCGAACGCTTTGAGCGTCGCGTCGATGGAATGGAAGGTGAACTTGAAGCGATGAACTTGGGACGAGGCAAGCCAAGCCTCGCTGATGAAATCGACGCACTGGCTGCGGATGACATGTTGAGCGAGGAGCTCGAGGTACTGAAGCAGTCAATGGAGGTCGAAAAGAATGCGTAATACATCAGCGCAGTTAGCCGCCTTATTCATGAGTTCAGTGGCGCTCTCCACATACGCAGAGGTTGAGCGTGAATTCAGTATTGATGATTTTGACCGTGTGACGGTGTCTCAGGGAATTAATCTGAATCTTGTGATGGGGTCAGCCACCTCGGTCACTGCCGTTGCAGACAAAGACA
>PAGS01000005.1 GCA_002705465.1 Halieaceae bacterium
GCACCACCCACCGATGGCGCCAAGTATCCTCCACCACCCGACATCCCCAATGGCAACGATGACGACGTGGTGGCCCGTCAGTTGCGCGAGGCGGCGATGCGGGAACCCGACCCCGCCGTCCGGGACAAGCTCTGGCAGGAGTATCGGAAGTACAAAGGGATTGAGGAGCCTGACTCATGATGCGCCTGATTTTGCCCCTCACGCTCGGCATGGCGCTCTTGTCAGGGTGCGTCTCCGAGACCGTGAAGTCGACCTCGGTACCCGTGCTGGATACACCGACCACGCTCGCCCCGGAGGCGGAGTTACTCGATGTTGGGGTGGTGATCCTCGATCCGGGCATCAGCGCTGAAGAAGACGAGGAGCTGGTTTATCCCGATGTCCGCAAGGCGGAAGCCACCTTCATGGCGACCGAACTGGCGGAGGTCCTCGCCGAGCAAGGGGGCTGGGGTGCAGTCAGGGTGGTACCCGACGCCCGGCAGTTCTCCGATCTGCTGGTGCGTGGCACGATACTGGGCTCCGACGGAGAATCTTTGGAGCTGAAAATTCTCGTCAGCGATGCGCGGGGCAAGCTGTGGCTCGACAAGCGCTATCAGGGTGTAACGAGCCGCTACGCCTATGAGCAGGGCACCCGGGTGAAGCAGGACCCTTTTCTCGCTGTGTATCGCATGATCGCCAACGACATGCTTGAGATCTTTGAGGGCGTCCCAACCGAGGGTCGGGTCACGATCCGACGTGTGGCCGAGATGCGCTTTGCGCGGGACTTCGCGAACGGCGCGTTTGCTGATTATCTCGATGAGGATGAGGCCGGTCAGATAAGCCTGCGTCGATTGCCGGCTGGGGATGACCCCATGTTGACTCGGGTCCGCGGCCTGCGTCAGCGACACTATGTGTTCGTGGATACGCTACAGGGCCACTACACCGGATTCGCTGAAGACATGTACACGCCCTATCAGGAGTGGCGCAAGGCGAGTTATGAAGAAACGGTTGCCCTGCGTGAGCTGGAGGCCGAATCCCAGCGAGAAATGATCGCGGGCGGCGCCGCTATTCTCGCAGGAATTGTGGCACAGACCTCCAGTAGTCGAACGACTCGAAGCGCCGGTGCCGTCGGTGTCCTGGGTGGCGGCGCATTGTTAAAGAGCGGATTGGAAAAGCGCGCCGAATCCAACATTCATTCGCTGGCGCTGGAAGAATTGGGGCAGTCACTGGATGCGGAGATCACCCCCCGGGTGATCGAGCTCGAGGATCGCACGGTTCGCCTCACCGGGAACGTTGAGGACCAATACGATCAATGGCGAGAGCTGTTAGCCGACATTTACGCCGCGGAGCTCGCTGCCCTGGAGCCTCCGGAAGCGCCAAGTGACGAAATGTCCCCGCCGTCTGAATCGCAGGACTCGTGACCGACAAGACAGAGCAGCCCCTCTCCGCAACCACCTTCGAACCCGCACCAGCCTCCAATGAGGCGGGTGGCCCGCCCCCCGAAGGTGAGCAGTCGCGTGTCATCTACATCGGGCTGGGTGTCGGCGTCGTCCTGTTGGGTTTTGTGTTTTTTGTGCTGCCTGCGTTGGTATCAACCGACCCGACCGGCACCAACCCCACGGTGGACGCTTCTGCCGACGCAACCGCAAGCACTGAAGTAGCCGCGAGCACTGCGGGCACGCCGCCGAAGGCTGCCACACAAAGCGGCGAGGGCCGCAGCCCCTTTGCCGACGCACAGGAGAGCGCCTTGCGGCGGGACGCACAGGAGGTGCTACAGGCGCTGCTGTCGTTACAAGAATCACTTGATGAACGGGGCGCCGCGCGGTGGGGTGAGCCCGCCTACAGCGCCGCCTTGGCGCGCGCCGCAGCAGGCGACGCTGCGTATCGGGAGCGAGATTTTGTTGGGGCGACAGCTGAGTATCAGCGCGCGCTGGAGCAACTGCAGGGTTTGGAGCAGACGCTGCCAGAGCGGATCGATGCGCTCCATAGCGAGCTGATCGCAGCGATTGAGTCCGGCGAGGTGCTGGCCGCTCAGACCCGTTTCGCAGCGCTTGCCGAGATGGCGCCCACCGATATCCGGTTAATCGCTCTGGAGGACCGTCTGCTGGCGCTCCCCGCCGTCATCGCGGCGCTCGAGAGTGCCGGTGATGCCGAGACGGCGGGTGATTTGAGCGCAGCGGTTGCCGCAGCACGCACCGCTACTGGCGCCGACCCCGACCACCAACGCGCGGCAGCGCGGCTATCTGAACTCACCGCCAAACTGACGCAGGCACAATTTACTGACGCCATGACGGCAGGCTATGGCGCCATGGCCGGCAGTGCCTTTGATGCGGCGGAGACAGCATTCCGCAAAGCCGGGCGATTGATCCCCGGTGCGCCAGAACCTGCAGCGGCATTGGTTGAACTCGATCAAGCCCGCACGCAGGCAAAGCTTCTGGCATTAAAGGATCAGGGCGCGCTGGCCGAACGAGAAGAGCGCTGGCCAGACGCCGTCGAACTGTATGAGCAGGCGCTGACAATAGACGCCCTGATACTGTTTGCGACTGAGGGTGTTGCGCGGTCACAGCCTCGAGCGGAACTCGACGCGCGATTGGAGAAAATCCCGGACGAGCGGGATCGGCTGATCGACGCACGCATTTTGCGCCTGGCAGAGGAAACGCTGGCAGAGGCAACAGCATTGGCCAACCCCGGACCCAGATTACAGGGCCAGATTGCCGCCGCAGAGGCGACCATCAGCTACGCCAACACGCCGATCGCGACCACCCTGTCATCAGATGGGCTGACCGATATCACGCTGCTACGCGTCAAGCGGCTGGGCACCCTGACTGAGCGGACACTGTCGCTTCGACCCGGTGTATACACCGCCGTCGGCATGCGCACTGGCTACCGTGACGTGCGGGTGACCTTTGAGGTCCGCCCCAACCAGAACAACGCGGTCGAAATCCGCTGTGCAGAGGCCATCTAGGTCAAGGTCATGACTGAAGGTGATAACAAACTGACGCCAGACACGTTTGCCCCCGCCGGCGCTCCCGATGCCCGCGAGGAATTGGCAGCGACAGCCTTTGAACCACTGAGTCAGGCGTCCCAGAAAAAGGCGCGGGTCAGCCCCGCGCAGATTGCCATCGGGAGCAGCGGGCTGGTCCTGACGGCGCTCCTCTTTTTTCTGCTCACGGCCCGCTCACTCACTTTAAACATTGACACCGAGGTAGAGCCCGACTTCTCATTGAGCGGCCTGAACTGGGCCTTTGGCGAGCGTCTATTGGTGCGGCCCGGCGAGTATGAACTCAGCGTTTTTGCCGAGGGCTACCGCCCCTACCAGCAAACCATCACCGTCAGCGACGCCGATACCCAGCAGCTCGATATCCGTCTGGCGCCCTTGCCCGGCACCGTGACGATCAACACCGAACCCGCCGATGCGAACATCACGATTGATGACTTGTCATTGGGTACCGCACCACTTGGTGACCTGGTGCTGGAGGCGGGCAACTACGACATGACCGCCACGCGCGATCGTTACCAGCGTTGGCAAGGGACCATAGAGGTGGTGGGGCGTAACCAAAGCCAGACGATCGACGTTGCATTAGTACCCGATTGGGCGCAAGTCCGCTTCAGCACAACGCCGCAAATTGTCACTGCCAGCATCGATGGCGACGCCGCAGAGATCACGCCGGATGGCATTTCCGTGCTATCGGGCGAGCATGAGCTGACTCTGAGCGCGCCCGGCTTTGTGCCCGCACAGGTGCCGCTTACTATTGTGGCCGGCGTCGACGAGGATCTGGGAGAGATCACGCTCACACCGGCCGACGCAACGCTCACCCTGAATAGTCGCCCGGCGGGTGCCGGCGTATCCGTTGATGGCACCTTCGCAGGGCTCACGCCGCTGGTGCTGCCCTTGAGCCCAGGTAGAAGCCATACCATTGGCGTCTCAAAAGCCGGTTACAGATCGAGCGAGCAGGACGTCACCCTGAGCCGCGGTGAAGCCGCCGCAAGAACCATCATCCTTGACCCCGAATTGGGCGAGGTGCGCTTTGCTATTGAACCTGCCGAGGCCACGGTACTCATCAATGGGCAGTCAGCAGGCAGCGGCAGCGGCAGCCAGACGCTATCACTACCCGCGGTGCAACAGCGGATTGAGGTGAAGCTCGAGGGTTATGCAAGCTTCGAGACTCAGATCCTGCCGAAGCCGGGGCTACCCCAGCGGGTGAGCGTCACGCTCCTGACCGAGGCCGCCGCGCGCAAAGCCGCCATGACCTCCACCCTCACCACGCCGCTGGGTCAAACGCTGGTGCTGGTTGACCCCTCTTTAGAAACGCAGAACCCATTCACCATGGGCGCCTCGCGGCGTGACCCGGGTCGACGCGCCAATGAAGTGGAGCACCCTGTAGAACTCCGCCGGGCCTTCTACATCGCCAGCACCGAGACCACCAATGCCCAGTTCAGACAATTTGAAGCAACGCATGATTCGGGGTTGATCGAGAGTTACTCCCTCGATCGTGATCACCAGCCCGTCGCAGGCATCAGCTGGCAGCAGGCGGCGAGCTTTTGTAACTGGCTTAGCGCACTTGAGGGTCTGCCGCCGTTCTATCGAGAGAACCAGGGCATCATCATCGGCTTTAACCCCAGCAGCACCGGTTACCGATTACCGACTGAAGCGGAGTGGGCCTTCTCGGCTCGCGTCGATGGTGAGTCTCTGAGACGGTTTGCATGGGGCGATGACTTTCCGCCAACGCAGGTGGTCACCAACGTCGCGGACAACACCTCCGCATTGGTCACCGGCCGGATTCTCAATGGCTACACCGATCAATTCGTCGTCTCAGCGCCAGTAGGCAGCTTCCCCCCCAACCATCGCGGCCTCCATGACATGGGTGGTAATGTTGCCGAATGGGTACACGACGGATATCGCATTCCCTCCGCCAACGCCGAGCTGGCGATCGACCCGCTGGGGGAGCAGCGCGGCGACAATTACACGATTCGCGGTGGCAGCTGGGCCCTGAGCCGGCTCTCCGAGCTGCGGCTGACGTTTCGCGATTACGGCGAGCGCGGCCGCGATGATCTCGGGTTCAGGATTGCTCGCTATGCGGAATAGACTGCAGGCTACTGACCACAAGATCTTTGCCTGGGCGCCCCTTTTCTGGGCCTTGAGCGCCACGACGGCTGTCGCACAGGAGGCGGTCGGGGCAGATGGGGCGGACGGGACGAGGGAACCGTTGACGCCGAGTGACGCGATCACCGCCAACGACTCAGAACAAGCTGACGCCACTGACACCCCCTCGCCCAAACCGTCGGGGACGGTGCTGGACTATGAGCCAACCGAATCCATCTCTGAAGACCTCTCGGTGTCTTTTCCAGTAGATATCTGAGCCCAACAGGAGCCCTTCATGAAGCGACGTTTACCCTCCGAGTTCCTGTATCAGGTCTTTTCCCTGCTGTTCGCCGTCATTGTTGTGCACGCGGCCTACGTGGGGGTCATACGCCCCAGCGCAGACTCACAGCTGGCGATTCAGGCAGTGCAACAGGCGGCCGGCGAGACGCCCACGGGCAATCGGTCGCTAGCAATCGTCATCAAGGATTACGAGCAGGAGGCGTGCTTTATTCTGCTGCTGTGGGCGCTGGCAATCATGGGGCTCAAGGCTGCGCGCACGCGCTCCGAAGTGCAGATGCTGGATCGTGAGCTGATTGCTATTCCCGATGGCACCAGCATTCTGCCCCGGGATGCAAGAGAGCAGTCGCGCTCGCTGGAGGCGTTACCCGCAGACGAGCAGGACTACCTCTTGCCGAGAGCTCTCGGCAATGCACTCAGCCGCTTCACCACGACAGGCAGCATACCCGCCGTCGCCGACGCGGTGCGCGAGCAGTGCGATATTGAAGCAGATCGACTCGACTCTGAACTCTCCATGGTGCGCTATATCTCATGGGCCATTCCATCCATCGGCTTTATCGGCACTGTCCGCGGTATTGGTGATGCACTGGGTCAGGCCTACAAGGCCGTGGAGGGCGATATTTCCGGCGTGACCGTGAGCTTGGGCGTTGCCTTTAACAGCACCTTTGTTGCGCTAGTACTGTCGATCATCATTATGTTCGCGCTACACCAACTGCAGCTGTCGCAGGAGCGTCTGGTGCTCAACACCCAACGCTATATCGATCGTCACTTGCTACGACATCTCTCGGTGCCCAGAAGCGGATGAGACTACTTGATTGCAACGACGCCGCACTGCGCCTGTGGCAGGACGGTGAGGGCATATGGTCACCGGGTATCGCCTGGTTCGCAGAAGGTCAGTACCAGTTCGGTGAGCCAGCGTGGCAGCGGGCACGGCTCTCTCCGCGGGAGATCAACAACCGTTTCTGGCACCGCCTGTCGACTCAGCCGCTCAGCCCTGCACTGGGGCCGGCTCGGCACACAGCTGATCTTGTTCATACGCATCTACAAATGTTGTTGGGAGAGGCGCCCGGTGACGTGAGGCTGGCGATTCCCGGAACGATGGAACCCGCTCAACTTTCCCTGTTATTGGGCATTCTCCAGACGCTCCCCGTCACTGCGCAGAGTGTTATTCATCGCAGCGCACTGATCGGTAGCGCCGTCGGTGAAGCCTGTGCACATGTCGAGCTTCATCTACACCAAGCGAGTATCACCGGGGTATCCGTTACCGATGGCATCGCCACGGCGCAGGAGACGCAACTGTTGCCCGGTCAGGGGTTACTCGGGCTCATGGACGAGATTGCGGAGAGAATCGGCGAGCAGTTTGTGTCGCAAACCCGATTCGACCCCCAGCGCCGGGCAGAAACTGAGCAAGCGCTGTATCAGCAGATTCCCTCACTGCTCGGGTCGCTGGTGACGCACAGCGAGATCAGCTGCACGGTGGAGGGCCACACTGCGAGGATCGCGCGGGAAGCCTTAGCGCCGGTAGGTGCCGCATTCAGTCGGGCGCTGGCCCCCCTATTGCTCGCGGGCGTCGAAAGGATTGCTCTGGACGCCCTGCTCTCTGAACTGCCGGGCCTGACATTACCCGGCGAACGCATCTCGGTGAGCGCGGAGATCATTCCGCGCGCAGCAGGTCTTCTCGAGGTGACAGAGGGCGAACTGATCTTTCAACGCGAGGCGCCCTGCTCCGGGTTGGTCGCCCCGGGCAAACCGCCTGAGATAGCCGCGCAAGAGAATGCGTCGGTGGCCGAGGCGGACTCTGGTCATACTGCCTTGGCAACCGCCGTGACACATCAACTCGTCGCCGGTCATGCCACGCCACTCACGCTCGGATCCTCGGTTACCGATGGCGTCGTCCTGTCGGGCGTCAATGAGCTCACGGTTACCACTGAAGCCGCGGTTACGCTGAATGGTCGATCTGTAGGGGGGGTCACCGCGATCAGCGCGGGTGATCGGCTCACTGTCGCAGGTGTCGACGTGGACTTTATTGTCGTGGAGGTCTGATCTGTGGCTCGTCGCAAGCGACAATCCTCCACCTTCAACCTCAGTTTTCTCGACATCATGTCCTGCGGCTTCGGCGCCGTTGTGCTGGTTTTCCTCATCATCGATCACTCCATGGAGGTCGAGATCCGCACCGTCAATGCCGAGGTACTCTCGGAGGTCGCCCTGCTTGAGGAGGACATTGTCGACGGCGAGGCCGGCCTGGTGCGCCTACGCAATGCGCTGACCGAGGCGGATCTGGAAATCGTCGAGGCCGATGGCCGGGCAAGACGCCTCACCGATGAGCTCGACGAATACGAGGCACTCATAGCCTCTATTGAGGAATCTGACGTCAGCGACAGCGATGCGATTGCCAAACTTCAGGCGGAGATCAATCAGCTTGAGGAAGAGATTCGCTTGCTGGAGGAAGCCGCAGAGGCGGAGGCAGGCAGGAGCGCTCGAGAGTTTGTGGGAGAAGGTAATCGCCAGTACCTCACCGGGCTTAACCTGGGCGGACAGCGGATCGCCATCATGGTGGACGCCTCCGCCAGTATGCTCTCCAACCAACTGGTCAACGTGATTCGTCTTCGCAATATGGATCCAGCATTGCAAAAGCAGGCTGGCAAATGGACGAGGACACTCGATACAGTGGATTGGCTCACTGCGCAATTACCGGTGAACGCCCAATTTCAGGTGATCACCTTCAATACCGATGCGCGCCCCGTGTTGCCGGGCACGGAGACACAGTGGCTAGAGGTTGCTGACACGCCCAAACTCGAGTCAATTAGTGCGGCGCTGAGAGAGCAAGTGCCCGCAGGCGGCACCAGCTTGCATAATGCCTTCACCGCACTCTCCAGCTTGCCCAACCCGCCAGATAATATTTTTCTACTGACCGATGGTCTGCCGACTCAGGGAGAGACGCCGCCCCGGGGTAGCAAAGTGTCTGGCAACGCGCGTTTAAAGCACTTCCGCGACGCGATCCGTCGCTTACCGTCAGGGGTCCCGGTGAACACCATTCTTTTCCCGATGGAGGGTGACCCGATGGCAGCTTCGGAATACTGGCAGCTCGCCCGCGCGTCAAACGGCAGCTTCATGTCACCCTCAACGGACTGGCCCTGAGAGACCAAAATGCCTGCCCGACGCGCGCCTGCTGAATTTTCGCTGTCTTTCCTCGATGTCATTTGTTGCGGCTTCGGCGCCGTGATATTGCTGCTGATGATTACCAAGACCGTCCAACCACAGGTCATCGAGCAAGCCATGGTGGATGCCGAATCGTTGGTGACCGAACTGACTGAGCAGCTTTTTGAGATTCGGGGTGAGACCTCGGTGCTGAACCGGGATCTCAACGTGAAGCGCGAGCAGATTTCAGAGTACGAGCAGCAAATCGCGATCCTGCAGGGGACGCTGGCGCGCA
>PAGS01000069.1 GCA_002705465.1 Halieaceae bacterium
CGGCCACCCAACCGACGCCTTTCGCGGGTTTGGTGCAGGGAGATGTGTTTGATGCGGCCGCGGCGCGTGTTGCAGGCCAGGGGGACCTTGCTTTCAGACAGGCTCTGACTGGGTCCGATCGGTCAGCGCTCTCCGACGCCGCTCGGTTAAATCAATTTACGCCAAACCAGAATCTTGCGGCCCGCGAACTCGCTGGGCGGCAGCTTTCGGAGGCTCTGGGCCAACGCTTGGCAGCTAACATCGCGGCGGGTCACTATCGTCTGACTTTCAACGTTCACCCGAGGGAGCTTGGCGCCATAGACGTGGTGATGGAAATGCGCGACGGCCGCCTCGATGCACAAATTAATACCAGCAACGCAGTGACCAGAGAACTTCTGGGTGATTCTCTCCCGCGACTCCGCGATGCGCTGCAGCAAAGTGGCGTCAACCTGGCGCAATTGCAGGTAGGATCAGACACGCAGCAGGGCCAATCTCAGGGCCGTGAGGCGAGCACTAATGATGCCGGTACCCAGACTCAGGATGAAATGCGCCTGGCGGATGCCGGGGTGGATACTGTATCCGAGGACCTGGAGCTGGGACTGGATCTGGATTCGATCGATTTTTGGGCATAATGGGAACCGTGCCCCGAATAAGGATGGATAAACATCATGGCTGACGAAGAATTAGAAGCGGGTGAAGGCGGAAAAAAATCGCCCATCCTGGCCTATATCCTGATTGGCGTGGGTGTGATTGTCGCCTTGGCCATTACGATACTGGCGACCATGTATTTCGTAGGATATTTTGACCCGGACTCTGCCGAGCGGATCGAAGCGACGGTCCAGCAGCTGGAGATGGACGCTGAAGAAGCGCGAGCTCGCGCAGAAGAGCTGGCCAAGGGTCCGAGTAAGGAGACGCTCGATTCTCCCGAGCTGACCCGCTTTGAAAATACCTATATGGAGATCGAGCGCCCGTTGGTCGCAAATATTATTAATTCTAGAAAGGTGATGCAGGTTAAGGTCGCGATCATGACCCATTACGATGACCGTGTTGTTGCGAACATGGAAAAACACGAGTTTGCCATCCGGTCCGAAATGCTGGACGTGATGCGCAAAATTGATGAGACCCGGATTTCCGAACCCAATTTCCGCTCCGATCTCGCCGAGCAACTAAAGATAGCGGTGAACTCAGTGCTGGAGAGATATGAGGATTTCGGCGGAGTGGAAGAGGTCATGTTCACTGAGTTCGTGGTTCAGTGAGCCCGGTAATCAGGTGAGATAGCGTTATGGCTGAAGACAGCAGCAGACTTTCGGAAGAGGAGCTCAATGCATTGGCCTCCGACGAGGGGTTTGATGATGATTCAGCTTCTCTGATTGACCCTGAGGCTGCTCTCAGCGCAGAGATTCGTCCCCATAACTTGGTGACGGAAGACACCACCATCGGTATCAATTTGGCCGCGGTGGATATGATCACCGAGCGGTTCACCCGCCACCTGCGATTGGGGTTACTCGAGGTCCTGCGGACTAGCCCGCGCATTACTGCTGACCGGGTTAAGACGCTCCCGTTCTCTGAGTATCTGCAAGACTTGAAGGCGCCGCTATCGGTCAATACGGTGCGCCTGTCGGGGCTGCGTGGCACGTCGATGGTGGTCATTGACCCCAACGTGATCTTTGCTTCGCTGGATAACTTTTTTGGCGGCTTTGGACGCGGTATCGACGGGCTACCCCCTGGCCGGATGTTCACCCCAACCGAGACCCGCATTATCAACATCATGCTCGAGGTGATCTTCGCTTCTATACATGAAGCCTGGTCTCCTATTATGGAGATTCAGTGCGAGCACGTTGGCTCCGAAATTAATCCGCAGTTTGTACAAATTGTTGATGAGAACGACCTGGTTATTGTGTGCCACCTCGAGGTGGAGCTGTCGGGTAAAGAGCGCGGCACAATCGACGTAGTGTATCCCTTTGCAACCCTGAAGCCCATTCGTGACGTACTCAGAGGTCGCGTTCAGGACTCTGAGGACCCGTCCGTTAATCATGATGTCTGGGCTCGAGAGCTGGCCGGAGCGGCCTCTGATGCCGAGCTTGAGCATCGCGTTATCCTGGGTGAGGTCGAAATGACGCTCGGCGACTTCAATAAAATGCAGGTCGGCGACGTATTGGATCTGCGCAAGTTTGATTTGGCGCGCGTATTGGTGGATGACATTCCGCTGTTTGAGGCTGAGGTAGGCACCGCAAACGGCTATGTTGCAGCACGACTGCTGCAGGCAGTTGAGATGGCAGAGAGCTAGTCAGCACTCTCTCGAACGCCGTTAGGAGATATTCATGAGTGAAGAAGAAGAAACTGCCGACGTGTCGCTGGATCAGCTCAGTGAGGATGCCGAAGGCCAGGGTTTTGGCGCCATGGTCAGCGCTGATGTACTCCAGAGCGTTCCCATTACGCTCTCGGTCGAGGTGGGCCGAACGCGCCTGAAGATTCGCGACTTGCTGCGCCTCAAGCAGGGCAGTGTTATCGAGCTCGAGCGAAATGCTGGCGAGCCTCTGGATCTTCTGGTGAACAATACGGTAGTGGCTCAGGGCGAGGTCGTTCTGGTTAATGACCGCTACGGTGTAAGGCTCACTCGCATCTTGCCTTCAGAAGACCGCGTCGAGAAGCTCTGAGTTCCGGTAACAACTTGTGGCCGAGGAGCTGAGTTGGGTCAGGTGGGTGACCGCCCTATTCGTTGTTGCGATCGCAATGGCGGTCAGCTTTTGGACGTTGCGCCGAGTGCAAGGCTCGAGTCGCAGTTGGTTACCCATTCGTATCACCGGGCGTGTCCGCCTGAATCGCTCCGCCGAATTGGTCTTGGTAGAAGTGGATAATGAACGGTTCTTAATTGGTGCAACTCCAGCTAATATCAACACCATTGCAAAGTGGCCTGCCGATGTGCCCGGGAGCGATGCAGTTGGGCCCCCGGAATCGGCAAGCCGCGGTGCGGAATAGGCCAGGCTGACTCAATTCCGCCGCGGGGGCGGAAGCAGAACCCGGCCCATCGACTTGGGGGGCTAATGTTCAGATTCTTGCTGCTGGTGCTGATGTCCTGTTTAGCGACTGACGCTGCGGCACAGGGCGCCATCCCGATTTTGAGCGCGGTGCAGGGCCAGACGGGCGAGACCGAATATTCGGTTACGCTACAGCTACTCGGGTTGATGACGGTGCTCACCCTGCTGCCGTCAATTCTGCTGATGATGACCAGCTTCACGCGGATCATCATTGTTTTGTCATTGCTCAGACAGGCAATGGGTACCGCTCAGACCCCACCCAACCAGATTCTGCTGGGTATTGCACTCTTCCTCACCATATTCATCATGGCGCCGGTGTTCACTCAGGTGTACGACGACGCGATCGCGCCCTACAGTAATGACGAGATGGAACTGGAGGCAGCGATCGAGGCGGCGCAAATCCCCATGAAGGATTTTATGTTGCGCCAAACCCGTGAGAAGGACCTGCAGACCTTCGTCAGCATTGCGGATAACCCCGATATCACCTCGCCGATGGAGACCCCGCTGACCGTTTTGGTGCCGGCTTTTATTACCTCAGAACTCAAGAGTGCCTTCACCATCGGGTTTATGCTTTATATCCCCTTCATCATCATTGATATGGTCGTTGCCAGCGTGCTGATGTCGATGGGTATGATGATGCTGTCTCCCATGATCATCTCCTTGCCTTTTAAACTACTGCTGTTCGTCATGGTAGATGGCTGGATGCTGCTGATGACCTCGCTGACCGGCAGTTATGTCTAGGACCGATTGATATGGAGACGACAGAAGTCATCGGCATTGGCAGAGAAGCGATCTGGACCGTCATTTACGTCGCGGGGCCGGTGCTGATCATTGCGCTGTCGGTGGGTCTGATTATCGGCGTATTTCAGGCGGCCACCTCCATCCAGGAAATGACCCTGAGCTTTATCCCCAAATTGGCGGCGTTGGCGGCGGCGCTCCTCATCTTCGGCGATTGGCAACTCACTATTTTGTCTGAGATGTTCATCTCCATCTTTGATATGATCCCGCAAATTTTCACGCGATGAATCTGATCCTCGATGATGTCGTACAGATTCTTGCCACGGGTCTAATTCCACTATTGCGCATCTCGGCGCTGCTGCTAGCAGCACCGCTGGTGTCTCTTAGGGTGGTTTCAATTCGTATTCGTGTCGCGCTGGCCGTGGTGCTGACGATCTTTATCTACCCTACCCTCGACTTACCGGTGATAGACCCCGTCAGTGCGGCGGGCTTGATGTTGATCGTCCGCGAACTTCTGGTCGGGCTACTTTTTGCCGTGGTGCTACAAGTTGTGAATGCCGCGCTGGTCGTAGCGGGCCAGACACTGTCGATGAGTATGGGTCTTGGCATGGCGCAGACGGTGGATCCCAACATTGGTCGTGTACCCGTGCTGGCCTCGTTTCTGGTGGTGTTGTCTACACTCATCTTCCTCTCTATTGGCGGCCACCTCATCCTGATCGAGCTGATATTGATGAGTTTTCAGGTGATGCCCATCGGCGGGCAAATCAACTTTGTCGAAACCATTGCCAACTTTACCGAGTGGACAGCGATGGTCTTTCTCGGGGGCGTGCTGATAGCGCTGCCCATCATGCTGACCATGATGCTGGTTAACGTCTGCATCGGGATCGTGACGCGGGCGGCACCTGCGCTCAATATTTTTGCCGTTGGATTCCCGGCCATGGTGATAGCAGGCATGGTCCTGCTTGTCGTGTATCTGGTGAATATCGGCCACCGCATTGAATGGCTGTGGCTGGAGGCATTTCAGAGGGCGCAAAATATTTGGGTGGTAACCTGATGGCCGACCAGCAGGACGAGAGCCAGGAAAAAACAGAAGAGCCCACCGCCCGGCGTCTCAGCAAAGCAAGAGAAGAAGGGCAGATTGCCCGATCGACTGAAATCACGATCGCCGCCTCGGTGATCAGTGTGGCGATTTACATCTATTTGTTTGGTAGTTCCCTGCTGGGCAACGTGGCCAACATTTTCGCAAAGGGCCTGGTCTTTGACTCACTCGCCGTTTTGGAGCCGCAGGTCGCTGCCGGCCGTCTCGCTGACGCCATGATCGAGGCGTTGTTTACGATTTTGCCGATTCTTATCCTCACGGGCGTCGTGGTGCTGGCCTGCTCTGGGTTGATCGGGGGCTACAACTTCAGCTGGAAGTCACTGCAGCCCAAGGCTTCCAAGTTCAACCCCATTGCAGGTTTGAAACGCATGTTTGGGATGCAGGCGCTGGTCAATCTGGGGAAATCCATCGCGAAGTTTCTCTTAGTCGGTGGTGTAACGTATTTTTTGATCGATGCCTCGATCATGGAATTTGCCGAGATTTCGCTAATGGCACTGGAGCCCGGCCTGACAGCGTCTGCCTCGATTCTGACAACCGCGTTTCTGGTGGCTTCAAGCACGTTGATCATCATTGCCTTGATCGATGCCCCGTATCAGGTGTACCAGCACAATCAAAAGATGAAAATGTCCTTGAAGGAGGTCAAAGACGAGCGCAAGGACACAGAAGGTTCGCCTGAGGTCAAACAGCGCATTCGTCAGAAGCAGCGGGAGGTGTCGGCCGCTCGGATGCTTGAGGCAATCGCAGAGGCCGATGTAGTCATCACCAACCCTGAGCATTTTGCCGTCGCCCTGGCTTACGACCCTTCCTCTGAGGACCCGCCAAAAGTGGTGGCAAAGGGTGCAGACCTTATGGCAGAGCGCATTCGGGAGAGAGCCGGTGAAGAAGGTGTGCCCCTGTTTCAGTCTCCGGTTCTGGCGAGGGCGCTCTTCTTTACGACGGAAATTGAGGCTTTTATCCCGGAGCCGCTCTTTGAGGCAGTTGCTCAGGTCATTGCCTACATATTTAATATCAACAGTATTAATCGTTCGAGCAGCCTGCGCGACAAGCCGGTTCCCAGAGTGCCGGATAATATGGTGTTTGACTCTGAGGGGCGGCAGTCTGAGGTGTATGACCAGTGAGCCCTGAGGATAGGTCGCCATTGTGCCCAGCGCGTTTCAACAAGCGTTGTAATACGAGTTGTAATAAGAGTTTCAATAGATGACATCAGACTCGACAGATGCCCCGATGCTGAACTCGCTGCCCCACCCAGATGATGAACGCACTCTGGCTGCCGCGCGCGATGCCTTGTTAACGGGCATGTCCAATGTCTTCATCGTGGGCGAGGAAGAATTCCACATTGACGCCTGCTTCCTTGCGCTTTATCAGCAGCTGAAGCGTGAGCCGGGATTGCAGTTGCATCGCATGATGTCACCGAAGGTGGATGACATTGTGGAGTTGTTTAATACCGTCCTCGCGGATCTGAGCATTGAGGAGGCCCGCAATCAGCAGGCTCACGAGCGGCATCTCATCGTGATGCCGGATTTTGGCCCCAATGCGGGCAAGGAGTGGATGGCCTGTGAATCTCTGGTGAATACCTTTCCCGGAGCCAATGTCGGGATGTTGGCCTTTTCAACGATTGATAATCATGACGCCTCGGCGCTGCAGCAGTTATCGCTGAAATCGCGAAACAAACTCATTCGCCTCACCCCGATGGATAGCGCATCCATGGAGCACTACCTGAATCATTGCCACGAGCGGGGTGCTCTCCTCGAAATGCTGCCCTCCCTGGCGGATTCGCATTGGTATGGATTGGCCTCAGACATAGCAGGTTTATCAGCTGATGATGCCCCCACACACAGCGTATTGGATTACGACGAGTCGAAGTCTGCCGCGCCCGCCTCGCCCCAATTGCCCGATTTGCCGGGAGAGGCGTCCAGTAATGAGCCCGAGGAGGGGCTGGCCAAGGCGCGCAAACCCAGGATTAACTGGGCTGCGCTGCTCCCCCGGGTGACGTCATTGGTATCCGCGAGCCTGATTGTGCTGTTAGCTGCAGTGCTATTTTTGGCAGTTGCTGGTGCCCTGCACCCGCCGATTTGGGAGGCGACCCAGGTCATTGCAAGGCCCGTATGGGATCAGCTGATGGTCTGGCTGGAGCAGCTTCTGGCAAAGATTCCGCGCTAAAAATATCGGCGAAAAGGCCGATATTCTTGCCAATAGGGAGATGCTTGACATGGTAGATGAAGAAAACCCGGGCGCGGATGACGAACTCACTTTGCCCAATCAGAAGAGCGTGAACAACGGCGGGTCGGTGCCACCCAACCCGGCAAGCGATGCGGTGGCGCAGCTCAACGCAGATACGCATACTCGACTGGATCGGGCGCTTGACTCCGCGAGTCAGGCCAACAGAAAGATGGAGTTTTACTCCAAACGACTCGCTGGGGGCGCTGCTGTGGTTGTATTCCTCTGCGTGGTATTACTTATGGTCGCGGGCGGTCGACTGTCGGGTCAGGTGGAGGCGTTGCAGGCCGCAACATTGTCGATTACGAAGCGTGTCGTGAATATGAACTCTGCCCTCGATCGGATGGTTGTGCTCGACCAGAAGCTGACCATGCTCGACGAGGGTCAGGCGCAGCTGGCCAATGCTATTGGTCAGGTGGAACAGGACGGCAGGATTCTGGCTGAGCAAATGGAAGCCTCGATGGCGGGCGTCAACTCAACCGTGACCGAAACCAGCGAGGTGACGCGAAGTGGCGTAGAGTCCAGCCGCGCAATGGGGGCCCAATTGCAAAAGCAGTCTGAACAGTTATCCGAGCTGGCCAGGCGGGTGAGGCAGTTGGAGACAGGCTTTGAGGATGTCGCCGCCCTGAAGCGAGAAGTGTCCGCGCTAATTGAAATTGAGCGGGACAAGCTCACCGACTTGTTTGAGGCGCAGTTGGCGTTGCAACAAGCCCAAATGCACAGTGATGGCATTGACGAGCCGGCGCCTGTTCCCGAAAAAATCTACCCGGAGGGGGCGATCGTCTTTCCTCCCAGCCCCAGCGCTGCGCGGGAATAGGCTGCTGGAGTATTGAAAAATGAAAAAGTTAGCCGCTGTCAGGATTATCCGAGGGGACCAATTCCTGACCGGGCTCGGATTCGGGCGGGTTGATCGGCACATCCCGCATGGTGCTCTCTACAAAAGAGGAGCCAGCATCAATACCCATTGAGATCGCTTCAACGGTTTCGGCGAGGGCTGCAGACAACGCCGCGCGCTGTTTCGTATCCTCGCTCGCGCCGAGCTCCCGGCCAAGCTCATATAGGCGACTTGCCTGAGAGGAGGGCAAAAAAGACTCGAACTCTCCCCGTAGCATTTTGATCGTGAGAGGGTTGGAAGGTTGTTCATTGGTGCTGGAGGCGCCATGTTCCATGCCGGTCTTGATGAGCGAGCGTGCATGGAGTTCCAGCAGCGCCAAAAAGCGGTCGCGGTCTCCTTTGATGCCGTACTGATCATCGCCACCATTTGCTATGGACACCCATTCATCCCAAAGCTGGCGGCCGCTAAGGCCTCCAAATACTTTTTGAGGCTCATTCTCGGTTTTTTTTTCTCCCGAGCTGGCTATCCCTTGCTGAGAAAAAGCCTTGGCCTCCAGATCATTTACCCGGCTGATGAGATAGATGATAAGAATGAGCAGTACGATGCCCAGTAGGAGCGAGACAGCGATGACAATGTTCTCTAGAGACATGGTTCCGGTTCCTGCCGTTTACTCAGCCTCGTCACCGTCGTCTTCTCGCAGCAGGCCCAGCAGCTGAATAACCTGAGTGGTCTGCAGGTCTTCAACCAAATTCTCGGCAATCTTGTCTGCTTGTTGTAAGGCTTCGTGAGCGCTGATCTCGGTGATTTGGTAGTCAGCGCCGAGATTGAACATTTTATTGGCCAGCTCCTCAGGCACCCAGGACACCACGGTGCCAGAAACCCCCTGTAACTGGTTATAGCCCTCATGAACAATCCTAGGCGGCAGATCAGCGCCTGCCTTGATAGCCTCCGCGAGCTCCAGCTGGCGCTTCTCTTCAGCCTTGGCGCCCTGCACGAAAATCTTGTCTAGGTTGAGCCTAGCTCGCTGGGCGATCCTCGCCGCGAACACGCGATGCAGTCTATCCTCCGGATCCAGTGCTCCGCACTTGAGGTAATCACCCTTTGCGTCTGCTTTGACGCGTTCAAGTTTTGATTTTTTTCCGAACATAATTCAGGCGAGGCCTTAAAACGCAACCCGGTCGCGTAATTTACCCACTACTTTGGTAAGAATCTGACTCACCCGTGATTCACTCACTCCGATAATCGCGCCAATTTCTTTCAAATTCATCTCTTCGTTATAATATAAAGAGAGCACGATCTGCTCTCGCTCGGGGAGTTGAGAGATCTCGCCGGCAAGCCATTCCCTAGTGTCTACCGCTACAGCTTCCTCTTCAGGGCTGGCTGATTCAGAAACTGGCGCCTGTCCGCTGTCCTCTAGCTCAAAAAGTGAAGTGGTTCTCATTTTCTGCGATCGGTCGCGTTGCTTCTGATAATCCTCTAGCGAGGTATCTAGCTCAGCTGCAACTTCACTCGCTGTGGGCGGCCTGCCGTGCTTGGCCATAAACTGTTCAACCACCTGCTCCTCGGCTTTCATGTTCGTGCTGTCGGTTCTTGACAAAGGTGATCGCTTTCTTACCTCGTCCAAAATGGCGCCGCGGATGCGTTTGCTGGCAAATGTGCCGAGATCTGCGCCCTGTGAGGTGTCATAAGATTTAGCGGCCTCAAGTAAGCCGACCATGCCGATTTGAACGAGTTCTTCGAGTTCTACGTGGTCAGGTAACCGTGCTTTGATATGTAATGCCGTTTTGTGCACCAGGCCAATATGCCGGAGCACTGCGGCGTTTTCGCCGCTTGGCTCGGCTTGCAATAGCGCGTCAGCATATGCCTGGTAGCCCTTGGACATAGTCTAGCCCTTTGCACCTACCGATATCCTGATATCGCTGGA
>PAGS01000006.1 GCA_002705465.1 Halieaceae bacterium
AGGTTCGACCGGGGTGAACTTTGGCGCTGGTATGACGGGTGGGCTCGCGTTTGTGCTGGACGAAGACCGCGCCTTCATCGACCGCTACAACAGCGAGCTGGTCGAGATCCATCGGGTTGCGGCAGAGTCCATGGAGGCGCACAGGCATTTTCTCCGCGACAACATCCGCGAGTTCGTCGCCGAGACGGGATCGGCGTGGGGTACCCACCTGCTCGATAACTTTGAGGACTACGTTGGCAAGTTTTGGCTGGTGAAACCGAAAGCCGCCGACATCAACCAATTACTCTCGCGATTGCGGGATACGGACTGAGGCATACCCACTGATGAGCGCACGGCTGGCCAACCCGTTTCAATTTCTTGACGTCGACCGTAAGGACCCGGCCAAGAAGGGCATGGATACTCGCACCGAAGCCTTCGTCGAGATCTACGATCCCTTCACCCAAAAGCAGGCGGCGGAGCAGTCTCACCGCTGTCTGGAGTGTGGTAACCCGTACTGCGAGTGGAAGTGCCCCGTGCACAATTTTATTCCCAACTGGCTGAAGCTTTTGGCCGAGGGGAATCTGTTTGAGGCGGCGGAACTCAGCCATCAGACCAATACGCTGCCCGAAGTCTGCGGCCGCGTCTGTCCTCAGGACCGCCTGTGCGAGGGTGCCTGCACGCTCAATGATGGTTTCGGCGCGGTAACCATCGGCAACTCGGAGAAATACATCACCGATACCGCTCTGGCGATGGGTTGGCGGCCTGATTTATCGGATGTGATTCCGACCCATAAAAAGGTCGCGATCATCGGTGCGGGCCCTGCAGGGCTTGGCTGTGCCGATATCCTGACCCGAAACGGTGTGAACGCGGTGGTGTTTGACCGCTATCCCGAGATCGGGGGTTTGCTGACCTTCGGCATTCCCCAGTTCAAGCTCGAGAAGCAAGTGATGGAGCGACGCCGTGAGGTATTTGAAGGTATGGGCGTTGAGTTCCAGCTGAACACAGAGATCGGTCGTGACATCACCATCGATGAGCTGATGGAAGACTACGACGCTGTGTTCCTGGGAATGGGTACCTACAAGGCCATGCAGGGGGAGTTTCCCGGTGAGGACCTGCCCGGCGTTTACAAGGCGCTGGATTATCTGATCGCCAACGTGAACGAAAAAATGGATTACCCCCGTAACCCGGACGATTACATCGACCTCAAGGAGAAGACAGTCGTTGTGCTGGGTGGGGGTGACACCGCGATGGACTGTGTTCGCACTGCCGTGCGGCAGCAAGCGGATCGCGTTTATTGTGTCTACCGCCGCGACGAGGAAAACATGCCGGGCTCCCGGCGCGAAGTGGCCAACGCCAAGGAAGAGGGCGTTCAGTTTTTATTTAACCGCCAGCCCGTTGAGGTGATGGACTATTTTGGTGATGCCGTCGGTGTCAAGGTTGTAGAGACTCAGCTGGGTGAGCCCGGCCCCGATGGTCGCAGACGCCCCGAGGCAGTTCCGGGTAGCGAGATGGTGATCGAAGCCGATGCGATCATCATGGCTTTTGGCTTTCAGCCCAGCCCCGCGGCATGGTTCTCAGACGTCGGTGTCGCCTGTAATGATTGGGATGGTGTCATCGCGCCAGAGCATCAGACCTTCAAGTTCCAGACGGCAAACCCGAAGATCTTTGCCGGGGGTGATATGGTGCGAGGGTCGGACCTCGTGGTGACTGCCATTTGGGAGGGTCGTCAGGCGGCAGAGGGCATACTGGACTACCTGGGAGTGTAAAACAGGGGTCGTCCACACCCGCTGGCAGACGTTAGACTGTGGACGGGGTCGCAGGCACTCGGGGGAGTGACTGTTTGCCAACACTATAAAATCACCAACAACGATAAAACTGAGCGAAATAGTCAAAAGAGAGTCGATAGCATGGTCAGCTTGGAAAATGACCGGTTCCTTCGCGCATTAATGTGTGAGCCCGTGGACCGAACCCCGCTCTGGATGATGCGCCAGGCGGGTCGTTACCTACCCGAGTACCGCGCGACGCGCGCTGAAGCAGGCAGCTTCATGGGCTTATGCACTAACCCTGAGCTGGCCTGTGAGGTCACCCTGCAGCCGCTTCGGCGCTACGCCATGGACGCCGCCATTCTCTTCTCGGATATCCTCACGGTGCCCGACGCCTTGGGTCTGGGTCTTTACTTTTCGGAGGGTGAGGGCCCGAGGTTTGAGCGCCCGCTTTCTTCTGCTGCCGAGATCGACGCGCTGGACCCCGAGCGGGCGGCCAGCGAGTTGGATTATGTGATGGATGCCGTCGCCCTGATTCGAAAGGAGCTCAAGGGCAGCGTGCCGCTCATTGGTTTTGCCGGCAGTCCCTGGACGCTCGCCACCTACATGGTGGAGGGGGGCTCCAGCAAGGATTTTGCGAAGGTGAAATCACTTGCATTCAATGAACCGGCGGTGATGCATCAGTTACTTGGGAAGCTCGCCAAGTCGGTCGCGGTGTATTTGGCTGAACAGGTTCGATGCGGTGCACAGGCCCTGCAGATTTTTGATACCTGGGGCGGTTCACTGAGCCACGCCGCGTATCGCGAATTCTCTTTGCGCTACATGACGGAAATTATCGAACAGTTGCCGAGGGAGGCTGAGGGCAGGCGTGTGCCGGTGATCGTTTTTACCAAAGGCGGCGGCCAGTGGCTTGAGACCATCGCCGACTGTGGCGCCGATGCTGTCGGCCTCGATTGGACCACGGATATCGGAGAAGCCCGGGCCCGCGTGGGCGACAGGGTCTGTCTTCAGGGAAACATGGACCCGACTTTATTGAACGCTTCGCCTGAACGGATTCGTGCAGAGGTGGATCAGATCCTCAGCTCATTCGGGGCAGGCAGTGGTCATATTTTTAATCTGGGCCATGGCGTGACGCCGGGTATCGACCCAGATCATGTGGCTGCTATGGTGGACGCCGTAGTGGAGCTATCCCCCGCCTACCACTGAGAATCGGGAATCGCGTGATCCATATCGAGTGCCGGTGACTCGGTCGTCGGCTTGCCCACAACCTTGGCGGGCACGCCCGCTACCGTCGTATGCGCCGGCACATCCTGCAACACCACGGAGCCTGCACCCACTTTGGCCCCTTCGCCGACGTGTATGTTGCCAAGGATTTTGGCGCCAGCACTGATTAGGACACCATCTCCGATCTTCGGGTGCCGATCCCCGTCCTCCTTGCCCGTTCCGCCCAGCGTGACTGATTGTAAAATAGAAACGCGGTTGCCGACGACGGCTGTCTCACCGACCACGAGGCCGGTGGCGTGATCAAGCATGATGCCGTGCCCAAAACGGGCTGCGGGGTGAATGTCGATGCCGAAGTGACGTGACATTTGGCTTTGCAGGAAATTCGCCAGCGGCTGCCGGTTATGCGCCCACAGCCAGTGGCCAATCCGATGTATCTGCAGGGCCTGAAAGCCCTTGAAGTACAGAAACGGAATGTACAGTTCATGACAGGCCGAGTCTCGATCGATAATGGCATTCAGGTCATCGCGGATCGCGCCGCGGATGGCACCGTCGTCGCGTAATGCTTCGAGAATCACTTCGCGTAACATCATCGCCGGCGCTGTGGGGCTGTCGAGCAGATTGGCGAGGTGAAAGCTCAGCGCACACTCAAGCTCTTCGTGGTTCAGAATCGTGGCATGAAGAAAGCTGGCCAAAATCGGCTCAGCCGCAGCGGCATCCCGGGTCTCGTTGCGGATCCGTTCCCATATCGGGTCACCGTTTTGCATCTGTTTGACGCCGTCTCGTTGGGTGGCTGTCATCGTGTGCTGCTCCGTCGCCTCCAGGCGCTCTGTTGCAGGGAAACGAAGGGTAGCCTAGTCCCTGTTGCTTAGCTAGTCGGAGAATTGCCCCGCGAATCGCCACAGCGTGTGCCCCCGCTCTTGATATTTTTTTTCAAAAAGTGTCATGGGCACCTCGGGTGTGAAGGCGTCGACTCGACCTCGACATCCTATCAGCGCGGCCGCTTCGGCGAACTCCTGAGCATAAATAGCCCAGTTGGTGCGCATTTCCAGCGAGCCCCCGAGACGGGCGAGCACGGGAAAGGCGCCATGCCCGTGGACCCGGCGTTTGAATTGCGAGGCCTTTGGCCAAGGGTTCGGATAGAGGAGCCAGTGGGCGCGTAGTGGAATGCCCGCCTCGGTCAAACACTGCCAAAAAGGCTCAGCTTCTGCCCGCAGGACAAGGCAATTCTCCGCGACGGAATGCGGATGCTTGGCGAGTCTGTGCGCAGACTGGTCGATAGCTACCACCCACTTATCCGGGTGTTTTGCAGCCAGCAGGGCTGTGCTCATGCCCGTGCCGCAGAAGGAGTCAAGAATGAGCGGCCTTGGCCGTCTCTGGTAACGCGCCAAAAACTGCTCGAAGGCGACTTGCGTGTGCTGCGGGCAGGGCTTTCTCCAGAGATTCTTTTTGTGATGCTGGACGACCTTAACCAGATCAGCATGCGGTGCCACCTGGTCGGTTCGCAACACACTGGTCATGTCAAATGTTCGATCAGTTTGCGGAGTCACAGTCACCTTGCCATCATAACGCGCAATTAGGCCGGATCCGGTGAACGCTCACGTCATGCGAGAAGATCTTCGCCCTTTTTGGGTCAAACAGCTTTATGTCTCTTTTCGCGCGGTCTGGATCGACTGGTTTATTAGACCTCGCTGCGCGCATCTCGGGGTGTACGCCACCATCATGTCTCCCTGGTATGTGGACATCTCAGGCCCCAACATATCGATTGGGCACTCTTTTACCGCGATCAATACTGTCAGCCAGCGAGTGCAGATCGGCGTATGGGGCCGCGAGGTGGGGGAGGGGCGCATTACGCTCGGTAATGCATGCCTCATGAGCCCGGGCTCGCGCATCAGCGCCGGCGACGAGATAGTGCTGGGCGATGGTTGCATGCTCGCCAATGGCGCCTACATTACCGACTCGGACTGGCATGGGTTGTACAACCGTGTCGACCGGGACGAGGTGCCCACCCCCGTTCGGCTTGGTGACAATGTCTGGGTGGGTGACCATGCCACCGTGCTTAAGGGTGTCACGATTGGCGATAACAGCGTGGTCGCAGCGCGCTCGGTGGTCACTAAAGACGTCCCCGCGAATGTGGTGGTAGCGGGGAATCCCGCGCGAGTGGTAAAAGAGCTCGACCCTGACACGCAGCGATATACGCGAGCAGATCTTTACCGTGATCCAGAAAAAACCGCGCAACAATTCAGAGATCTCGATCGTTATGTGTTGTCCAAAAACCGATTCTGGTTCTGGTTGTGGACGTTGGTGTATCCGGGCGCTCGTCGAGGGGGTTGAGCACCGATGAGAGTCGGGAGCGCTCAAGGGCTTGCTATACCCCCGCTAGGACGCCCTCACTGCCAAGTTAAAGTAGCCGCAGTGGCTCCTCCTCAAGCAAGGCGAGTTGCTCCCGAAGTGCCAGAATCTGGTCGGCCCAATATCGCTCTTGGCCAAACCAGGGGAAGGCTACCGGAAATGCCGGGTCCTCCCAGCGACGCGCCAGCCAGGCGCTGTAATACACCATCCTTGCCGTTCGCAGCGCTTCAATCCATTTGATCTCGCGGGGGTCAAAGTCATTGAATTCCTCGTAACCGGAAATGAGTTCTGCCAGTTGCAGTTCTCTTTGGGCTCGGTCGCCCGAAAGAAACATCCAAAGATCCTGAATGGCGGGTCCCGTGACGCAATCATCGAGGTCGACAAAATGCGGCGTGTCGTCACGCCACAAAATGTTGCCCACATGACAATCGCCGTGCAGCCGAATACCGTCCTGCGGCGTGTAGTCAGACATCAGGCGACGTGCGCGATCCATTAAATCGCGGCCCAGGCTATCCCAGGCTGGCCGGAGTTCCGAGGGCACCCATTCAGCGCCGAGATAGCCAAGAGGCTCAATCAGCCACCGCTCCAACGTAAAGCTGATGCGCTCGGTGAAAGAAGCCGCACCCCCCACACGATGCAGGCGTCCAAGCGTTCGACCGAGGCCGAGAAGGTGATCAAAATTATCGAGCTCCGGGGCGTGCCCCCCTCGTCGGGGAAAGACGGCGATCCAGTAGCCCTCGGCCTCGTTCAGGGTCCGGCCATCAATGGCCATTGGCGCAACGACCGATAGGCCGTTATCGACCAGCTCCTGTGTGAAAGCGTGTTCTTCAAGGATCTGTGATCGTGACCAGCGCTCCGGTCGATAGAACTTCACGATGACCGGGTCCGCATCCTCGATACCCACTTGGTAAACCCGATTCTCATAGCTATTGAGAGCCAACAGGCGGAGGTCACTGCGCAAGCCGATCGACTCGACGCAACTGATGACGCGATCCGGGGTCAGCCCGTCGTAGGGATGGGTCATGATGCCTCTCTCAGTGAAAGCGCTATCTTACCCTGCGTGGGCAGTGGCGGGCGTGCGAGCAAGCGCCCAAACCTCTACTGATGTGGCGCCAGCGGCCTCACATGCCGCCACGGCCGCCTCGATAGTGGCGCCAGTGGTGATCACATCATCGACCAGCGTAATGTGTTGGCCCCCAGTGCCTGCCGCAGCTATGAAACGATCGGAGTGGTTCACCCAGCGATCTGCTCTATTTGATCGGTGCTGAGCCCGCCGCAACTGCGTGTTGCGCAACCACGGCCTGACCCGGGTTTCACGCCCAAGGACTGGCCGCAGGGCGTGCGCCAGCCGCCAGGTGTGGTCAAACCCCCGCCGCAGTTGTCGATGCCACTGAGTGGGAATGGGCATCAGAATCCGGTGCTGATTCAGGTTCTGCTCCGTGCGTTGTGGCTGTGCCTGAACTTCAGTGGTGGTCGCAAAGAGACAGGCCATCAATGTGGAGAGCTGGGGGTGATTCTGGAACTTCCACAGATGAAGTAGCTCCCGAGACATACCTTGCATGAGAAAGGGCGCCAGTATTCGCTCGCAGGTCGTTGGCCGCATGTGGCACGCGGGGCAGCGGGACCGGCGCATTGCCCCCGGAATTTGCAGCTTAGAGTGGGGCATCGGCGTTGCGCAACGTTGGCAGGCGTGTTCATTGCGTGGGAGCGTCCTTTGACAGTCAGCGCAAAGGAAACCCCTATCGTTATGTGTTTCTCGACACAGCAAGCACTCTGCGGGGGCGAGCCATTGAATGACTCTGGGAAACAGTTCCTGCACGGACCATCGTCTGCGGTCTTGCACCATTACCCTCCCCTGACGTGTTACCGGCACTGTGGATCCTAGCGATCCGAGAGCACGACGCGCACGTCGGTGCCCGAATGTGATGAGAACATGGCGAGACAGATGCGACTGATCAGACGCTTGGTGTCATGCGTATTACCCAATAGAGTGTGGTCTCCGGCAGTGGAGTAAAACCGTGCACGACGGCAACCAAAAACCGAACCCTGACGCGCCGCAAAAGCTCTCTGACGCTGATCAGGCCAGAGTCGATGCTTTTCTTGAGCGGGGCGTCAATTCGGTCGAGCGCAAACCGTTCCGGCCGCTCTTTCTCCTTTTTCTGCTGATGGGCGTCGTGGCGGGCTTCAGCTTGCTGAGTCAGGGTATTGCAGAGTGGGCGGGCATTTACTGATAGCACACTGCTTACCTTGGCCCGTATTTCTGATTTTGGTATTCTGCGCGCCTCGGTGTGTAGCGCAGCCTGGTAGCGCACTTCCTTCGGGAGGAAGGGGTCGGAGGTTCAAATCCTC
>PAGS01000007.1 GCA_002705465.1 Halieaceae bacterium
ACCCCAGCATTATGAATGCTGTGCTCTAACCAGCTGAGCTACGTAGCCACATAAGGAAATCTATGAGGCGCCGGATTCTGCAAAACTCCGTGATTGAAGTCAACCAGTCGGGCCTTTCAGCACGCCCGCGCTGATTAAATTCGCTCCCTAACAAGATAGACAGGCCGCCCTCATGGCAGATGAACACAACGACCCCTACGCCGGCTTACAGGGCAGGCTTGCGAAGACGACTGACGAGGCGCGTGCCGAGGGGGTCGCCAAGCGGCATACCCGCGGGGGCCGCACTGCGCGCGAGAACCTCGCTGATCTCACCGACGGCGGCACCGTTTCAGAGTACGGTCAGTTGGCGGTTGCGGCCCAGCGTACGCGGCGTGCAGGCGACGCGCTGTATGCCGAGACGGCAGCCGACGCGGTCATCACCGCAGTGGGGCCGGTTAACAGACATCTTTTTAGCACCAAGCAAAGTCAGACCGCGCTGATCATTAATGATTACACCGTCTTAGCGGGCACCCAGGGGTACTTCCATCACCGAAAAATTGATCGGATGCTAGAGATCTCCGAGCAGGACAACTTGCCCATCGTGATGTACGCCGAGGGTGGGGGCGGTCGGCCAGGTGATACCGACGTGTTGGTGTCGATGGCGGGGCTGAATGTGCCCACCTTTCATCGCTGGGCGGCACTGGCTGGGCGAGTCCCACGGATTGCGGTGAATCACGGTTACTGCTTTGCCGGCAACGCGGCGCTCTTTGGCGCTGCGGATCTTCGCATTGCCACCGAGGCGAGCTGTATTGGTATGGCGGGTCCGGCCATGATTGAGGGCGGTGGCCTCGGTAGCTGGAAGCCGCAGGACATTGGCCCGGTTTCGGTGCATCGTAAAAACGGGGTGGTGGATATTGTGGTCGCCGACGAGGCTGAGGCGACCGAGGTCGCCAAACGATTCCTTGCCTGTGTGCAGGGATCGCTGTCGGATTGGCAGGCAGCTGATCAGTCAGAGTTGGCCGCATTGATGCCGACTAACCGCCGCTATGCCTTCGACGTGCGCAAGATTATCCGACACCTCTTCGACACGGAGTCTTTTATCGAGACGCGACCGGATATGGGGCGCGCGATTGTCACGGGGCTTGCCCGGGTCGAAGGTCGCGCCGTTGCGGTGCTCGCGAGTGATTGCCGCCACTTGGGCGGCGCGATTGATGGCGAGTCCGCCACCAAGGCGGCGGCCCTTTACCAGCTGGCCGAAAGATGGCGACTGCCGGTGGTGTCGCTGATCGATACACCCGGATTTATGGTGGGTCCTGAAAGCGAGGCGGAGGGTGCCCCGCGGCTGATGTCGGACCTCTTTATTGCGGGCGCCACGCTCACCCCACCTATTGTCGCGATCTTTCTGCGCCGTGCTTATGGTTTGGGCGCCATGGCCATGACAGGTGGCTCTTTTGAAGTGCCGCGTTATGCCGTGAGTTGGCCGCAGGGCGAGTTTGGCGCCATGGGTTTAGAGGGGGCCGTTCACCTTGGCTTTCGTCAGGAGCTCGCCGAGGCGCCCGATGAGACAGCGCGGCAGGCCTTGTATAACGAGTTACTCGCAGAGATGTACGACAAAGGGCGTGCGGTAGAGGCCGCCAGCTATCTCGAGATTGACGCGGTCATTCAGCCCGAGGAGACGCGGGCCACGATCAGCCGCGCGCTTGCCGCAGGCTAGGTCAGACGTTGAAGCGGAAGTGAATAACATCGCCATCCGCGACCACGTATTCCTTGCCTTCTAGCCGCCAGCGGCCGGCATCCTTGGCGCCCTGTTCGCCGCGATGCGTCACGTAGTCCTCAAAGCCAATCACCTCGGCGCGGATAAAGCCCTTTTGGAAATCAGTGTGAATGACCGCGGCCGCCTCCGGTGCAGTAGAGCCCGCGCGTATCGTCCATGCCCGCACTTCATTGGGCCCTGCAGTGAAGTAGGTTTGCAGGTTGAGTAACTCATAGCCCGCGCGTATCACCCGGTTTAGCCCTGGTTCTTCCATTCCCATCTCGGCGAGGAAGTCGATTTTTTCTTCATCATCAAGCTCGATGATCTCGGATTCGAGTTTATTGCAGATCACCACCACCCCAGCATTCTCTTTGGCGGCGTGAGCGCGGACAGCCTCCAAGTGGGGGTTATTCTTGAAGCCGTCCTCCGCCACGTTCGCGATATACATCGTGGGTTTGGTAGTTAACAGGTGTAACGTTTTAACCCGCGTCCAGTCGTTGTCATCGAGCGTCAGCGCGCGAACCGGCTGCGCCTCGTTCAACTGCGGTAACAGCTTGTCCTCGAGTAGCGTCTTGAGTTCGACCGCTTCTTTGTCACCGCTCTTCGCCGTGCGCACCACTTTGGCGAGTTGCTTCTCACACGACTCCAAATCCGCCAGCGCCAGCTCCGTATTAATCGTCTCGATGTCGGCGAGCGGATCAATCTTGTTGGCGACGTGGATCACATTGGGGTCCTCGAAGCATCGCACGACATGTGCAATGGCATCGGTTTCGCGAATGTTCGCCAGAAACTGGTTGCCCAGACCTTCGCCTTTCGAAGCACCCGCTACCAACCCGGCGATATCCATAAATTCCATGGTGGCGGGAATGTTCCGCTCAGGGTTTACGAGGTCAGCAATCTGTCCTTGTCGCGGGTCGGGGATGGGTACCACACCGGTATTGGGCTCGATCGTACAGAACGGAAAGTTCTCCGCGTCTATGCCCGCTTGAGTCAGTGCGTTGAATAGCGTGGACTTACCGACGTTGGGTAAACCGACAATGCCACATTGAATTCCCATGCCAATTAATCCTCTTTAGATGGCTTGGCGGCATAGCTCTCACTATGTAGCGCGGTCATGGCCTTGATGTCTTCACCGTCGAGCAAAAGCGGGAGTGCACTAATGGCGGCTTCCGTGCTGGCCTCGATAGAGGTTTGATCTTCCGCCGAGGCCTTGCTCAATACCCAGGCAGATACCTTTTTGGCTGAGCCCGGGTGGCCGATGCCAATGCGCAGCCGCCAGAAGTCGCGATGACCTCCCAGTGCCGGAATGATGTCCCTGAGTCCGTTATGGCCCCCGTGACCACCGTCATGTTTGAAGCGTGACTCCCCCGCAGGTATGTCCAACTCGTCATGCGCGATCAGAATCGCGTCGGGTTCAATCCGGTAATAGCGCGACATGGCTACAACGGAGCGTCCACTCTCATTCATGAATGTTTCCGGAACGAGTAAGCGTAGGTCGTGTCCGGCAATGACGCCTCGCGCCGACTCACCCAGCGCATTGCGATCTGCGTTTAAGGTCAAACCATGTCGCTTGGCTAACAGACGTACAAAAAAGGCACCGGCGTTATGCCGAGTGCCTTCGTATTGTGTGCCGGGGTTGCCGAGCCCGACGATGAGTCGGATGGCAGACAAGGTCTAATTAGTCCTCGCCGCCGTCTCCGGCATCGTCTGCTGCCGGTGCTTCAGCATCGCCGTCGCCGCCAACCTCGTCGCCTTCTGTTTCTGCAACGTCGTCGTCGGCTTCTTTGGTGCCACGAGGTGCAATCACCGAAGCGATGGCGAGGTCGTGGTCCTCTCCCAGCTCCAACGCTGTGGATGTCACGCCGTCGGGTAGAGTGATGTCGGAAAGATGCACGATCTGTCCCAACTCGACCGAAAGCATGTCAACCTCAAGATATTCTGGGAGATCTTTGGGCAGACACTGCACTTCAATATCTGTCGACTGCTTTTGAATCATTCCGCCGCCCAGTTTGACGCCGGCACATTGCTCTTCGTTAATGAAGTGCAGAGGCACGTTGACCTTGATTGCCTGATCCATGCGCACTCTCAGGAAGTCGGCGTGCATGGGGAGTCCCTGTGCGGGGTGACGCTGAATGTCTTTGATGATAGCGTTCTGCGGGTCGCCGCCGATATTGACCTCAAGGATGGAACTGAAGCAGGCTTCGTTTTCCAGCATGTGCTCAAAATCCTTGCGAATCAGCGTCAAACTCTGAGCGGGCTGATCGCCCCCGTATATGACAGCGGGCATTTTGCCCTCGAGACGACGCAGGCGGCGGCTCGCACCTTTCCCTTTGTCGGCTCGCGCCTCTGCAACTACAGTAAAAGATTCAGACATGGTCTGGCTCCTTTGTTAGCACCACTTTGCCTGCGACCGACTCGGTGGTGGGTGGGTAAAACGCTATTTAAGTGAGATCAAACAGCGCGCTAATGGATTCTTCGTTACTGACCCGCCTGATCGATTCGGCCAGCAGGTCAGCAATGGTCAGCTGGCGAATTTTGCCGATCGCCAACGCCTCAGCTGACAGCGGAACAGTATCGGTTACCACCAATTCATCGAGCTGCGAGTGTTTGATGTTTTCCAAAGCCTTGCCGGATAGCACTGCGTGTGTACAGTAAGACACGACCTTTAGGGCGCCACGCTCTTTCAGCGCATTGGCTGCTGTACAGAGTGTGCCGGCAGTATCGACCATGTCGTCGACCAATATTGCGATTCGACCGTCTACATCACCAATCAAATTCATGACCTCGGCCTCGTTTGCACGAGGGCGACGTTTGTCGATGATCGCTAGGTCAGCGTCGTCCAATTGCTTTGCGATGGCTCGGGCTCTGACGACGCCACCAATATCGGGAGAGACAACAATCAGGTTTTCATGGTCGCAGCGGACAATGTCCGCATTGAGGATAGATGACGCGTAGACGTTGTCTACAGGCACTGTGAAAAACCCCTGTATCTGCTCCGCGTGGAGATCGACGGTCAGCACCCGATCCACCCCGACACCGACCATGGTGTCGGCAACCACCTTGGCGGAGATAGGCACTCGTGCTGAGCGCACTCGGCGGTCTTGTCGGGCATATCCAAAATAAGGCACGACTGCCGTGATTCGGCCTGCGGAGGCCCTGCGCAGGGCGTCAATCATGAGTAGTAATTCTATGATGTTGTCATTAGTGGGATGACACGTGCTCTGAATGACGAATACGTCTTTGCCTCGGACATTTTCGTTGAGCTCGACCGTAATCTCGCCATCCGAGAACTTTGCTACCGCTGCATTGCCCATACCGAGATAAAGCCGGTCCGCTACCTTGCGCGCGAGCGCAGGGTTGGCATTCCCCGTAAACACCATCATTTTGGATGACACTCGTCTACCTCGAACAATGAAAAGTGGCTGGGGCGGGAGGATTCGAACCTCCGAATGGCGGGATCAAAACCCGCTGCCTTGCCACTTGGCGACGCCCCAATCAAACTGTTTCCGTGACTTCCCGCATCGCGGGGAGTGCATTCACGCCCTGTACAACACTGACTACAAATCCATCAGGAGCACTGACCGCTACCTGTTCTGCCGCCTCTTTTGTCGTCAAAGGCGCAAAGAGGCAAGCCCCGCTGCCGGTCAGCCTCGCATCTGGGCACTTTTCTCGAAGCCACTCCCATGCGCGCAACACTTCTGGATAACGCGACAGCACGACAGGCTGCAGATCGTTGTGACCGGCCCCTGAAAAAAAGGCCTGCACTGTAATGGGCGCCGTGTGGCGTGTCAATTGAGGATCAGCGAAGATTTCGGCAGTACTCACTGTGCAGGCGGGGAGGACGATGACGTACCAGCTGGGCGGTAAGGCAATCGGGGTTAACTCCTAGCCAATGCCCTCTGCCCAGGCACTGTGGCCCATCGTAAAAACCGGCACATCAGCGCCCAGTGTCAGGGCGATAGTCATTAACGCATCTCGATCAAGATCGAGCTGCCAGAGCCGGTTGAGCGCGAGTAGTGTCGTCGCCGCATTCGAACTGCCGCCGCCCAAGCCGCCGCCGCGAGGGATCTGTTTGCGAATATGAATGTGGGCGCCAAGATCTGGCGCGCCCAGAGCATTTGCGGCTCTCAAAATGAGATTGTCAGCTGGCGCAATATCGTCCGTGTCACCCGAGAGCGTCACCCCCGGTGCCTCGCGGCGCTCAAAGCGCATTTCATCTCCCCAGTTCAGCAGCTGAAAAACCGTTTGCAGGTTGTGATAGCCGTCCGCGCGCCGGCCAGTCACATGTAGGAAAAGGTTGAGTTTGGCTGGTGAGCAGGCCTCGAGCGCGCTTAAGGGAGCGGATTGAATCCCCATTGAGAAATCATCACCCTGATGTCTATGCCTGAACCCTGTATTGTAACCCTTGCGGGGGTCCGCCAGGGAGGCGTGAATTGCCACTCGTCGACCTCAACGGTCCAGTCACCACCAGTCGGTCCATAGCCGAGCAGCCATGTGCCCAGTGACTCGGGTGGCAGTCTGTTTAGGGCAGCGGACAGTGCTGAGCTTTCACTGGTGGTGACTAAGGGCCGCAGCGCACTTCCATCGGCTTGATAGAGGGCTGTTCCTCGTCTTTCTATGATCTGCCGGTTCATCGAGAGAGGCCCGGAGAGCGTAATGGTTTCGGTCTCCTCATTGGTGCGCTGCCAAACGAAGCGCACGGTCTCTGTCTCGGAGCCCATAGTGACGGCCGCCTTTCCCCTCGCTTCCCAAGCCTCCAAATCCACCGGCACGATCGGCGCCTCGGGCGCCTTTTCTCTATCAACGGTTGTGCAGGCAGACGCGAGCATGATGATGAATGCCAAGCCGGGCCGTGACAGCAGGTGGCTGTGCGGTGCCAACGGCGATTGCATTGCCATCACCGCAGGTCGGCGCCCAATCGTTCGACAGCCTCGAGGATAATAGTGTGGTCAGGCACTCGGTTGAGTCCATCACGCCAGATATCTCGCGCCTCAATCTGTTTTCCCTGAATCCAAAGTACCTCGCCGAGGTGAGCTGCGACCTCGGGATCAGGAAAAGCTTGATGCGCTTGCCTCAGGAGCGCCTCCGACTGCGCATACTGACCGAGTTTGTAATAAACCCAGCCCAGGCTATCGAGGATCGCCGGATCGCCCGGAGACAGCGCCTTCGCTCTCTCTATCAAGTCGGCGGCCTCTTCATATCGCCGGGTGTGATTGGTCAAGGTGTAACCTAGGGCGTTGAGGGTTGCGGCATGGTCGGGATCCTGAGCGAGGATGCTACGCAGATCGTCCTCCATCGCCGTCAAGGCGCCACCGGCCTCGTGTGCCATGGCTCGACCATACAGGAGCGCGAATGACTGAGGGAAGGCGATCAAGCCGCGGTCGTAGGCTTTAAGTGCCTCTCCCTCCCAATCACTGAGTGCGTCTGCCTCGAGCAGGAACAGCTGTTCTGCATTGCCCGGATAATCTCTCCGCTGCTCATCAAAAAATGCTCTGATGTCACTCGCGAATGCGGTGTCAGCCAGCAATTCCGCCGCCTTGGCTTTGGCGTCTCTAAATTCTCGTGAAGGACCCACTGAGCCAAATGCTTCGATAGCCTCGGCGTGGCGGTCTCGGGACATTTCGATGCGGCCAATATAGTAATAAGCCTCATCGAGCCGCTCACCCACAACCACCAGTTGCTGGAATTTTTCCAGCGCCGCCTCAAAAAACTCCAGCTCAAAGTCGAGAAGGGCAGCTGTGCCAAGCAGTTCCGGGTTATTGGGATCGTTGCTCAGTAAAATATTGAACTGCGTCTGAGCGCCGGCATAGTCTCGCTCGGAACCCAATAATCGGGCGTATTGGAGCCGCAGTTCCTGATTCGCGGGATAGGCGTCAACGCTGTCCCTCAACAGTTTGAGCGGATCCGACGCTTTCTGGTCCAGCATAATTTGGGTCCAGAGCAGAATGGCACGCAGGTTGTCGGGCGTGCGGCTTATGACAGGCTTCAGACTCTCCGCGGCCGCTGGCAGGTCTTTCTCAAGCCGGGCAAGTAAACTGGCAGCGATCGCGATTTCGTCGTCTTCAGGCCATTGTGCTGCCATGTCGCGGATTTTTTCCCCAAGCAGGGCCTGAGGCTCGCTATCCATTTGCTCATAGGCACCGAGAGTCGCGGCGACATTGACGGGCTGCCTCATTCGGTAGGCCATCTCTGCGAAGGCCATTGCCTCCAATGGCTGTCCCGTGCGGATTAACCACGCTACGGCGGCGGCGACTGCCGCGGTGTCCTCGGGTGCGAGTTCCACAAGCCGAACGGCAAGGACTGCGGCGTGCTCGCCATCTGAGACAAACTCGGCCAATCGCAGTGCCCGTCTCGTGAGGGCGGGGTCATCCAATTGCTGCGCCTGCTCAGCGAGCAAGGTAAGGCCCTGATCATAGTTCCGCGCTCGCAATGCGAATTCCGCTTGCAGCAGTGGCATCAAACTTTGAGAGGGGATGGGCGTCTCATCGGGCTTTGATTCGACAATTATCTGTGCCGATACCGCGGACTGGTCGCTACTCGCTGTTTGGGGCGAGTCCGGTGTGTCCGGCAGCGGCGTAACGCAGCCGGTCAGCGCCAGGCTACCGACTGCAACGAGTTTCAAAAGCTGATTTTCGCCAAAAAAAAGTGCCACGTTAGGCCCAATATCAGTACAGGAGTTTGCTCAGCGGTCGATGCTATAATAACAAGTTGGAGTGGTTGTTGAGAGATGCGCCCCGATCCATGTTGGACACACTGGTAGTAGTTGGCGTCAACCATGACTCGGCACCGGTAACGTTGCGCGAGAGGATCGCCTTTGCCCCGGAAAAAGTCCACGAATCGCTGGGCGCCCTGATTCGCGATACCCAACTCAGCGAGGCGGTGATTCTGTCGACCTGCAATCGCACCGAGTTATACGGCGTCTTGCCAACCGACGCCGACGGGATGGCTGCCAGCGACGAACTGTCACGATGGCTCGCCGCGCATCATGAGATCGATATCAACCAGTTATCGCCCTGTGTTTACCGTAATCACGGCGTCTCCGCGGCGTCGCATTTGGTGCGAGTGGCGGCCGGACTGAACTCCATGGTGCTGGGAGAGCCGCAGATTTTTGGTCAGATGAAGTCTGCATTCGCTGTCGCTCAGGAGGCGGGAGCAGTGGGTTTCCATCTGAACCTGATCTTCCCTGAAGCGTTCAGAATCGCGAAGAAGGTCCGCACCGATACCGCCATCGGCGAGAATCCCGTCTCGGTAGCCTACGCCGCGGTGGACCTGGCTCGGCAGATTTTCCGGGATATGGAGCAAAGCACGGCGTTGCTGCTTGGCGCCGGGGAGACCATCGAATTGGTCGCGCGACACTTGCGCGACGCGGGTCTGGGCAAATTGATCATTGCCAACCGGACGCTGGAGCGAGCGGAGCAATTGGCCGTACAGTTTGATGCCGAGGCGATTTTACTGGCAGATGTCACCGAGCGTTTGCCTGATGCGGACATTGTGATCAGCTCTACAGGCAGTCAGCTGCCGATTTTGGGCAAGGGCGCGGTAGAAGAGGCGATCAAAGTACGGCGCTGGAGGCCGGTGCTCATGATCGACTTGGCGGTGCCCAGAGACATAGAGCCGCAGGTGGCCGAGCTATCCGACATTTATCTGTACACCGTCGATGATATGAGAGAGGTAATTGAAGAGAACCTGCGTCTGCGTGCCTCAGAGGCAAGTAAAGCCGATGAGATCGTTGCTGCCGGAATCGAAGTACTCCGGGCAGGCTTGTTGGAGCGCCAGTCTGCGGATGTCGTCAAGATATACCGTGACTCTGCTCTGGCATTGCAACAGGTTGAGCTGGAAAAGGCCCTGAAAATGCTTGAGAAGGGTATGGAGCCCGAGGAGGTAATGGGGCGTCTCGCGCGAGATCTCACCAATAAACTGATACACGCGCCCACAGCCGGTTTGAGGCAGTTAGCCAAAGAGGGCGGTAAACGCGACGTTTCGCGCATGGCCGCCATCTTAGGTCTGACCGATTTTGATGAAGAGCGCGATGAAGGTGCGACCCTCCAATAAGCGTAGCTCGGAACGCTCACCCCGGAACCCCTACTTTGAAAGACTCCCTTATTACCAAGCTCGAGGCACTGGCTGATCGGCATCAGGAAGTCAGTGCGCTGTTGGGCGATGCAGAGACGGCGGCCGATCAGAATCGCTTTCGGGAGTTATCAAAAGAGTTTTCACATCTGAACGAGGTGGTTTCGCACTACCGGCAATGGATTCGCCTTGGCAACAATCTGGCCGATGCGAGGCAAATGCAAGATGACCCGGATGCCGAGTTGAGGGAGCTTGCGAGCGAGGAGGCGTTGGAGGCAGAGCAAGCGCTGATGGAAGTGGAGTCAGCGCTGCAGGTACTGCTGCTACCTCAGGACCCGAGTGATAAAAGTAATGTTTACCTCGAGATTCGCGCCGGTACCGGCGGTGATGAGGCGGCTATATTTTCCGGCGACCTATTCCGGATGTATCACCGTTATGCCGAACAGAAAGGGTGGTCTGTTGAAGTGTTATCCGAGCGCTCGGGAGAGCACGGTGGATACAAAGAATTGATCACCCGTGTTGTGGGCCAGGATGTCTACAGCCACCTGAAATTCGAGTCCGGGGCGCATCGCGTGCAGCGAGTCCCCGAAACAGAGTCTCAGGGCCGCATTCACACCTCGGCCTGCACGGTTGCTGTGTTGCCCGAGATCGAGGAGGTAGACAGTATCGAGATTCGCAAAGAGGATTTGCGAGTCGATACGTTTCGCTCCTCGGGCGCGGGTGGGCAGCACGTCAATACAACGGATTCTGCGGTGCGGCTGACACACCTGCCCACTGGGATCGTTGTCGAGTGTCAGGATGAGCGCTCGCAGCATAAAAATCGCGCGCGGGCGATGTCTTTGCTCCAGGCAAAATTATTGTCTGCAGAACAAGAAAGCCAG
>PAGS01000008.1 GCA_002705465.1 Halieaceae bacterium
AACCACATAAAAATTATCCAGAGGGTGTCATGTTCGAAGGCCGCGCAGTGTATCGCAGTCTTCGCCAGCGAGTGGGACTTGGCCTAAAATCCCCTATCCACATCAGGAGCACCTCATGCGATACCTCCACACAATGATCCGCGCCGCCAATCTCGATGACACCCTCGACTTCTTTGTCGACAAGTTGGGGCTGGTCGAGGCCTATCGGTATGACAACGACGTCGGTCGCTTCACACTGGTCTTTCTCAGCGCCCCGAATGATCTCGAAGGCGCCAAGGCGCGTCAGGCACCGCTGGTGGAAATCACCTACAACTGGGACCCCGAGACCTACGACGGCGGGCGCAATTTCGGGCACCTGGCGTATCAGGTCGACGATATTTATGCGACCTGCCAACAGCTACTGGATAAAGGCGTGACGCTCAACCGGCCACCCCGCGACGGGCGCATGGCGTTTATCCGCTCGCCCGACGGGATCTCGATTGAATTACTGCAGTCCGGTGACGCGCTGCCGCTGCAGGAGCCGTGGCAGTCGATGGAGAATATCGGCGAGTGGTAACGTCTACCGGTTAAGAAAGGCCAACATCCAACGTGCAACACGATCCCCCTCGTGCTGGCGCGCCTCAAAGCTCGCCATACCCTCTGCCACCCGCTCGGCACCGATCACCTCGTGGCGGAAGTTCATGATCTCTCTAGAGTATTCGGGAATGAATTCGGGATGGCCCTGAAAGGTCAGAATGTGATCCCCCAAGGTCATACCCGCCACCTCGCAGTGATCATTGGTGGCAATCTGTTGGGCGCCGGGGGGCATAGCCATCACCTGATCCTGATGTGACGCCAGCAGACAGAATTGGTCACCATCGGCCAGATCGAACGCCGTTAGGTCGACGTTGTAGCAATTCACGCCCACGCCCCAGCCCTTGTCTGACTTGCCCACCACTCCACCGAGTGCCTGAGCCACCAGCTGGTGCCCAAAGCAGATACCAATCACTTTGCGCCGCGCGGCATGGCACTCTCGCACGAAGCCCTCGAGCGATCGGATCCAGTCCTTGTCGTCGTAAACGCTGCTCTTGCTACCGGTAATCAAAAAGCCGTCTGCTGCATCAACGGTGTCGGGCAGCTCCCCTACCTCTACATTCCAGGTGGTAAACGTCAGGTCGCCGTCCTCAGCCAACAACAGGCGCTCGAACATATCCGGGTACTCACCGTAGGTCGGCACCCACTCTGGTCTGACGGAATCGGTGCGCAAGATACCGATGTGCATGAGAGGCTTCTCCATTTTTGCCCGCTCGCCGGGCATTGATCGCTAGGCGCGTCACCTTACGCCAACTGACGATATTTGCCAAAATGACAGGCGCTTTTTCGATGCGCTGACTCAGCAGTGCGCTCACAAGCCGGGGTTCGGTCAGGACACAAGCATATCGTCACCTCCGGCGTGCTCGCTGACCTTGCATGCGCCCACCGGGTTGTCTGTAATGGCGACAACACCCATTGAGGAGAGAGTGGCTTGAGCGAAAGCCTCCATCAGATATCCGGTAGACAGGCGCCTAACGCAGTCATCAGGCGTTTCAAGGGTCAGCTGGCAACCCTGACTGCGAGCGCTACGATCGCCTCACTCGCCGTGCTTGACATGGTGGCCTCTCCGCCGACAGCAACCGCCGAAGCGACCTACCTTGGCACCGCCGCCTGTGACGGCTGCCATGAGCAGGCCAATGCCGACTGGACAGATTCTCACCACGATTTGGCGATGCAGGAAGCGACGCCCGAGACGGTCCTGGGCAACTTCAACAACGCAACCTTTGATTATTTTGGCGTGACCACGACCTTCAGCCAAAAAGGGGACGCCTTTTTCATCGAGACAGACAATGCCGCTGGCAAGCTGGAAACCTACCGAGTCGCGTATGTTTTTGGAGTTGAGCCCCTGCAGCAATATTTGCTCCCCTTTGGCAACGGTCGCTTGCAGGCGCTCTCGGTTGCCTGGGATACTCGGTCGGAGAGCGAGGGCGGGCAACGGTGGTATCACCTCTACCCCAACGAGCGCATCACGGCCGGAGACCCGCTGCATTGGACAGGCGGATTCTTTAACTGGAATACCAGCTGCGCGGAATGCCACAGCACCGACGTCGACAAACGCTACGACGCTTTGAACGACCGATTCGATACCCACTACGAACAAATCGATGTGGGCTGTGAGGCCTGTCACGGGCCAGGCAGTGAGCACGTCGCGCTCGCCGATGCGGGCAGCCTGTCTCCGGCTCAGACCGGGTTTGCGATGAGCCTCAAGGCGAGAGGTACATGGCAGTGGACTGAAGGCGCCGATATCGCACAGCGCAGTGAACCGCTGACCACAAACTACCAGATTGATAGCTGCGCGCGCTGTCACGCGCGGCGCGGCACATTGGGCGAGTACCACCCGGGCGAGCCGCTGTTGGATACTCACCGCCTGGCGGTGATTGAAGAGCCGCTTTACTGGCCCGATGGTCAGATCCGTGACGAGGTCTATGTCTACGGATCGTTTATCCAGAGCAAGATGCATCAGGCCGGCGTGACCTGTACCAACTGCCACAACCCGCACAGCAACCAGCTGGTTGCGGAAGGCAACAGCGTGTGTGCCCAGTGCCATCTGGCCAGCACCTATGACAACCCCACGCACCACCGACATAAAGTCGCATCGGCGGGTAGCGCCTGCGTGGACTGCCATATGCCGAGCCAGCTTTATATGGGTGTCGATTCGCGGCGCGATCACAGTATGCGCGTCCCACGACCGGACCTCTCCATGAGCACGGGGGCGCCCAATGCCTGCAACCAATGTCACACCGACCAGAGTGCGGACTGGGCCTATTCAGCCCTGGTGGATTGGGGGGTGCGATTTGCGGACCGCAGAAACCACCCTGCGCGCGCTTTTCATGCGGCTGGCCGCGGCGATGTGCGGGCGACGCCTGTACTGCTCGAAACCGCGAACAATGAGAACAAAACCGCGATGCTAAGAGCTTCTGCAATCACACAGCTCGGTAGACTGCTACCCGACAAACTGGTGCCCTCGCTTCCCCTGTGGCTGGAAAGTGGCGATCCTCTGATACGCCTGGCGGCGCTGGAGGCACTGGGACAATTGCCACCCGATCAACGGCAGGCGGGCTTGATGGGCTCAATTGAGGATCCAGTCCTCGCCGTCAGAATGGTGGCCGCAGAGCAGCTGGCGGCGATAGTCCCCCAATCCCGTGGTGCGGGTGACGCGGCGACCTTCGCCAAATCCGAGCAACCTAGCTCGAAGGTTGACCAGAAACCGCAATCGGACCCTTTCAGTAAGCTCTTCGAAGAATACCTGTTGGTGCAATCTCAACATCTCGACATGCCCTCTGTACTCACCCAATTGTCGGGCTTTCAGCAAGCTCGCGGTAACGAGGAAAAGGCCGAGGCGCTACTCCTTGCCGCACTGGAGAAGAACGCCCAGGCGAGTGCCTCGCGAGTGAATCTGGCAGATCTCTATCGCGCGCAGGGTAAGGAGAGAGCTGCCCGCAGCACACTAGAAGCGGGGATCCGGCTAAGCGAGCGTGATGCGTCACTGTGGTTCAGCCTAGCCCTGCTTGAAGTGCGCGAGGGCAACGGAACGCCGGCGCTAAGGGCGCTGCAAAAGGCGGCAATGCTGGAAGAAACACCGGGCTATTATCACTATGTGTACGCCGTCGCCCAGCATGATCAGGGTCGCCCTGAGGAAGCGTTGGCAACCCTGAGGGCCACCCATCGCGCAGCGCCAGGGCAACCCAATATTCTGGCCGCGCTGGTGCAATACAGCCAATTATCGGGTGATATGGATTCGGCGCGACGCTACCAAACAGAACTACGCTCAACGCTTCGGGATGCGGGCTTGTAGCGACCCGCAGTCAAGGTGACGCGGCGGCGACCTTCGTGAAATTCAGTGACACCGTCACCGGTATCACCCGACTGATCGCATTGAGCCCGGCGACGCTCTGCAATGCGGCAACGCCGTCCTCCAAATCAAACTCGGCGGCGTTAAGCAAAATGGGCTGAGACGTCGTGGCGCTAAACCCTCCCGCATGGGTTGCGGACACAGTGAGCACTGCGTCTTTACTCACCATCTGACCATGCAAATTGATCTGCAGCACGACCGGCACAGCCGCCCCACTGCTTGACCCCAACACAGCCATAGTCTCTGGACTCAATTGCGCCGTTATCTCGGCCTCGGGATAAAGGCCGACCTCAAACAGCATTTTTTTCATGCGGTCATTGCGAATGCCGATATTCGTCTCGACGGAGTCCAGTGCGACGCGCATCTCGACCGCGCCTTGGTCACCCACGGTGCCGGAGATCATGTCAAAGTGGCTAATCTCTCCAATCGTGTTGTTCTTGACGGACACGAACTGGATGCTTGAATTGTCCGCGACCTGCCACTCTGCCCAGGCGGGCGCAGCGCTCACGAGGACCGCGGCAGACAGTGATGCAACGTAACGCTTGATCATGGGTGCGTTTCTCCTTTAATGCGAACTGCGGTGACGCCAATTGGGGTTGTGCCCAGTCGGGATTGGGTGACCTTTCGGCGCACGCCGGTGCCGACCACCAGTCAGCGTAAAGAGTGCCACGGTAGCTTTATCTAGGTGCGAAAACCACAGCCCATGGCAAACGGGGCTCACCCATCGACTAATGGTGATCCCGCAACGACCGGTACAGGCCAAAACACATCAGCACGAGAATCTGGATCACAGGCAGGGAAGACACCACGGACATGGATTTTACCGTGTCCATCGCGTCAACCATCATCAGGCCAACCGCCGTTACGCCTAAACCCAACGCCCAAATCAAGCGAGCCCCGCGGCGGGTTCTCGGTTCGGCGCCAAGTCGTGGGTGCAGATGCTGGCTAAAACATACGCGGCTGAGTCAAATGTCGTGGCATAGAAAATGATCGACAGCACCGCCACGACGCCCAAGATCAGCCACTTGAAGGGCAACTCTGCAATCACCTGCGCAACCAGCGGGCCCATTCCCTGCTCGTTGATGATCGACACCGCATCCAGCAGGCCATGAGATTGCAGATGGAGAACGAAGGCGCCGGCGATACTAAGAAAAAGAAACGTCCCTAAGGCGCCAAACCCGATAATCCCCAGAACAACCTGTCGGATCGCACGACCCTTTGAGATGCGGCCAAAAAACAGTCCCATCATGGGGGCATAGGCCAACCACCAAGCCCAATAGAACACGGTCCAGGCCTCTGGAAAACCACTCTTTGAGATCGGATCAGTCCAGAAGCTGATGCGAAAAAAATTATCGAGCATCAGGCCGGCGGAGTTCATCGACATCGAAAATATATAGATCGTGGGCCCGAGCAACACAACGAACGCCATCACAAAGTACATGAGCCAGAGGTTCAGATCAGCCAATACCTTGATGCCCCGCTTGAGACCCCGATAGGCACTGGTGCCGAAAACGGCCGTCATCATCAGAATCACCGCACCCTGCGTCAGCAGGTTGTCAGGCACGCCCAATAGCTGGGAGGCGAGTGAGGCGCTCAATGGCACACCGAAGCCAAGAGAGGTGGCGACACCGCCGACGATGCCCAGAACGACAAATATATCGATCGCTGACCTGAGCGTGGATCTTCCCCTCTCTGGCAACACATGATCACAGGCATCGCTGATCTTGAGGCTTTTACGATTATCGACGAACAGCATATAAGCGATGGGGATAGCGGGCAGGCAGTAGATCGCCCAGGGCACGATGCCCCAGTGGTATATGGGATACATATGGGCGAATTCGTAGGCGAGGTCGCTGTGGGGCGCTATGCCAAAGGGCGGCGTCTCAATGTAGAAGACCGGCTCGGCGAAGCCCCATGCAATCAGACCAGCCCCATGCTGGCCGTGAACATCATGGCTATCCAACTACTGGTGGAATACTCGGGAGGCTCGCCCTCGGGCCCCAGAAGCACATCTCCGTATCGCCCGAAGGCCAGCCAGCTGGCCATCGCCAGAGGCGCCATACCAGCTAATAAATAAAACCACCCAAGTCTGTCGGTAAGCCATGACAGGGCAGCATTGGCGGTCATCCGACTGCCTTCCGGGAACAGCACCATGGCGAGACTGAAGGCGGCTAAAACCGCCATCGCGATACTGAAAACCTCTCGGTCGAGCCTTTCCACTGGCGGGGAATCTTCGGTCACAAAACGAGTATGACACGTCAGGACCCTCCCTGCCGGGGATTGCAGTGGGCGTCGGAAGTAAAAAGGAGGTGTTAGCTCGCGATGTCGGCGAGGTCTCCTTTTGATTCAAGCCAGGTCTTGCGGTCACCCGCACGCTTCTTGGCAAGAAGCAGGTCGAAGGTGCTGTCCGTGTCACCATCCTCATCGAGGACCAGTTGCACCAATCGCCGGGTGTCCGGGTCCATGGTGGTCTCTCGCAGTTGCGGTGGATTCATCTCACCCAGCCCCTTAAAACGCTGGACCGCAGGTTTCGCGCGCTTATTTTCGGCTTGCAGGCGCTCAAGAATGCCGCTCTTCTCCGATTCATCCAGCGCGTAATACACCTCTTTTCCTACATCGATGCGGTAAAGCGGCGGCATGGCGACAAAAACATGGCCCGCCCGAACCAACGGCCTGAAGTGCCTCAAAAATAGTGCGCAGATGAGCGTAGCAATGTGCAGCCCGTCGGAATCTGCATCCGCCAGAATACAGACCTTGTGATAACGGAGCGCACTCAGATCAGAGCTACCCGGGTCAATACCTAGCGCTACCGAAATATTGTTCACCTCCTGCGACGCCAGAATCTCAGCGGCGTCGACCTCCCAGGTATTCAGTATTTTGCCGCGGAGCGGGAGGATCGCCTGATAATCGCGATCTCTGGCCTGCTTTGCCGAGCCACCTGCCGAGTCTCCCTCGACCAGAAACAGCTCACCTCGAGCAGGGTCTTCGCTGGCACAATCGGCCAACTTGCCAGGCAGTGCGGGGCCAGAGGAGACCTTTTTGCGCACCACTTTCTTGGCTGATCTGAGTCGGGTTTGAGCGCGCTCAATGCAGAGTTCGGCAAGCCGCTCGGCGTCAGCCGTTTCCTGATTCAGCCAAAGTCCAAAGGCATCTTTGGCGACGCCCGAGACAAATCCAGCCGCCTCTCGCGAGGAGAGCCGCTCTTTGGTTTGACCTGAGAACTGCGGATCCTGAAGCTTTGAAGACAGCACAAAGCAGCAGCGATCCCATACATCCTCCACTGTCAATTTCACGCCCCGAGGGAGCAGGTTCCGCAACTCACAGAATTCCCGCATGGCGTCGAGCAACCCGGAGCGCAAACCGTTGACGTGAGTACCCCCCTGTGTGGTGGGAATGAGATTCACATATGACTCGGCGATGACCTCACCGCCCTCGGGTAACCACTGGATCGCCCAGTCCACGGCCTCTGTCTCTCCCTCAAAATGCGCCGTAAACGGCGTTTCCGGGATAACAGGAGAATCAATGGTGGCATCGGCGAGGTAATCAGCTATGCCGTCCTCATAATGCCATTCGATTTTTTCTTTTTTCTTTTCATCCGTCAGCGTCACTCTCAGTCCCGGGCAAAGCACCGCTTTGGCTCGCAGCGCATGACTGAGTTTCGGGATCGAAAAATTGGCCGAATCAAAATAGGCAGGGTCGGGCTTGAAGCGAATACCGGTGCCGGTATTTCGTTTGCCGCAACTTCCAGTCACCGCCAAGTCAGCCGTCTTTTCCCCGCCCGAGAAGGCCATGGAATGCACATTGCCGTCTCGACGAATCGTGACCTCAAGCAGCTCCGACAAGGCGTTCACCACTGAAACCCCAACGCCATGCAGCCCGCCGCTGAACTGATAGCTCTTGTCGGAGAACTTGCCGCCGGCATGGAGCGTCGAGAGAATGACCTCAACGCCGGGTAACTTCTGCTCGGGGTGCAAGTCGACCGGCATGCCGCGGCCATCATCAACGACACTCAAGCCACCATCGTCGTGGAGGGTAACGTCAATTTGACTACAGTGGCCGGCGAGCGCTTCATCGACCGAATTGTCGATGACTTCCTGGGCGAGGTGGTTTGGCCGGGCGGTGTCGGTGTACATACCCGGCCGCTTTCGGACAGGCTCCAGCCCAGTGAGCACCTCAATGGCATCGGCGTTATATTTGGTCATGCTCTAGCGTAACTCGCTCTAAAACTTTGTTTCTTCAGGCCGCGTGCGCCGACCGCCTCTGCAAGGCTTGCCTCACCTAGCCCGTAGCGCGCCTTTGAGCTCATGCGTAGCCAGATGAGTCCATATCGACTTCGAAAGTCTCGTCCGTTACGCGACACACGACCGTATCCCAGGCTCCACTTTTGTGCAGATTGATCAGCCGGCACCCCGGTGCCAGCGAGTCAACCTTGAATACCGCCGAGTGCGGCGCGAATTGCACGCAGGTAGAGGGTGTCGTCAGGCATTGTACGCCTTGGTAGGCTTGGGTCGAATCCTGATGCACGTGCCCGGAAATCACCAGCGCCCGATCGGTCAACGGTGCCAAGCGTCTCATGGCCTCTGCCCCATTTTCTGCCCCGATTTCATCAAGCCACTCGCATCCCACCGGCATGAGCGGGTGGTGGGTCGCCACAAGCATGGGCCGCTGGGCTTGCTGGGCTTGCTGGACTGCCTCCTCCAATGCCCGCAGTTCACCGTCGCTCAGGTGTCCAGCGACCATCCCCCGACGTTGGGTATTGAGCATCAATATATCCCAGTGGCTAAGCCGGATATGACGCTTGAAGTGCTCGCTAAGCTGATGCTCAGGTGACCAAGTTGCGTCATGATTGCCAGGTAGCCAAAAGCTGGGTACATCCAGTGACGCCAGTGCAACCCGAAGCCGGTGGTATGCCTCCTCAGACTCATCGCCGGCCAGATCTCCCGTAAGGAGTAGCGCATCAACGGGCGCCAAATCTGCCACGAGACGGCACACCGCCTCGAGGGAGCGATCGGTGTCAACCCCAACCAGCTTGCCTCCCGGTGACTGCATAAGATGCGTGTCAGAGAGCTGCACGATCCGGCTGGAGTCAGCCGTATCCAGCACGGCGAGGCCGTTTAACGCATTCATGGTCCGGCGGAATCAGAATCGGTCAATGACGCATTGGTTGACCGTCCATTAGTGAGACAAAACTCCAGCAACTCCGCAGCAAAGCGATTCTGCTGGAACTTTTCGTCTCGTTGCAGCATCTCGGGATTCGGATAGCGGTAGCGCGCCTCGAAGCGTCGCGAGGTACTACAATGCACCACCTCAGCCATCCGCGCGTCGTGGTATAGGCGCAAATCTAGACAGCTTTTGCTCCCCATCTGTATGGCGGAACCCTGATAGCGTAGCCGCATATCGGTGGTATAACGATCCCGGGCGGTGACCTCCAACTCCACAACCGCATCGCCGACCTCAAAGGCGCAACGGGGCTGCTGCTCGTAACCCGGGAAGAGGCGCACCAAACGGTGATAATTAGCCTCGCACTGGGCATGCAGGTCCGACAGATCTATATGATAGGTCCGGCGGGACCTGCTGCGCGGGCGAGACTGATGCGTGCGATCTGACATGGCCCTAAGTGTAGCAAGCCCCCAGAGCCCCCGAAGTGCCAAAATGTTGTCGGTTTTGACGCCGCAAAAAGGCGCATCACAGTGGTAGACTCGCCCTCTCGAAATGACTCAGACCCAGACGCCATGCCTGCTTTGCATCGTCCCCTACAATTTCTAGCGCTCGCCGTGACCACCAGCGCGTTTTCGGCTGTGGCCTTTGCCGATACGCTTGTTGATATCTATGAACTCGCATTAGAGAACGACGCTCAACTGAAGGCGCAGGTAGCACAATACAACGCGGATATCGAGCTGGAGAAGCTGGCACTGGCACCCCTGCTACCACAGGCCCGCGCAGGCTACTCATATACCGACTCGGAGAACGACTCCACGCGGCCCAATGTGAGGGTCACTCCCGAGGGAACGCTCGATCAAATCGATGTGACCTCTGAGACGAGCACCGAAACCGACGGGTACGACGTCAGTCTGTCGCAGACACTCTTTGACCTTTCAGCATGGTTTGGCTGGAAAGCGGGGAAAGAAACCTCCCTGCAAGCTGAGGCTAACCTTTCTGCGGCGCAACAGGATCTCATCGTCAGGGTGGTTCAGTCGTACTTTGGCGTGCTGCGTGCGCAGGACAATCTCAGGGCATCGCAAGCCCAAGAACGTGCCTTTGAACGCCAGCTCGAACAGACCCGGCAACGATTCGAAGTCGGCTTGATCGCCATTACCGACGTCTATGAGGCAGAGGCCGCGCGGGACCTGGCACAAGTGACGCGCATCGTCGATGAGAACAACGTGGCGGTGGCGAAAGAAAACCTGTCAGTGCTTACAGGCCAGACTCCCGGCGCGCTTTTCGTGCTGGGCGAGACATTCGACCCAAAACCGCCCGAGCCTGCCGAGCGCGCAGCGTGGGTCGACTTTGCCATGTCCAACAATTACCGGCTAGCCGCATCTCGATTCGCCGAGGAGGCGGCCCGACAGACTGCAACATCCTCACGCATGGGTCACGCCCCCACTGTAACCGCGACGTATCGCTATCAGGATACAGAAACGACGGGCAGCATCAGACAAAGCCCGGAGAGCCTTTTCAACTTTCCACCCGATTCAGAGCAGACCAATGAGAGCTGGCAGATTCGCTTTGACTTACCCCTTTCTGCCGGGGGCGCAATCAGCGCCAACCGCCGACGTGCCGCGGAACAGTTCAATGCCGCTCGGGAAACTCGCATCAACCTGACGCGCACCACTGTGACGCAGGCACGGTCTCTGCATATGACGGTGATGTCGGATGTCTCGCGCGTGATGGCGCGCAAGCAGTCGATTGTGTCCAGCCAGAGTGCGCTGGATGCGACACAGGCGGGTTATGAAGTGGGCACTCGCAACATCGTTGACGTCTTGAATGCTCAGAACAACCTCTTTGCTGCGCAACGCGACTACGCCAACAGCCGGTACGATTTCATCATAAACTCCCTGCGTTTAAAGGAAGTCGCTGGCACCCTTTCACCCGAGGATATCGCGAGGCTGGAAGGCTTTTTGTTGCCACCCCCCGCACCCACCGTCTCAGGCAGCGAGTAACCATCTACGATGCGGATCAACGGGCAGCGTGTCTGATCCGGATCGGGAATCACTCCCCACAGCGCCAGCCGACTCCGTCCGGGGCTTTTTACCCGACAACGAGGGCAGGCAGCTGTATGAGTGGGCGGCGAGCGTAGCCCCACTCGGCCCCATAATCGAGATCGGTAGCTACTGCGGGCGCTCGACCATCTGGCTTGCACAAGCGGCATTGCGTCATAACACCGTGGTCTATGCTGTCGATCACCACCGCGGATCAGAGGAACATCAACCCGGGGAGAGCCACCACGATCCCGCTCTGGTAGATGGCTCAGGTGCAGTCGATACGTTCCATGAGTTCAGGCGCAATATTCTAGAGGCCGGCGTCAACAGCGCGGTCATACCCATTGTGGCTACCAGCGCACAGTTTGCTCGATTCTGGCGTGGCGGGCTTGCTATGGTCTTCATCGATGGTGGCCACAGCCTTGAGGCCGCACTGACAGATTACCGGGGTTGGGCGGGACACCTAAGACCCGGTGGTATTCTGGCGATTCACGACGTGTTTGCGGACCCGGCCGAGGGGGGGCTGGCGCCCTTTACCATCTGGCAGCTGGCCAGCCAATCAGGCCTGTTTGAGCCGCTGGGTACGGAGGGTAGTCTGAGGGGCTTGACGCGCTCCACCGCCTAAACCGCCTCTTTTTTTGGCAACGTCGCGCGGCTACTGGCGACATCGCTCGGAGTCCTCTTGCTCCGTTATTCGCTTAAAGCTGTTTTCAGAAATAGCTGGCTTGCGCCGCTGTGGGCTGTCAGAGCGTCGGCAGCCAGCAGAACCGCACCAGCTGTCCAGGTGGGCTTCTCCAGTGGCCACAGCACTCGCTCGGCAAACTGATAGCCAGTCCACCATCCGCCGTCAGTATCACGCCACTGAGTCAGCCAGCCAAAGAGTTCTGTAGCGCGATCGCGGTCGCCAGCCGCGAGCAAGGCGAGGGTCAACTCGCACGACTCAGCCACCGTCACCCAGGGTTGATGGTTCTCGCAGCGACAACCGATACCGGGCTCGATGAATTCTTCCCAGCGCTGTGCCAGTCTTTTGCTGGCCTCTACGCCGACGACCCACCCGGCAAGAACGGGATAAAACCAATCCATGGCATAGCGGGATTTGCTCTCCCAGGTTCGATCGAACCGCTCAGGCCGATACCTCAATGCCTCACCCAATCGGGTCCGGGCAGCGCGCCAAATCGCAGTTGAATAATCGAGTTGCTCTGCGATCAGAATGGCGCATTCAAGTGACTTATAGATTGAACTGCACCCGGTCACGAGCGCGTCGCCCAAGGCGCGGTCGTTTTGATCTACGGCCCAGTCAATCTCGCCATCGGGCCCCTGGTAACGGAGCACAAAATCAATCGCCCGGGTCACCACAGGGAAAAAGCGTGCCAGAAAACATTGATCACCTGTTACGAGGAAGTGGTGCCAGACCCCGGTCGCAACGTAAGCGATGTAGTTCGTTTCTCTTCGATCAATGGCCGGGTCGGGATGCCCACCTCGATAACAGGCCCACCAACTGCCGTCGTCGAGCTGTTGCTCTGCCAGCCACCCGTAGGCGCGCTCAGCTGAGCCCAGTTCACCGGCAATGCTGAGGCCCATGGCCGCCTCTGTGTGGTCCCACGGATCGGTATGGCCACCATCAAACCAGGGAATCTCGCCATCCGATCGCTGAGAGGCGAGCAAAAACTCAACGGTGGGCCTCAGCCATTGCGCTGGGTAGACGTCACTGCTCAAAAACGGCGCGTTCACAATGCATGATCTCCAACAGTCGCCTTGGCCGTTCGGGGCTTGGTGAAGTACAGAATGATGCTCTTACCCATGATCGGGTTCAGTAGGCCGTCAATCGCGCGGGTCAGCCATGGTTGCGCCATCAGATCCCATACCAGCAGCTTGTGGTACCAGCGCAGTAATGAGGGCTCCGGCTCCCGACGCCAAAAGAGGCACTTCAACCACCAATAAGGGACATGCAGTGCATGTGCACTGCCACGGCCCACAAATTCGAAACCCTGTTGCTGAATCTCCCGACGCAGATGCGTCGCATCGAAAATCCGTATGTGCCCACCCGGCGTCGTGCGGTACTGCTCGCTGAGTTGCCAACAAATCCACTCAGGCCATTGCCTTGGAACGCTGACACAAAGGCGCCCGCCGGGCTTCAACACGCGCAAGGCCTCCTCCAGTACCGTGAGATAGTTAGGGATGTGCTCCAAAATTTCACTGGCGATGACCACATCGACCGTTTCATCAGCAAGTGGCAAGGCAGTGGCGTCTCCCGTCGCAAAACCAATCTGACCGCCGGGAGAGTGGGGCTGCATGTCTGTGATACGACCCCGCGCAGTGGCCAGATCCTCCGCAGACAAATCCAAGCCCAATGCGAACACACCCTCCAAAAGGTACGTCGCCAAGGTGTGTCGGCCCTGCCCACAACCTACATCGAGGCAAACCTGCCCGGGCGAGAACCCCAACTGATCAAGATCGACCGTTAACACGCGTCAATACGGCGCCAGTACTGATGAACCATCTGCCGCGCGCAGACTGACCAGCAAAAATGTTCATGGACACGCTGCAGACCACGCTCGGAGAGCACCGCCGCCAATGCGGGGTCATCCAACACGCGCGCGATGGCCTCCGCCAGCGCGGCGTGATCGCCGGCCG
>PAGS01000009.1 GCA_002705465.1 Halieaceae bacterium
TATGAGGTCTTAACGGATAATCAGGAAAGAGAAACCCGTAAACTAATTGATCATTTGGGGCTGCCTTGGGATGACATTTGCCTATCGCCCCAAAGCAACAAAAGAGTCGTCGGCACAGCATCCAATGTGCAAGTTAGGAAAAAGGTATATCAGGGCAGCTCAGAGAGTTGGAAGCGCTACCAACCATATCTGAATGGAGCGTTAGATCACTTCAGTACCGGTAGAAAATGACGTGATAGAAAACCAGCCGCTTGCATAACCGCCTGCGCTACCGGCGCGCGCCATTAGAGGCGGGTAACCCAAGAAGAGGGCTTAGGTCCCCCCTCTTGTAACCCAGACGAAAGTTTTCCTTGACGCTACGTTGCAAGCGATTTTAATGGTGCCTGAATCGGGCTTGGACCGGCGCGAGTGTCACTAGCAATCCTGCTGTCGCACCTCGCGCCTGAACAGATCGGAGGCGTGATGCTTCATTTCCCGCAACGGAAACACTCAGCTCCTCATTTATACGCGGAAGAGACGGATGCGCCACTCCCTGAGACGCTGAACCCGAAACTTCGCTACGCGTACTTCACCACCATCGCCACTGGCGGGAAATCTCTCATCCAATCCTGCCGCGACTTATATCTGGGGCGAACCGTCTGCTACAAAACGCTCAAGCAAGAATTTCGCAAAGACCCCATCGAAAATCTGCGCCTGCTCCGCGAGGCGCGTATCTCCGCGATGCTGCAGCATCCCAATACCATGCCGACGTACGAGATAGGGCGAGACAATCATGGACACTACTTTTTCACCATGAAATTAGTCCATGGCTATACGCTGAGAGAGTTGCTTAACTACCGACAGCGATACGACTTTTCGCAGCTCATGAATGTCATCCTGCAGGTTGGCAACGCGCTGGGCTATGCCCACGCTGTTGGCGTGCTGCACCGTGACATTAAACCCGACAATATCCTGATCGGGCCCTATGGTGAGGTCTTGTTGCTGGATTGGGGGCTCGCGAAGGTTTGGCATAACGACGATGCGGCCGCAGCTAAACAAACCGACCTGCCTGATCTCGATATCGGCGTGTCGATGACCAACGCGGGGAGGTTACAGGGTTCTGTGATGTATATGTCGCCAGAGCAGGTCGATCGAGAAGCGGACATCGATTTCCGATCTGATATCTACAGCCTGGGTGCAGTGATGTACGAAGCACTCACGGGGCAGACGCCGTTTAGCGGCACTCTGGTGAGAAAAATACTGGAAGACGTTCGCCACAAGATGCCCGACGTGCCCTCGCACTTTGGGAGTCTTGCGGTTCCCAAGGTATTGTCAGATCTGACCATGAGTTGCCTGAGCAAAGACCCGGACGAGCGCCCTAGCTCTGCCGAGGAAGTCGTGCGCATCATCCAGCACAATTGGACATCGTGAGCTTTCCAAGCTCGACCCCTGCGCGGCAGCGGTGGCGTTTTTGTTTGTGTTCATCAAAAAAGGAAATGCGCTGAAAAATGCCCGACCCGTTTAGCACCTGTACCCGACATGGCACACATATCGGCCACATCCGGCGGATCAACGAAGACGCCCTGTTTGTCAATGAACGGGAAGGGCTATGGCTTGTGGCTGACGGCATTGGCGGCCATGGCAACGGTGAAAAAGCGAGCAGCATTGTCGTCGAGCATGTCGAGAGTTACCGCCAGAGCGACTCGATAGAGAAGTGCTTGGCTGATATCAAAGCGAGGCTCCTGCAAGCGAACGAGGCTTGCAGAAGTATCCCGGGCGGGGGAACCCTCGGCACGACTGTCGCCGCTCTACTCGTCTGTGAGTCCGATGCGATTTTTTTGTGGGCCGGAGACAGCCGCGTTTACCGCTTGAGAGATGGCGATCTGACGCTCATTACCGAGGACCATAATTTAGCTCAGGAGCGGTGCCGGCGAGGCGAAGTCTCTCAGGACGCGGCGCAACGATTACCGTCTGCAAATGTCCTCACGAGAGCGGTCGGCATTCACAAAGATTTGAGACTTGAGATGCGGGTCGCCGAGATCGTAGCGGGCGACCGGTATATCATCAGCACAGACGGACTGTACAAGGAACTCACGCTGGAGACGATTCGCCAGATGTTGAGCGGCCCATTCAGCGACCAAATTCTCCAAGCTCTGATTGATGAAGCGCTGAGAAGGGGCGGCAGAGATAACATCACCGGTATTGTCGTGGATATGGGTGAGCAGCCTTGAATTCAGGCAGCTGCTGCGAGACGGCTTAAATCGTCGCCAGCGCCATGACTACCAAGACGGTAGCTGCGGTCACGATGGAATAGGTCTCTGATGTGGTCATAAGTCACTCCTTCATTTACTAGACGATTAAATAGCGCTGCTTCATCCCTCCTGTCGCGGGTTTTGTTGTAGGTGTTGGATTCGTTTGCCGTGCTTTTCATCATAGTGTTTGATATGTGGGAGGTTGCGGGGAGGTGCAGAGAGTTGCAGAGGAGAGCTGAATGCGTTTGCAAGGATTGAAATGTGTCGTCACTGGGGGTGCCAGCGGGATCGGTGCGGCGACGGCAAGACGCTTTGTTGCAGAGGGCGCCAGTGTCTGTATTTTGGATCGCGACGTATCCGCTGCAGAGGTCCTCGCAGAGGAACTGGGGGCCGACCACTTTGCACTGGAGCTCGATGTTCGGCTTGAGGCTCAAGTCGAGCATGCTGTAGCCAATGTGCACGAGCGCTGGGGTCACATTGATGTGCTGGTGAACAACGCCGGCGCCGAGCTCAATAAAACCTACGACGAGACCACCGTCGATGAGTGGGACAAGGTCCTCGATACCGACCTCAAGGGCCCCTGGCTGTTATGCAAACACTTTGTTCCGCGCATGGTGGAGCGCGGTTCTGGCAGTGTGATCAATGTTGCCTCCTTGAATGGGTTAGTGGGTTTCCCATTGTCGACTGCATACGGTAGCGCCAAGGGTGGGCTGGTTGTCTTTACCCGCGATATGGCTATCGAGCTTGCGAGTAGCGGCGTGCGCATCAACTGCGTGTGCCCCGGCGTGATAGAAACGCCGATGATGGAGCGCTGGACAGACTTGATGCCAGATAAGACAGAGGCACAGGCAATGCTGCGCGGCGTCATGCCCATTGGCCGTATGGGTACGGCCGAGGAAGTGGCCGGTGCTATATTGTTTTTCGCCTCCGCAGATTCCACTTTATGCCAGGGGGCGGTGCTGAGTGTAGACGGAGGGTTCACCGCGCAATGAGCGAGTTGATGAGAACAACGTTTGGCAAGTGTTGTTAGGTCTGAGGGGGAAATGATGCTAGGTGTCATGCAACACATGCTGGTTTTGGGGTTTGGGTGGCTGCTGTGCGCGCAGGTGGCGCGGGCAGAGTCGTTTGATCAAATCGTTGAGGCGTACGGCGGCGCAGCTGCCTTCGATATTATTTTAGTGCAGGACTGCTCGGTGCTCGACAATTCGTCAGAGGCCGCCCTCGATCAGGAATACAATGCCAAGCTCTGCTCTGCGGAGGATGAGTCAGCGCTCTCAGATGTCGCAAACTTGCTGCGCTTAAAGGGGTTTAACACCGTCGAGGTGGCGCTCTCAACGGCGGGCGCACAGGTTCGCCCCGAGGCGCGCAAAAGTGCAGCGGATATCCGCGACATCTATGCCGCGCCCGAGCTGTCATCGGCAGCGAGTGAGGCTTACATTGCCACCCTCAGAAGGATTGCCCGGGGTATCGACGTCGACGCCGAGGCGCATGAGCTGCACGCCAAGGAGCTCGCAGCCCTCGGGCTTGCCGAAAATCAGGTGGTGATCTTTATGGTGACTGACGGTCAGCGAGTGGCGGCAGCCGAGAGTATCGCACAGGGCGTGGCGACCACCGTGCTGACATTAGGTTGGTTTACCGCCTGGGAGGAATCAGGATTTTTTACTCTGGCCACCGCCATTGACGCCTCCGGTTCAGTCGCCTGGTACGGCTACCGTGGCCCGTACTCCGTATCGGGTCCCGAGGCCTATAAAGAGATGATCATGTCGGTATTTGATCTCTAAGCACACAAGCGGTCGGGTTTTTAGCCGATCACTTCTTCCGATTTGAGCGCTTCGATGCGATCTGCCGGTACGCCAAACGATGACAGCACTGAATCGGTATGCTCACCATGTGCCGGAGTGGGGCGCGAGGGCGTTAGTCGCTTTCCGCCAAAGCGTGGGGGCGCTCTGACGATTCGCAGTGTGCCCAGATGAGGATGGTCAACAATTGAGACGCTGTCGTTAGCGCTCAGTTGTTCCTGAGCCAGCACTTCATCACGGGTTAAACATTTGGCGCAGGGCACTTCGACTTCGCGGAGCAGTGCAAGCAACTCGTCGCTGGTGTATTCCATACACTTCTCTGCTACCAGATCCCGAAAAATATGCAGATTCTCGACCAGCTTCTTCATGCTGTTAAAGCGTTCGTCCTGCAGGAGATGTAAGAGCCCAATGGCGTTTAACATCCGGCCCTGCATCTCTTGATTGGCAGCGGCCACCGTAACGCCGCCGTCTTTGGTCAAGGTCAGGTCATAGAGAATATCGATCAGCAGGCCGCCGGGAATGGTGTCCTCGTCGAGAAGAGCATGGTTCTGAAAGCCGTCGGGGAACATAAAAAACAGCCCCGAATCGAGCATTGAAAGATCGATTATCTGGCCATTGCCCGTCCGCTCTCGGGCGAACAGCGCGCTGGTGACAGCCTGGCAGGCGGTATAACCGGTAATCTTGTCGCAGAGGAGCGAGCGGATGAAGGTTGGCGATTCGTCAGAGCCTTGTGTCGCCGCCATGCCGCACTGTGCCTGAATAATGGGGTCATAGGCGGGTGCGCGCCGCAGTGGGCCCTCGGTGCCGAACCCTGAGATCGCCATATAGATGAGCCGCGAGTTGAGTTGCTCCAGCGTCTTAAAATCGAGGTTGAGCGTCTCCATGGTGCCGGGCCGAAAGTTGTGGATCACGACATCGACGTGCGGAATCATCTCGTGGATGACGGCCTGCCCTGCCTCGCTTTTGAGGTCGACTTTGATCGATTCCTTGCCCCGGTTGCAGCCAGCGAACAATGATGAAATATCCCCCTTGCGGGCGCCAATGTAGCGCATGGGATCCCCCGCGTCGGTGGGCTCGACCTTGATGACTCTGGCGCCCTGTTCGGCGAGCATCATGCTCGCGAGGGCGGCGGTGATCATGGTAGAGAATTCGAGGATGGTTATCCCTTCGAGTGGTTTCATCATCTTGCCTCTTTGTTGATCTTATTGTGTTTTGTCGCGCGCGGTGTGGCATAGGGCATCCCGTGCGACTCACGCTATCGGACACAAGCTCCCTGTAAAGCTATGTCTAATTCCGGTGATTGGCAAACGGTTGCTCGTCGGTAGCAAAATTCGTGACAAAGGGTTGGTGACGTCTGCATGCTGCCGCTCCGCGGCATCCACTCGCCGCTGGCGGCTGTTCACGATGAGTGCCATGCTGTCCGGGCGCCGTGTTGTAGTAGACGCAGCGGCCTTGGCACTTGAGGCAAGACCCATCCCTCGGAGACCCACAATGAATCGATTGTTTTGGCTACTGCTTGGTTTGATCGCTGTTAACGCGCATGCCGATGAGGCGGCGATTCTGGATAAGGATTTTCGGATCATGATGGCCTGGTTTCCGGGTGTCTATGACAATCAGGAGCAGGTGTACTTTGAGGCGGAGCAGGGCATTGATGAAGCCCTGCGCCATGAGCGGCTTCACCATGTGTTTACGCCGGTAGACTTACCGGCTTTTGGTGACCACGTGTTTTACGTGCAACAGCACCTTAATGACGACCCTAGCGAGATTTATCGCCAGAGAATTTATTCGTTTAGCACCGATTACGACAGGAATGCCATCAGGCTCACTATTCATATACCCAATGAACCCGAGCGCCTGATCGATGCGCATCTGGCGCCCGACACGCTGGCAGACCTGAAACCGGCTGATATCACCGTATTGCCCGGTTGCGATGTGTTCTGGCAACGCAGGGCTAACCAGTTTGTGGGCTTTATGGATCCCAATGCATGCTCGTATGTCTCGCGGAAGACCGGCGAACGGATGATCTTTAACGATGACCTGCTGCTGATGGACAACGCCCTCTGGATTACTGGTCGGGCACACGATGAGGCCGGGAAACTGCTGATGGGGCACCCCACCGGCGGGCCGCATAAAAACCTTAAAGCCAGACGCTTCGAGTGCTGGATGACTGGCAGGCAAAGAGATGGGGATTGGACCTTCAAACGCGGGCTCGAGATCTATGATCAGGGCGGTATGGTCTGGTTGACCACCGATGAGTCAGAGCCCCAGCAAGTGGGCATCAAAATGCGCAACGTCACCTGGCCTTACGGTTCCAACCGACCCTCGCTGGTGCTCTACGCGTATCGACCAGGAGAGGATCGGGCTGTTTCGTATGCCTGGGCTGACCCGTCAGCCGAGCGCATCGGTATCAACCTGCGGTGGATGCAGGCGAGTTGCACCCTGACCCCATAATGACCTTACTGCGCGGCGATTCCCGCCATATGCCACGCCACATGGCCACGAGCGCCCTGCTGGTCTTTTTAATGGGGTGTAACACAGCAGTGATGGCGGACGAATTACCCGACCCCGTCGCAGCCACATGGCGGGGAGAGCCCGTCTGCGAGACTCTGAGTGAAACTGCCGAAATGCGTGTGTTTCGCTGCATTTTTCCACCTGGGGTGGGTCACGAGCGCCACTTTCACGCCAGGCACTTTGGCTATGCCCTCTCGGGCGGCAGGATGCGCATTACGGATGCCGCCGGTACCCGCGAAGTCAATCTGCAGGCAGGGACGTATTTTTCCAGTGACGGTATTCCATGGCACGAGGTGCTCAACATAGGTGATACCGTCGTATCGTATCTGATGATTGAACCTCGATAAGCGATGAGATCGGTGATCGCCCTCGCCCCGAAGGCGGCACTCAGAGTGTCATGCTGTCCTTCCGCGGCTCCCCGTTACAGACATCCCCTGTGAGGTCGTTCACGGCCTTCTTCGAGCGCGGAAAAAACTTTTCCCCTAAGGCATCCAAATGCCGTGATTGTGCATAAAAATCCCAATAACCAGCACAAATTGGGCGGAATGTCGCATGAAAGCACTGGTGAAAAAGCACGCGGAAGAGGGCCTGTGGCTGCAAGACGTCCCGATCCCGGTCGTTGGGGGCAATGATGTGCTGATTAAAGTGCACAAAACCGCGATCTGCGGCACGGATGTACATATCTACAACTGGGACGATTGGGCCCAGAAAACCATTCAGGTACCGATGACGGCGGGCCATGAGTACGCCGGCGAGATCGTCGAGCTGGGCGTTAACGTCACCGGGCTGCAGGTAGGTGACATCGTGTCGGGCGAGGGCCACATTGTGTGTGGGCGCTGCCGCAACTGCCTCGCTGGCCGCTTACACCTGTGCCCCAACACCCAGGGTGTGGGCGTCAACCGCGACGGTGCCTTCGCCGAATATGTGGTGATTCCCGCGACCAACGTATTCCGCCCCAGCGTTTATTTGCCCACCGATTTGCTCAGTATTTTCGACCCGTACGGCAATGCTGTGCACACGGCGCTGTCATTCAACATGGTCGGCGAGGACGTCATCATTACCGGCGCGGGGCCGATTGGCATCATGGCCGCCATGGTGGCGGGGCACTGTGGTGCCCGCAATGTGATCCTCACAGACGTGAATGAGTACCGGCTCGATCTGGCCAAGCGGATTGTGCCGAAGGTCCAGCCGATCAACGTTGCCAAGCAGGAAATCACCCGCAACTTCATGGAAAGCCTCGGCATTCTCGAGGGCTTCGATGTGTGCCTGGAGATGTCGGGGTCGCCCGCTGCTTTCAGGGATGTCCTCAGTAAAATGATCAACGGCGGCAACATCGCCATGCTGGGCATCATGCCGGACGATACCGGCATTCCCTGGACAGACGTGGTATTCAAGGGGTTGAACATCAAAGGCATATACGGCCGCGAGATGTATGAGACCTGGTACAAGATGGTAATGATGATCCAAAGCGGATTGCCTATCGAGCGGGTGATCACCCACCGATTCCACTACACCGAGTTTCAGCAGGGCTTCGATATCATGCGCTCCGGTCAATCGGGCAAAGTGATTCTGGATTGGAAGGATTGATATGAGCTATCAGGCTGCAAAAGAAAGCTACGCCGCAGAGATCGCCGACATTAAAGCGGCCGGTTTATGGAAGACCGAACGGGTCATCACCTCCGATCAAAAAAATGCTATCACCCTCGCGGGCGGTGCGAACGTGGTCAACATGTGCGCAAACAACTACCTCGGTCTTGCGAATAACGCCGAGGTGATGCAGGCGGCCCGCGACAGTCTGAGCGAGTGGGGGTTCGGCGCGGCGTCAGTTCGCTTCATCTGTGGCACTCAGGGTATTCATAAAACCCTCGAAAGCCGGGTCAGCCGCTTTTTGGGGATGGAAGACACCATACTGTACGCCGCCTGTTTCGATGCCAATACGGGGCTGTTCGAAACCATCCTCGGGCCTGAAGATGCGGTCATCTCTGATGAGCTCAATCACGCATCGATTATTGACGGCGTCCGGCTGTGCAAGGCGTCCCGCTATCGTTATCGGAATAACGATATGGCTGACCTCGAGGCCAAGCTCAAGGAGGTGCGTGACGCAGGTGCCCGGCGTATCCTGATTACTACCGACGGGGTTTTTTCCATGGACGGCACTATCGCGCAGTTGGATGCGATTTGCGATCTGGCCGATGCCTATGGCGCCATGGTGCACCACGATGATTGCCACGCCACGGGCTTTATGGGTGATCAGGGCCGCGGCGTTCATGAGTACCGGGGTGTGATGGACCGTGTGGACATCATCACAGGCACTTTCGGTAAGGCACTGGGTGGTGGTTCTGGTGGATTCACCTCAGGCCGGCAGGAAATTATCGATATTCTCCGCCAGCGCTCCCGGCCTTATCTTTTCTCCAACACGCTGGCGCCCGCCATCTGTGCGGCCTCGCTGAAGGTGCTCGATATGCTCGAGGCCTCCACGGCGCTTCGTGACAGGCTTCACGACAATACCCGCTACTTTCGTGAACAAATGCAGGCGAATGGATTCGCTGTGCCAGAGGGCGACCACCCCATTGTGCCCGTGATGCTGGGAGATGCAGTAGTAGCTCAGAAGATGTCAGAGCGCCTGCTTGAACTGGGGATTTACGCTATCGGTTTCTTCTACCCGGTGGTGCCACAGGGA
>PAGS01000010.1 GCA_002705465.1 Halieaceae bacterium
TAAACCCACTCCGGCTCCCAGTCATCAGTGCGACCGCCGGCAAAACCAAATGTCTTGAAGCCCATATTTTCCATGGCCACATTCCCGGCAAGTACCATCAAATCAGCCCAGGAGATCTGGTTGCCGTACTTCTGCTTGATCGGCCAAAGCAACCGCCTGGCCTTGTCCAGGTTGCCGTTATCGGGCCAGCTGTTCAGCGGTTCAAACCGCTGCTGACCACCGTCTGCGCCACCGCGGCCGTCGGAAGTCCGATAGGTACCCGCGCTGTGCCAAGCCATACGAACAAAGAAAGGTCCGTAGTTACCATAGTCAGCAGGCCACCAGGGCTGCGATGTGGTCAGCGTGTCATCGATATCCGCTTTCAACGCCTCGAGATCGAGTCGAGCAAACTCCGCGGCGTAATCAAAATCAGCGCCCAAAGGATTGTTACTGCGCTCGTTCTGGCGCAGCGGCGTCAGATCGAGGCTGGCAGGCCACCAGGCTTGAGTGCTTTTTGGCGTGCTGCGCGCCATTGATTCAAGCACCGGCAGAGCAACCAAAGTCGCCGCCAATGCCGTATGCGCGAGCACTGTCTTCGTTAACGTGAGTTTCATTAAGCTGTCCTCTAAAGAAAGAATCATTACCCCGACCGTAACTTTAGCCAGTTGGAGCCCACTTTTAAAAGCTGATTGTTTAGAAAAAATTGATCGATTTTTTCGATCTTTGAGTCCGCCCTTTATGCCGCAGCGGGTTTTCAAGATTTTCAGCCCATTAGCGCCGAGGCGTTGCAAGGGGCACAGGTCATGACTCTGAGAGGGTTCGCTGTATCAGGCCCTGAACATTGGCTTCAAGTTGATCCAGCGGGACCGCGCCTGAGCCTAATACCGTATCGTGGAAGGCGCCGATATCGAACCGCGTACCCAACGTCTCCTCCGCCATCTCACGTAGTTCGACGATCCGCAGCTTGCCAATCATATAAGCGGTTGCCTGGCCGGGCATGGCGATATAGCGCTCAATGGCGCGCTGACAGTCGTATTCCGCGTTAGGCGTGTTGGCCACGAGATAAGCAACTGCCTGCTCCCGCGTCCAGCGCTTATAATGCAAGCCGGTATCAACAACCAGCCGTGCTGCCCGCCACAGCTCCATCGCCAGCCTGCCGAAGTTCGAGTAGGGGTCCTGATAAAAACCCATTTCCCGCGCCAGATACTCTGAATAAAGTCCCCAACCCTCGGTAAAAGCGGTGAACCGGGTGTGACGCTGGAAATCAGGCACGTTAGCCAACTCGGCCGCTATCGCGCGTTGCAAATGATGGCCCGGTAGTCCCTCATGAAATGCCAATGCCTCGAGGTCTGTGATGGGCATCGCGTCCATGTCGTGCAGGTTGGCGTAATAAATACCCGGACGGGAGCCGTTAGGGGGAGGACTCTGATAAAAGGCTTTACCTGCGGATTGCTCGCGGTATGGCTCAACTCGCTTAACAATTAATTCTGCTCGGGGTAGCACACCAAAGTAGTCCGGTAACTTCTCCGCCATGGCATCGATTGCCATTCGCGCGGCCGAGAGATAATCAGCACGCCCCGTCTCGGTATTGGGATAGCGAAGCGCCGGATTTTTTCGGACGCGATCGAGAAATGCACTGAGCTCACCCTCCTCACCGAGTTCAGCCATCACGGCACGCATTTCACCATGCAACCGCTCAACATTGGCAAGGCCTGCTGCGTGGATGTCCTCGGGGCTCAGGTCGGTCGATGTAAAAACACGCAAGCGATTGGCGTAGAAAGCGTCTCCGCTCTGGAATCGCCACACACCGTCCTCTGGTCCAGCCACCCCCTGCTGTGCCTTGACTGCGGCAATCAATCGCTCATATGCCGGCTTTACCGATGCTAACAGCGCCTTCCGCGCAGCTTCCCGCAGTCCGTCGGCAATAGCGGGCTCAAGATTGAGTCGCATCAGCTTGTCGTTAAAGTCCTGCCAAATAACCGATGGCGTTTCCGTAGCATCAAACGGTGCGCCAGCAAGCACATTGCCCGCAGATTCGACAATTTTGGGAATCATCCAGTCGACCAGATACATCCCCTTGTCAGCGCGAATACTGATTTGCTCGATAACGCCGTCGAAATATCGGGGTAAGTTATTCAGTCGAGCAATGTAGTCAGCGGCGTCCCGCTCTGAATCGATAGTGTGCACATTAACCAGCAGGCTGATCGGACTAGTGTGAGGTCCACGATACTGATGAATCACATAACGATGGTGGCGAAACGCTGCCCCGGCTAATGTGCGCTCAAGATCGAGTCGATAGAGGCGGTAAGAAAGTGTGCGATCCGGCGACAGCTGCGTGGTATCAATGGTGTCCATAAAAGCCAAACGTTGACGCGTGATTTCAAGCGATTCCAGCTGAAAAGACTCCGACACATCGTTCCACTGATCCTGCTGATCTTTAACACCCAGGTAACTTGCACTCGCCGGGAAACGAGCCAGATCCTCTTCCCAGGTTGCAGCAAAGAAATCCTCCAACCGCGCTTGCTCTGCAGAAATCAGCGCGTCAGTATCGGCGGCCGGTTTGATATTCGTTTCGGCCTCGCCGCAGGATATCAGCGACATCACAATCACTAACCACAGCCCACAAAGTGGCTGCATCGCGTTGCAGCGAACCGGTTGCTTTGCCAGCGAACACCGAGCCGGACTGACTGCCCCAGCATGATGTGAGTTGGACATAGGCGCCTCCTGATCGAATCGGCCTGCAAAAGGCAGTAGCGTACTATTTTTGCAGAATTGAACGCCTTGCGGGCTATCGTCCGAAGCGGAGCAGAGACCCATAATACTGTATAAAAATACAGTATTATGGGTCGATGTCTCTCTGGCTTTGTCTCCGTTTCGAATTATTACCACTGGAAGCCCTGCTCACACAGCAGGGTCAACCTGATGACACCGCCGTCATCATTGCGGCTCAACGACGCGTCTTAATCTGTGATGAACGAGCCAGCCTCTGTGGGGTACTACCTGAGCAAAGCATCAGTACAGCACAAGCGCTACTCGTAGATACCCAGCACTGTGTACTCGAGCGCTCCCGGGAGACGGAAGAAGCACTACTGGAGCAACTCAGCATCTGGGCTTACGGTCTATCGCCTCACCTACAACGCTGGCGTGATGATGCACTGATGATTGAAATTGGCGGCTGCCTGAGATTACACCGTGGCCTCGATGCATTATTGGCCCACATCGATATCGAGATGCGCTTCCGTGGCCTGACCATCGCGATCGGGATCGCCGAGACCTGTCACGCGGCTTGGTTGTTGAGTCATACGGAAAGATGTATCGCTTGCCAACCCGAACAACCTCTTACTGAGCGTTTGGCACCACTGCCGCTACATCTGATCGCAGTTGATTTTCCTCAGGTGATCAGGCGACTTGAGAAAACCGGTATACGCGAATTTCGGCAACTACTGGCTATTTCTCCCGCCGCACTGGGTAAACGTTGTGGGGAGCCTTTTCTTAACTGGGTCAATCGATTGACGGGTAGCCAGCCGGAGCCCAGCGTGACCTACCAGCCTCCCGAGCGTTTTGAAGATACACTCTGGTTCGGGTTCGACGCGCAGAACCGGCAAGAACTTTATCCAGCCATGCAGCGCCTGTTGACGCACTTTTGCCAGTTTCTGACAAACACACAGCTCACCAGCAACATCATTGAATGGCGTTACCGACAGCCCAATCATCTGCAGTCACAGCCTGATCAAACAAAGCCTTTATCGGTAACAACGGCAAATGGGCGACAGAGCTTCTCTGGAGCTACACTCAAGGTTTCTTCCGATACGGCACAAAATAACGCCCAGCTCTGGTTCGAGCTATCGTGCTTACAGCTTGACAATCAGCATCTGCCAGAGGGCATTGAAGGTCTCAGCTTGATTGTCGAGCACTTGCAGAGGCGCACCGTAGCGCCTGATGATTTATTTCATGTCGGCGCCAATCCAGCATCCCGACATGAACTGGTTGATCGACTGCGCAGCAGGCTGGGGCTACAAGCTGTTGGCCATCTGGATTACCGTTACGAGCACTTACCCGAAGCATCGGTAATCGAAACTCACACGCTCTCTGCGCAGAAAAATAGTGGCCATCACTCTTTGCAGCAACGGCCATTCTGGTTATTACCGGCACCTCAACCTATCCATCAGACTGCAGGACAGCTTTACTGGAATGGGCCACTGAGCGTCATTCACGGGCCGGAACGCATTGAGGATCGCTGGTGGAAAACCCCTGTCAGCCGCGATTACTACGTGGCCTGCACACCACAGAAACAGCCAATTTGGATATATCAGGATCGATACAATCGGCGCTGGTATTTACATGGGCTCTTTGCCTGAGTGGTAATCGTCTGCTGAGTGAGACCCTGCGACCAGTCCTCAAGCGATAGCCGCTGTCTCACCGTTATCAGAGGTTGCCCGCTATCACCTCAGCGGGTTTATCCAACCAGATAAGATCGGCCGAATCGAAGCCCAATTCGGAGATAGTTTCCAGAAACTCGGCGCGTAACGTTTCGCTCACCTGAGGACTTCGGGCGAGAAACCATAAATAGCTACGGTTAAAGCCTGACACAAAGGCATAGTCGTAGTTCTCCCCCAGTTCAAAAACAACATAGCTCCCATAAAATGGCCCAAAGAAAGACACTTTCAAGTGCGCGATATCGGGAGATTGGACAAAGCGCGCGATACCATTGGCTTCTCGCCACTCACCCTCGTCGCTATCAAACCCACGATTTAATACTGCAATACTGCCGTCAGGGTTAACGCTATAGGTTGCGCTGACGTCGCTCAGACCGTGCTCAAAGCTATGGTCCAAACGCGCGATTTCATACCAGATACCAAGATAGCGGTTTTGATCAAACCCCGTAACAGGCTCAATGCCATCAGGCACCCCGGTACACCCCGCCAGATAGAAGCAAAGCACTCCCATCAGCATGTGTCGGATACGCCGTAAACCAATAACTCCCATCGCTTCCCCCGGGATAAAAAACAATAACCAGGTATGTCTCTGGTTATTGCGCACTGCAGTTTGTGTAAAACGCGAGTCTACGCTATTCGTCACCATACTTTTCAAATAGGCCTCCGCCTCGCTAGAATACTGTTTATTTATACAGTATTTTTTTGTGTACGCGGAACTCCACTGTTTAAGTCACTACAGCTTTTTGCGCGGCGCCTCGGCACCTGAAGAACTGGTAAACCGGGCGATCCATTGCGGCTACCATGCGCTTGCCATTACTGATGAGTGCTCCTTAGCAGGCGTGGTTAAAGCTCACGTTGCCGCTAAAGAGCACAACCTGAAACTCATTATTGGCAGCGAATTAACGCTGACCGAGGGTATCCGTCTGGTTGCACTGGTACCCGACCGCAAGGCTTATGGGGAGTTGTCAGGGCTCATCAGTCGAGCTCGCCGCCGCAGCGGCAAGGGGGAATACATCGTTCATTTGCGCGATGTGATCTTTCACCTGAAACGCTGCCTGCTCATCCTCTTACCCGATGACACCGCAAATCAGAGTGTTCATCTTCAGCAGTTGGCAAAACGATGCAAGGGGCGTGTATGGATCGGCATCAGCCGACTACTGGGTAACGACGAATGGCGACGTTTCAAACATCGCTATCACATAGCCCAAACCTTGCAGGTGCCCATGGTCGCATGTGGTGAAGTGCAGATGCACAGCGCCAAACGAAAAGCACTGCATGACGTCCTCACCGCCATCAGAACTCAAACCCCAGTACAGGAACTAGGACACCGGCGACTCGTCAACAGTCAGCAACACTTACGCAGGCTAGATACATTGACTTCACTTTACCCCGAGACACTCATTCAAGAGACACGGCATGTTGCCGACCAATGCCAATTCAGTCTTGATGAGCTCCGCTACGAGTATCCTGAAGAAGTTGTCCCCCCCCACCACACTGCCAACAGCTACTTGCGACAGGAAGTCGCTGCCGGTGCGAAATTACGCTGGCCGGATGGTATACCCGAGACCATTCAAACCCGGATTCACCGGGAGCTCGACCTGATCACAGAGCTCTCTTACGAATACTATTTTCTGACCGTTTACGACATTGTCCGCTTCGCCAAATCCCGGCATATCCTTTGTCAGGGAAGAGGCTCCGCCGCCAATTCCGTTGTCTGCTACTGCCTACACATCACCGAAGTATCTCCCGAACAAGTCTCACTACTTTTTGAACGATTTATTTCACGGGAGCGGGATGAACCTCCAGACATTGACGTCGACTTTGAACACGAGCGGCGCGAAGAGGTCATTCAGTACATTTACGAAAAATATTCGCGTCGTCGCGCCGCGCTAGCGGCCACCGTGATCACTTACCGATCGCGCAGTGCGGTACGCGACGTTGGCAAAGCCATGGGGTTTGATGCCACCTTTATTGAAGAACTCGCAAGTTCTCTCGCCTGGTGGAATCGCGAACGGGACCTGACCAGCCGTTTCCAACAACAGGGTATAGCGCGCTCAGGGCAAATCGCCGAACACTTCATGACGAGGGTTCGGGAAATACTGGGCTTCCCGCGCCACCTTTCACAGCACGTGGGAGGGTTTGTCATCAGCCGCGGCCCGATCTCAAATCTGGTGCCGGTTGAAAACGCCAGCATGCCCGACCGAACAGTCATCCAATGGGACAAGGAGGATATTGAGGCACTGGGACTACTCAAGGTCGATATTCTGGCACTCGGAATGCTTTCAGCAATTCGCAAAACGTTGGAGATAGTCAATCGGAGCCACGCCGACATCCGATGCATTCAGGACATTCCTCAAGAAGACGCAGCGACCTATCGAATGCTACAGAAAGCAGATTCGCTAGGCGTCTTTCAAATCGAATCTCGGGCACAAATGTCGATGCTGCCCAGGCTCAAGCCCGCCTGCTTCTACGATCTGGTTATCGAGATCGCCATTGTTCGGCCCGGACCCATTCAGGGCGATATGGTGCATCCTTACCTGCGCCGCAAGGCAGGCTTGGAAGCGATCAACTATCCCAACGAGGCAATCAAATCCGTTTTATCGCGGACTCTCGGCGTCCCTATATTTCAGGAGCAGGTTATCCGCCTCGCCATGGTTGCCGCCGGGTTTACCGGAGGAGAAGCCGACTCCCTTCGACGAGCCATCAGCAACTGGGGTAAGAACAGCAAGCTCCTGACCTTCGAGAACAAGCTCAAAGAAGGCATGATTAGCAAGGGGTATACCCCGGATTTTGCTGATCGACTGTTCAACCAAATCAAAGGGTTTGGTGGTTATGGGTTCCCAGAATCACATTCAGCAAGCTTTGCCTTATTGGCTTATGTCTCAGCCTGGCTTAAATGCCATCACCCCGCCGCATTCTATGTCGGATTACTCAACAGCCAGCCCATGGGTTTTTATTCGCCGTCGCAACTGATACAGGATGCACGGCGACATCACATCATGGTCTTACCCATCGATGTGAATCACAGCAGTTGGGATCACCAAGTGCTGTCATCACCCAATCGGCAGCAGCCACCGATCAGACTTGGGTTGAGGCTGGTCAAGGGCTTGAGCAAGGAGGCAGGTGAACGTATCTATGCCGCGCAACGAGGACAAGGATTTTCTGATATTGGCGATTTGCGCCGGCGCGCATTCCTTGATCGCCGCAGCATGGAGGCATTGGCCGCAGCAGATGCACTCTCGAGCATCAGTGGTAACCGCTATCAATCACATTGGCAGACCATGGCAATGGAAGATGAATCTCCACTGCTACCTGCAGACACGCATTTACATCATCACCATGATGAAGAAAGTGCTATCGAAGCGCCTGCCCTCGCAGAGGAGGTGATTGCCGATTACCAAAGTACGGGGCTCACCTTAAGGTCGCATCCACTGGCCTTGCTGCGTCATCGGTACCCATTTGATCGCTGTCAACGGCAAACAGAGCTTGAGCACTTGGGCAATCACCGCTTCGTTCGCGTCGCAGGACTGGTCACTTGCCGTCAGCGCCCGGGCACTGCCTCAGGCGTAGTATTTCTGACCCTTGAGGATGAAACTGGGAACATCAACGTTATCGTTTGGCCTGCCATACAGGAGCGCTGTCGCCAGAGTTTAATGACGTCCCAATTATTGCTGGTCAAAGGCACGGTTGAATCCCGGGAAGGCGTCACGCATGTCATTGCCGGCACGCTTGAGGATTGCAGTCATCATCTAACAGCGCTAAGTGTCCAGTCCCGAGATTTTCACTGATCGGTTTTTACCGCACCCGTGACACTGGGGAGGCGAACTAGTGCGCGCGCACCCACTCACTCACCAGCCGGTTGCTCGCCAGCCACTCAGCGGTCTTTAGCGCTTCAATCCTATCGCGGAATCCGCGGTGAGTGCCTCAGGAACAACTCATTGCGAGAGGGCTCACTCAACATCAGACCGGACCTCCGCCTCCAGCCAACCCCCCGCTTGCTCACGCAAGCGAAACTCAATTGGACGGCAACAAACCTGACAATCTTCAATGTAGTCCAAGCCCACGTCTTCGGGGTTTAGGAGCACCGAGATGGATTCGCCGCAGTAAGGGCAATAAACACTGCTTTCCTGTAATCCCTGCGCCGTCACTAAAAGTCAGCTTGCCTCCTGCAGTGCTGGCACATCAGTTGTGACTGCAATACGCTCAAAAGTGAGCGCCTCATCTTCTAAGGGGTCATCGCGGAACATTTTGCGGTCCTTACGATAGTCTTGCGGGTTCATCCAGGGCATCTGATCACCTTGCTTGGGAAAGCGGTGCATGACGCGCTGCATATATCCCGCAGAAAAGTCATCGATCCAGAAGCGCTGACTCATAGACTCTGCCAACTCACCCGCGATCCGCGGCGTTGCGGTCGTCCATTCTTTCGCCCGCATATGGTTTAGCAGACGACACACCCACGTCGCGATCAAATCAGAGCGCAGGGTCCAGGATGCATTGATGTATCCAAAGGTGTGAACCATGTTCGGAATGTTGGAACACATCATCCCCTTGTAAGTCCACTCATTAGCGAGGTCGATGACCTCCCCGTCGAGGGTAAACTCCGCCCCCCCGAGTATGACCAACTCCAGCCCCGTCGCGCAGACGATAATGTCAGCATCCAGATGTTCACCGGATGCCAGCTGCACACCGGTCGCTGTGATCTTTTCAACATGATCGGTCACGACAGAGGCTTTCCCCGACTGGATGGCACGAAACAGGTCGTCATCAGGCACCAGACACAGCCGCTGGTCCCACGGGTTATATCGCGGCGTGAAATGCTTTTCGACGTCGACCATTTCGCCGATTTCCTCTCGAACCTTTTTCAAGAGAGATCGCTTAAGTACTCCCGGCGCGATGCGACTGAGTTTATATATCCATTGCTGCCACAGGGTGTTACGCCAACGCACAATGTCGTAAGCGAGTTTGGGTGGTAAAAACCGGCGCAATCCATTCGCAAGTCCATCGACTGACGGCCTCGAGACCACATAGGTGGGAGAGCGCTGCAACATCGTTACCTTTTTTGCTCGCCTCGCCATATTGGGCACCAGCGTCATGGCAGTCGCCCCTGAGCCGATCACCACGACAGTCTTATCTGTGTGATCGAGGTTCTCGGGCCAAAACTGCGGGTGCACCCACTCACCTGAGAAGGACGCCTTTCCCTCGAATTCGGGCTCGTAGCCCTGATCGTAGCTGTAGTAGCCCGCACACATTATCAAAAACCCGCATCGATAGCGACGAATGCCGTCTGGGGTTTCCACGGTGAGCTGCCACTGACTGCGCTCACTGCTCCAATCAGCGGAGATTAATTTCTGGCTGAACCGGATACGCTCTCGAACGCGGTATTCATCAGCCGTCTCATTGACATAGCTGAGAATCGAGGGGCCGTCAGCGATCGTCTTTTCGGCCTCCCAGGGTTTAAAGTCATAGCCTAGAGTATGCATGTCGCTATCGGAGCGAATCCCGGGATAGCGAAATAGATCCCAGGTACCACCGATCGCCTCTCTGCGCTCCAGCAGGATGAAGTCCCTATCAGGGCAATCGCGTTGTAACCTGACTGCTGTGCCGACGCCCGACAATCCGGCACCGATCACGATGACGTCGAAGGTCTCGGCGTCCATCTGCTGCATCCCAGGGATATCAACTGTGGAGTTCATAACACGTTCCTTGAGCTCACTCGCTCATCATGATGAGGCCTGACTGTTTGATTGGCTATTGGTTCTCACCGCCCGGCCACGGAACAACTCTGGCATCATTCACTTTACACCGTTTTTGACCGGGCAGCGCACGGTGTTGAGGCGCCCACCGAACCGATAGACTCAATGATGAGCCGCTAGTGGTGCTGACGCCCCTTGTTCGCGGCGATTCGTAATCTTAGGGCATTAAGCTTGATGAAGCCCTCGGCGTCAGCTTGGTCATATGCGCCACCGTCAGCCTCGAAGGTCGCAATGTGCTCATCAAAGAGAGAGTCTGCCGACCGCCTACCCGTTACTGTCACGTTCCCCTTATACAGAGCAACGCGCACATCGCCGTTAACCACCGACTGGGTCTGGTCGATCGCGGCCTGCAGAGCATGTCGCTCGGGAGACCACCAGTATCCGTTGTATATCAGCTTCGCGTAACGCGGCATGAACTCGTCTTTCAAATGCGCCACCTCGCGATCGAGCGTGATTGATTCAATAGCCCGATGTGCCCGAAGCAAAATGCTGCCTCCCGGTGTCTCATAACAGCCCCGTGACTTCATACCGACGTAGCGATTCTCCACAATATCGGCTCTGCCAATGCCATTGGCGCCACCGCGCTCGTTGAGTTTTGCGAGCACCTCTGATGGCGAGAGCCGATGACCATCAATGGCCACCACGTCGCCACGCTCGAACGTTAAAGTCAGGTCCTCGGCCTGATCAGGCGCCGATTCAGGACTGACCGTCCAGCGCCACATCTCCTCTTCGGGCGGCACCCATGGGTCCTCTAACACATCCCCCTCATAGGAGATGTGCAACAGATTGGCATCCATCGAATAGGGGGACTTTTTCTGGGCTTTGGCGAAATCAACAGGAATGTTGTGCTGTTCGCAATAACCCATCAATGCTTCCCGGGAGTTAAGATCCCACTCACGCCAAGGTGCGATAACTTGAATGCCCGGTTTCAACGCGTAAGCGCCCAGCTCAAATCGCACCTGGTCATTACCCTTACCTGTTGCACCGTGGGCGATGGCATCAGCACCTGTCTCGGTCGCAATTTCTACCAGTCTCTGTGCAATTAAAGGGCGCGCAATTGATGTACCCAGAAGGTACTCACCCTCATAAACCGTATTCGCACGGAACATGGGAAAAACGAAGTCACGCACAAAAGGCTCGCGCAGATCTTCGATATAGATCTGCTCGACCCCCAACGCCTCGGCTTTCGCCCGCGCAGGCTCTACCTCCTCGCCCTGCCCGATATCCGCGGTGAAGGTAACAACTTCACAGTCATAGGTTTTCTGCAGCCAACGCACGATGACGGATGTATCTAGACCGCCGGAATACGCCAGCACGACTTTGTCGACCGTCGCCATAATGCTTCCAATGAAATTTGGGGCGCGTAGTGTACGTCTGCCGCTGCCCTTTCGCTAGCAGCCAGATTCCTCAGGGCGGCCTCTGCTACACTTCCTGCGTCTTATTAGTAGCCGTGGCAATGGACTCACTAACACTGACAGCACCCGACGACTGGCATATCCACCTGAGGGACGGGCCGGCCCTCAGCACGACAGTCCCTGACATTGCACGCTGGGCAAGGCGCGCCGTCGTCATGCCAAACCTCACCCCACCCGTCATTAGCGCTGCGGACGCCACGGCCTACCGGAATCGCATTCTGGCGGAGGTCCCAGCAGGGGTTGATTTCGAACCACTCATGACGCTGTACCTCACAGACGATACGACACCGTCAATGGTCGCCGAAGCGGCGGCATGCCCGTACGTTCACGGCATCAAACTCTACCCCGCCGGCGCAACAACTAACTCAGAGGCCGGTATTACAGGCTTGCGCGCACTGTATCCGGTCATCGAGGCCATGGAGACTCATGATTTGCCGCTGTTGGTGCATGGCGAGGTGACCGATAAGCACTGCGATATCTTTGATCGAGAAAAGGCGTTTATAGACAGTGCTTTGATACCCCTCATTGCGCAATTCCCGGCTCTCAGGGTGGTATTCGAGCACATCACCACAGCCGAAGCGGTGGAGTTTGTTGAGCACGTCGGCAATAAAGTGGCCGCCACCGTCACCGCACATCATCTGCTTTATAACCGCAACGACATGCTGGTTGGCGGCATCAAGCCCCATTTATTTTGCCTGCCAGTGCTCAAGCGAGACCGGCACCAGCTGGCGTTGCGCGCTGCGGTGACCTCAGGCCACACCCGCTTTTTCTTGGGCACGGACTCAGCACCACATGCCAGACATGAGAAGGAATCCAGCTGCGGTTGCGCCGGCTGCTATACCGCCGTCACGGCACTTGAGTTATACGCGGAAGTGTTTGACGAGGAGAATGCGCTGGATCAGCTGGAGTCGTTTGCCAGCTTTAACGGACCGGACTTCTACCGCTTGCCTCGTAACACGGCAGAGATCACTCTCAACAGGGTCGAGCAGGTCGTTCCACAACAGTTAGCCCTCGGACAGCACGAAGTGATCCCTATCAGGGCCGGTGAGAGCGTGGCCTGGACGATCGCCCGTCAGACGCAATGACAGACGCTCACACAGGTGAAAGCTCGCCAGAAGAGGCGGTAAGCAACGGTGCGACCATGAGAGACCGCTTTCGGGGCTTTTTACCCGTGGTCGTTGATATCGAAACCGGCGGCTTTAACTGCCATACCGATGCCATTCTGGAGATCGCTATAGCGATCCCCTCCATGACCGAGGAAGGAGAGTTGGTCATTGCAGAGACGCACAGTCGAAATGTTGAGCCCTTCGAGGGCGCCAACCTCGATCCCTCCGCACTGGAATTTACCGGGATAGACCCTGAAAGTCCGCTGAGAGGGGCGGTCCCCGAAGATATTGCGCTGGGTGAACTCTTTACAGTGGTCAGACAAGCCGTGAAGGCAAACCAATGCAACCGCGCCATTTTAGTGGGCCACAACGCCCACTTCGATGCCGGGTTTCTCACTGCGGCTACGGAACGACTCGGGCTCAAACGCAACCCTTTCCACCCCTTCTCCTACTTCGATACGGCAACACTGGCTGGCCTTGCGGTAGGCCATACTGTGCTGGCACGAGCCTGCGCACTCGCAGACATACCCTTCGATAACAAGGAGGCTCACTCGGCGCAGTATGACGTGACAAAAACGGCAGAGTTATTCTGCCTTATCGTGAATCGTTGGCGCTCACTGGGGGGCTGGTCACCGACGGCGCAGGCTGAGGCCCTCTAATAACCCGCCCGGGGTAGTCACCGGTGGCCTGGCCATTTTGAAACGTTACTCGACCGGACTTGATCGTGAAGTCATAACCCGCGGCCTGTTGCAAAAGACGACGCCCGCCCGCAGGCAGATCAAACGCTACCGTAGGAAGCCGCAGTGCCAATGACTCAAAGTCAATCACGTTGAGGTCAGCCAACAGGCCCGGTGCTAATACACCTCTGTCCTCAAAACCGTATAACCGCGCTGTATCGTGGCACTGACGCTTAATTGCCTGCTCCAAGGGAATACGTTTCCCTTGTCGATCACGAACCCAATGCTGAAGCATGAAAGTGGTTGCCGCCGCATCGCAAATGGTTCCGCAATGTGCTCCGCCGTCTGACAGCGAGTTGACGCAGTCCTCTGAGTCCAGCGCCTCCTCCAAAAAATCCAGATTGCCATTGGCATAGTTCAAAAGCGGGAAATAAAGCATCCCTGTGCCGCCGTTACGCATCATAAAGTCGTAGGCGTACTCCTCCGCTAAGACGCCCGAAACCCTCGCTCGCGCCTCCACCGACTGCTCTGCGGATGGTTCGTAATCGAACCCGGGCTGCATTTCATATTGCATCGAGAAGGCACTTTCCATGAGATCAGCGATCAGCTGCAGATCGCTGCCTGTCGGCTCACCCCGCTCAGATAGCAGCCTTTGCCGAAAGGCCGGATCCTGCAGGTGCTGCCACTGCTCGAGCCACGATTTATCCTTGATGGCTTTCCAACTCGGGCGCTGGGAAAAGGGATGGAAAGTTGCCCGCCATCCCAGAATCAAACCTGTTCCGCGCATTGAGATTTGCGCGACGATGTTGCCACCCTTGGCGTTCTCCGCGCGCATCTGCTCAAGCTGTTGCTTGAATGACAGACCTTTGATCGGCGATTCCAGGGCGGTAAAGGTCACCGGCGCTCCAGTCTCACGGCTCAGGTCACCCATCCACTGGAACTCGTTCCACTCCGGCAGCAAATCGCTCGCCATCTCGAACACCCCATGGCCGGCACGCTTCAGTGCACGACCGATACCCAGAAGCTCTTCTTTGGTCGCAGTGGTTCCGGGCACCAGTTCACCGTCAATGGATTTATGGAGGATCGTCCGCGATGTGGAGAACCCGACGGCTCCGGCTTCAAGCCCCTCCTCCACAATTGCCGACATCCGGGCGATCTCTGTCTCCGAGGGCGCTTCGTTGGCCGCACCGCGATCACCCATGACGTAGGCACGCACTGCCCCGTGGGGCACTTGTGCGGCAACATCGACCGTACGATCCAGCTCTTCCAATGCGTCGAGATATTCGGGGAAAGACTCCCAGTTCCAAGTCATACCCTCGGTGAGCGCGCTCCCCGGGATATCTTCAACGCCTTCCATCAAACCGACCAACCACTCCCGCTTGTCAGGCGCTGCAGGAGCAAAGCCGACGCCACAGTTGCCCATCACGACCGTCGTAACGCCATGCCAAGATGACGGTGCCATTTCGGGGTCCCAGGTAGCCTGGCCGTCATAGTGGGTGTGAATGTCGA
>PAGS01000070.1 GCA_002705465.1 Halieaceae bacterium
CATTCATCGCGTCACGGCCACGCACTCGGTGCTCGCTTGCTATCACAGCATCATCCCTCATTTGTGCTCTGCTATCCCTGCCGCGCAAAAAGACGCGCTCAAGTATCAAGTCAAGATGCCGCTCATATTGACCAACGTACTGATTCGTAACCGTCACGCACTCGACAAACTGGGCATCGACGCCATCTCTTGTCCGGGCCGCTTGCACGGCAGGCTGTTCCTTTTTCAAGGCATCCATACCGGGGGCTATCAGAGCGAGGGTAAAGCCGTGTCGCTGGTTTTTTGGGGATCGGTGTCACCGCCAAAGGACGCAATCGACATCCGCAGTCAGCTTAGAGGATCACGCCAGAGGCTTCTGGAACTATCTTTAGATGACTTTGAGAGAGAGGTCCGCATGGTACTTGATGAGTTACTGAGCCCCGCCGGCTTCGCTGTGTCCGAGGATATTCTCGCGATCACAGTCAATCGGTGGCCGCATGGTTATGCCTATGAATACATGCAACTGTGGGATCCAGACTGGGCAGAGGGTGAGGCACCACATGAGATTGCGCGGCAGCGATTTGGCTCCATCGCCATCGCCAACGCAGACGCGGGCGCCTCAGCCTACACTCATGTCGCGATTGATCAGGCCTCTCGCGCCGTTGACGAGCTGGCGGCAATACTTTAGAGCGCATGGCATCGGGGGTCCGCAAGGCCCAGCAATGCGCATCACATATCAGGGAGTTCACGCTTAATGCAACATCGTTGCCAATGCCCCTGTGGCACCAACCAATTCTCAGCTCAAGGCGAGCCCATCGTTCGCTTCTTCTGCCACTGCACGATCTGTCAGGATAAGTATCAGGCGCCGTTTGCAGATGTGACCCTGTTCAAGCTACCCGCGGTGACTCTCCCCGAGCACGCGACCACGTATGGTAAGTACAAGCGCTTTGTCGCCATTGACCGGGGGATCTGTGACGCGTGCCACAAACCTGTGATGGCCAAAATGGGCGAGGGAGACAAGGGTTATGCGTTTATCTCGACGCAAAATTTTGTCGAACCCAGTGTGCTGCCGCCGAGCGTCATGCACGTGTTTTATGGCACTCGCACCGCTGATATCGACGACGATCTGCCCAAACACAGTAGTTGGCTCAGTAGCCAGTGGGCGTTTTTAAAGCTACTGCGAGCGGCGGGCTAGGCGACTCAATCATCAGAGCACTTAAACAATCGCGCTCTGAAGCGCTGATGGGTCCTGAGAGCGAGAATCACGCTAGAAAGTGGAGTCCTGGCAAAAGCCTTTGGCGTGAGAAGCCTCTAGATAGCCCGGGGACTGGCTTCCGTACGACAATTGCCTCTACAGATGCACGGTGACGGTAGGCACCTTCGAGGCGCGAAGCAGGTCATTGGTTTTGCTGCCAAGAAACAGGCTCTTCAAAGCCGAACGGCTATAGGCCCCCATCACCAACAGGTCGATCTCCCGGTCAGCAATCACCTGCGTGATCTGCTGCTCCGGATCCCCGGGCAGATAGGCCGTCTCCACCTCGAAACCGCTTTTTGCCAGGGTGCTGCTCGCCCACGCCAAGTGCTTGTCTGCCTCCCCATTCTGTTTACCCGACATCACCACGTGGACGGGTAAATCCGTGAGCGCGGGGTTGGCAGCCAGCAGGCTGATGCAGTTGCGCGTCATGCGTTTACCGTCATACGCCACCAACAAGCTTTTTGGCTCAGAGAACGCGTTGGCGACGGTCAGGATCGGTCTGCGGATCTTGCGACTGATGCTTTCAACATGACGCCCCAGATCACGTTGCGTCTGGTCAGCTGATTTACCGCGGCGACCGAGCACATATAGCGCGACGTCCTGCTGCTGCTCATCGAGCGTCTCCAGCAACTGCCCATAGCGTTGCCGGACATCAACGGCAATGTCCTCGCGTTGCTCGCACCGCTTCTTCAGCTCGTTAAGAAACAGTCGCCCCTGCTCTCGGATCGCCCGTGAGCGCTCGCCCTCTTCCTCGGTGAGGCGGTTGAGCAGATTCTCCTGCGCATCAAAACCAATGGCGCCGCTGTGATCGTCACTGTTCGCCGTTTCCTGATGGCGGTCGATAATGTGCAGGAGTTCCAGCGGCAGCGAAAACCGCTCCGCGGCCCAGGCACTGTAGTCAGCCACATAGTCGGCGTAGGGCGATTGGTCAACGCAGGCGAGGACCTTTTTGGGTTGCTTCATGACCGGTGCCTACTGAGGCAGGAGCAAATCTTCCGCTCCTTCCTTGTCGTGCAAACCGAAGCGATCCACCATCGTCGCGCTGGCTTCGTTGAGACCGATCACCTCAACGTCTGCGCCCTCACGACGAAACTTCAGCACCACCTTATCCAGGGCACTGACTGCGGTGATATCCCAGAAGTGGGCTCGGCTCACATCAATCCGCACAGTGTCGATCACCTCCTTGAAGTCGAAAGACTGGGAAAACCGATCAGCGCTGGCAAAGAACACTTGGCCCAGCACCGTGTAGGTGCGAACGCGACCTTCTTCCTCAGACTGGGACCGAATCACCAAAATACGACCTACCTTATGGGCGAAGAAAAAGCCCGAGAGCAGCACCCCCGACAATACGCCTTGAGCGAGATCATGTGTGGAGACGGTCACAGCGACCGTAACCACCATCACCACGCTGGAGCTCGGCGGATGGGTACGAAGGTTGCGAATGGAATCCCAGTTAAAGGTGCCAATCGACACCATGATCATCACTGCGACCAGCGCGGCCATGGGAATTTGACGGACCCAATCGCTGAAAAAGAGCAGTAGCAGCAACAAGAAAATACCGGCGCTCAGCGTGGACAGGCGGCCGCGGCCGCCGGATTTCACGTTGATCACCGACTGACCGATCATCGCGCAGCCCGCCATGCCACCCAAAAAACCACTGGCAATGTTGGCCACGCCCTGCCCCATGCACTCACGGCTTTCATTGCTGGTGGTGTCGGTCAGGTCATCGACAATCGTCGCCGTCATGAGGGATTCGAGCAGACCCACGACCATCAATGTTACCGCGTAGGGAAAGATGATCTCCAGCGTCTCCAGGTTGAGTGGAATGTCAGGAATCAGAAACACAGGAAGCGTGGACGGCAGATCGCCCATGTCACCGACGGTGCGCACATCGATACCAAAATAAATCGACACCGCCGTGAGCAACACAATCGCCACCAGTGGAGATGGCACCACGCGCGTAATAAGCGGCAGGCCATAGATAATGCCCAGCCCGGCAGCCGCCATGACATACACCGCGTAAGGCACATCGATGAGTTCCGGCAGCTGGGCCATAAAGATGAGAATCGCCAGCGCATTCACGAAACCCGTCACCACGGAGCGCGAGACAAACCGCATGAGCTCCCCGAGCCGAATCCAACCCGCAATAATCTGCAAAACGCCGGTAAGGATAGTGGCGGCAAACAGGTACTCAAGCCCGTGCTCTTTAACGAGCGTTACCATTAGGAGTGCCATGGCACCAGTCGCGGCGGAGATCATGCCGGGTCGCCCGCCTGCAAAAGCGATCACTACCGCGATACAGCAGGAGGCGTACAACCCAACGCGCGGGTCGACACCTGCAATGATCGAGAATGCGATGGCTTCGGGGATGAGTGCCAATGCCACCACCAAACCCGCCAGCAGATCGCTGCGGATATTGGAAAACCACTCCTGTCGAAGTTTGTTCATGAGAGACCAGTAAGGGGATGTGCCGGATTGCCAAGGCGATACGGCCCAGCAGGCGGAACGGATTGTTATCCGTACCAACGCGCCAGCGGCGAATTCCGCGTACTCACCCATCATGGCAATAAACCCACCGTGGCCAAAGAAAGCTGCCTCTCAATATCCATTCGGTGCTTTTAGGCCCAAAAGTGTCGGCATGACACAACCAAGTTTGCTGCACGCACCGTACAAAGGCGGCGCCCAACCACGATAGCTGGGCACCGAATCCAACATTGACCAGAGGAAAGAAGATGCCCGCCGCCACAATCAAAGACTTTGGGTTTGGTACCCAGATCCGGAAGTCACCGTTTTTTGATGCCACAGTGAGGTGGGGCGCCACCGATTTCTCGGTCTACAACCACATGTACATCCCGCGGTCGTTCGGTAACCCCGAGCAAAACTTCTGGAACCTGGTCAACGACGCCATCCTCTGCGACGTGGCGGTGGAGCGTCAGGTCGAGATTACAGGCCCAGACGCGGCTGCCTTTGTACAGTTGCTAACACCTCGCAATCTGTCCCAGTGCGCGGTGGGCCAGTGCAAGTATGTGCTGATTACCAACGAAGCCGGGGGCATCCTCAATGACCCGGTGCTGTTGCGACTCCAGGAGAACCGTTTTTGGCTATCACTGGCCGACAGCGACGTGCTGATGTGGGCACAGGGCGTTGCCACCCACGCCGGTCTCGATGTTGAGATTAGGGAGCCAGACGTTTCACCGCTTCAGCTTCAGGGCCCCAAGAGCGGTGACATCATGGCGGCGCTGTTTGGCGAGTCGATTCGTGACCTCAAGTACTACTGGCTCGATCATTTTGAGCTCGACGGTATTCCGCTGGTAATCTCGCGCACCGGTTGGTCCAGCGAGCTCGGGTATGAGCTTTACCTTCTCGATGGCAGCCAAGGCGGGGCGCTATGGGAGAAGCTGATGGCAGTGGGTGAGCCAATGAGGTTAAAGCCCGGTCACACGTCATCGATTCGTCGTATTGAAGGCGGCATGCTTTCCTACCATGCCGACATGGACGCCCAGACCAATCCGTTTGAGCTCGGTCTGGACAGACTCGTCGACCTTGAGATGCCCGCAGACTTCATAGGCAAAGCCGCACTCCATCGGGCGCAGCAACAAGGTGTTACGCGACAGCAGGTGGGTTTCGAGATTGACGGTGAGCCGCTCCCCGGCCCCAACACGCAATTCTGGCCCGTGGAGCTATACGGCGAAGTGATCGGTAAAGTCACCTCCGCGGTGTATTCGCCGCGTCTGAAAAAGAATATTGCGCTGGCGATGGTAGCGAGTGCGCATGGCGCTGTTGGTACCACTTGCGACATCCAACTACCCGGCAAGATGCGGAGTGGAACGATCGTCCCCAAGCCGTTTTACGATCCCAAAAAGCAGATTACCGCGGGCTCGACGACGTCTGCGGCATGATTGCCGCGTCACAACTCAGCGGTCGATCAAGTCAGCAACGCGCTCCCTAAGCAGATTCTTTCGGATCTTACCGGTCGTGGTTTTCGGGAGCGCCTCAAACATGATGCGCTTTGGGCGTTTGAAGCCCGCTAGTTGCCCGCGAGCATGCTCAATCAAATCCGCTTCGCTCAGCTCACTGCCCTCTGCCAGCTCAACAAAAGCACAGGGCACCTCGCCCCACTTCTCATCAGGCATCGCTACCACCGCCGCACAGACTACGGCCGGGTGGCTGTAAAGCGCATTCTCGACCTCGATGGATGAAATGTTCTCGCCCCCCGAAATGATGATGTCCTTGGAGCGGTCACGGATCTCGATGTAGCCATCGGGATGTTGCACCGCCAAGTCACCCGACCAAAACCAGCCGTCGCCGAATGCCTCCGCAGTGGCATCAGGCTGTTTGAGATACCCCTTCATGACGATATTGCCGCGAAACGCGACCTCGCCCTGGGTCTCACCATCCCAGGGCACGGGGGTGCGGTTGTCAGGATCGAGTACTAACACATCCTCCTGCAGTTCATAGGCCACGCCCTGCCGAGCTTTCAGCTTGGCCTGCTCCTCGTCACTCAGCGTCGACCAGGTCGCCCGCTCCGCGCAGACCACGGCAGGGCCATACACTTCAGTCAGGCCATAAACATGGGTAATGGAGATCCCCATTTTTTCCATCGCCTGAATCGTTTGCGGCGGTGGCGGTGCAGCAGCCGTCATCATGCGAACAGACTGCGAGAACGGTTGCCGCTCGGCATCACTCGCACCGGCGATCATCGACATAATGATCGGCGCGCCGCAGAGATGCGTGACGCCATGGTGCGCGAAGGCATCATAGATCCCCTCAGCCGAGGGGCTGCGTAGGAACACGTGGGTGCCCGCCAGCATCGTGATCGTCCAGGGAAAACACCAGCCGTTGCAGTGGAATAGCGGTAACGTCCAGAGATACACGGGATGGTGCGGCATCTCCCAGGTCACCACATTGTTGACCGCATTGGTCCAGGCACCGCGATGGGAGTACACCACGCCCTTGGGCCGCCCAGTCGTGCCAGATGTGTAGTTCAGGGCCAACGCGTCCCATTCATCATCTGGCGGGGTGTAAGGAAAGTCGGGTGAGCCCTCTGCCAAAAGCGCCTCATACGTCAGCTCGCCGATACATTCGCCCCCCGGCCCCTCTGGATCTTCAATATCAACGATCAATAGATCGCGACCAGAGAGGCTGATCGCCTCTCGCGCCAACGCGGAGAACTCTGTATCCACAAGCAACACCGTGGCCTCACCGTGTTCGAGAATAAAACCCAGCGTCGCAGCATCGAGTCTGACGTTGTTGGCGTTGAGCACGCCGCCCAACATGGGGATGGCCAGTGCGCATTCCAGGGCTTCCGGGATATTGGGCGCGATCAGCGCCACGGTGTCGCCCTTGCCAACGCCGCGCTGAGAGAGCGCGGACGCCAAACGCTTACAGCGCTCGGCGACCTCTCCCCAGCTGCGGCGGATACTGCCGTGAACCTGTGCCGGCAGATCGGGATAGACCCGCTCGGTGCGCTTCAGCACCGAGACCGGGGTCAGCGGAGCAAAGTTCGCCTGATTTTTATCGAGCTCGGGCCCGGAATAAAGGTTCATGTCGGGCGGCACTCCCTGAGTCAGTGAACTGAGACGCGGTCACGGTATCACGCAGACGCGACAGTGAGTGCGCTTGTAAAATCAGGCAGAGAACGCCGTGGCACAAGCCGGCCGGGTCATGAGACGATCCGCATAGGCGCTGAGGTTGGGAAACGCCGCGTCGGTCACGATCCCCAGGCGCTTGGACATGATGCAGGCATGACCCAGCATGGTGTCGGCGGCAGAAAAGTCCCCGATCAGATACTCGCGGCCTTCCATCGCAGCCTCCACCGGTGCCCAGGCTTTGGCTAACAAGCGCTCCGCCTGACCGCGAGTCGTCTCATCCTGGCGCTCTGGTGGGAGCAGTATGGTGTGCACAACGATAGTGTTCACCGGTGGCATCACCATACCCTCGCAGTAGTGGAACCACTGCAGATACTCGGGGAAGCGCGGGTCATCTGAGGCAGGCTTCAAGCCACCGTTTTTATGGCACTCCAGGATATATTCAGCAATCGCGCCCGACTCGTAAATCGACACCTCATCGTCATGCAGCACGGGAACGCGGCCCAGCGGATGACGTGCGCGGTGCTCTTCGGACTTCAGATCCTTGGGATGAAAATCCATGCGGTTCAATTCGTATTCTAGGCCGAGCTCTTCGAGTAACCAGAGGGTGCGACTGGCGCGGCTATTCGGGGCAAAGTGCAAAGTCAACATCAGTGCTGCTCCTGAGCGATTGGGTGTGGTAAGTGCCCGATGGTGACTGTGTTATCGCGTGTGGACACCTCAGGCTGTCTCATGCGGGTGCCTTTTGATATTGGCATAGTATCTGCCAATAATTAACCCCCCGGGAGGATCAATACTCAGCCAACGAGGTATCTGGAAACGGCAGCCGCTCCGACACTTGATCGCCGTCATCCATCAGGCGCACACCCAAACCAATAAGGCGAACGGGCCGGGCTTTACGCTCCCAACCCTCCACCAGCAGATCGTGATAATCGGCCTCGACCGCTTTTGTCCCCACACGCTCTACCGTCGTCTGGGTAAAGTCGTTGAACTTGAGCTTGATAAAAGCCTTGTCGATTGCGTGCCAGGCCTTTGCAGCCTCGATGCGCTCCATCAGATTAACGTATAGCCGCTCAATAATGGGGGCCCACTCAGAGGGCCCACTGACATCCTCAGAGAAGGTGCGCTCCACCCTGACGGACTTGCGAACGCGGCTGGGTTTTACCAGCCGTTCATCTCGCCCCCTAGCACGCTCATGAAGCACCACACCAAATTTTCCGAAACGGCGTCGAAGATCATGCAAGCTCCAACCCCGCACATCGGTACAAGTTCGAAGTCCGTAACGATGCATTTTGTCAGCGGTGACAGCGCCGACTCCGGGGATTTTGGTCACTGACAAGGCCGCCACAAAAGCATCAACCTCATCCGGCGGAACAACCTTCAGTCCGTCGGGCTTCTGCCAGTCAGAAGCCACCTTGGCGACGAACTTGTTCACCGAAACCCCCGCCGACACGGTGATGTCCAGTGACTCTCGCACTTGCGCCCTGATCGCCTTTGCAATCCGGGTCGCAGTAAGAGTCTCATCAGTGATTTCGCTGACATCAAGATAAGCC
>PAGS01000011.1 GCA_002705465.1 Halieaceae bacterium
ATCGACCTGCATCATAGCCTCCAGATAACCCCAAATGACATCAACCTCGAGATTCACGGCGATACCAAACTGATACTCGCTGAAGACAGTCTCCTCCCAGGTCTGCGGAATAATGGTGAGATCAAAGGCATTAGCCGCCACCTGATTCACTGTGAGACTGGTGCCATCGACACAGATACTGCCTTTCATCGCAATGTAACGGGCCAAATTTGCCGGCGACGTAATCCGGACGCGCCAGAACCGATCATCCTCAATGATCTGCTCAACATGGCCCACACCATCTACGTGCCCACTGACAAGATGCCCCCCGAGTGGCGTACTCAGCGTAAGGGACGTCTCCAGATTGACGGGATCACCGACCCCTTTGCCACCCAGAGTCGTCAGGGACAGCGTCTCAGGGGAGACATCCGCCCAGAAGCCACCCCCGGGTAAATCAGTGACCGTGAGACAGACGCCGCTCGTCGCAATACTGTCTCCAAGAGAGACCTCGTCAAGCGGCAACTTTCCCGTGTCAATGCGAAGCCGAATATCCTGCTTGCCCGATTCAATCTCGGCAATGCGGCCGACCGCTTGAATAAGTCCTGTAAACACCGTGACTCCTGACTCAGAATGATTCGATCCGCGAAGCCTCTATAGGCAATCACACACGCGGGGTCGCAATGATACGCAGATCCGTGTCCAGACGGGTCACTTCTGCGATGTTGAACTCGATTGCTTCAGCGAGGGCATCGATTGCCATGATTGCCATCGGCCTAGCCGCATCACCCAACAGTTTGGGCGCCTGATATACCACCAGTTGATCCACCCACCCCTCTTTCAGCAACGCGCCGGCCAGCGTCGGGCCCGCCTCAACCAAAATCTCGTTGTAGGCGCGCTCGCGGAGCAAATCCACCCATGCTGTCAGCGCAACTCGGCCTTCAGCATCCGCAGGTAACTGGCAAACCTCTGTCTCTGCTCCCAAATCGACCGGTTGCGTTGTGACCGTCATGACAATGGTGGTCGATTCACCCTCGAGAATCCGGGCGGTCAGTGGCGTTCGCGCACGACTGTCCAACACCATCCGTGCAGGTGCATGGGCCAGCGCACGCGCCTTATCAGCCTCGGACAGCGGCAACCCATCGGCGCGCAGCGTCAGCCGACAGTCATCCGCGAGAACAGTGCCAATGCCCGTCACAATAACGTCCGCTTCCGCACGCAGTCGCTGAACGTCTTGGCGCGCCGACGAGCCCGTAATCCACTGACTCTCTCCCGAGGCCATGGCAGTGCGACCATCGAGAGAAGTCGCCAGCTTGAGGGTGACGCGGCCGTAACCGCGACGCATGCGCAGCAGGAACCCCGCCAGATCCTGCTCAACCTGCTCTGTACACATACCCAGCTCCACCGCAATACCGGCATCGCGCAGGGCGCTTACGCCCTGACCGGAAACCGCTGGGTTGGGGTCCTCAATGGACACCACCGCGCGCTCGATACGCGCCTCAATCAACGCGTCCACGCAGGGGCCTGTCCGCCCTTCGTGGCTGCATGGCTCAAGCGTCACGAAGGCGGTCGCTCCAGCTACGGCCTCAGGGCCGTGAGCGTCCCGCGCTGACTGAAGCGCCATGATTTCGGCATGGGCGCTGCCCGCGGGCTGGGTGAACCCCTCGCCGAGGACGACACCGTCTTGCAACAGGACACAGCCCACTGCCGGGTTCGGCGCCGACCAATATCGGGCCTTGCGTCCCAAAGCGATCGCGCGTTCCATCCACGCACGATCGTCGTCATGGGTCACGGCGCTTTTTCCTGACTCGGCTCGGCCTCCAATTCCTGACTCGGCTCGGCCTCAAGCGATTCAATCGCGTCGCGAAACTCCGCCAGATCCTGAAAACTTCTGTAGACCGAAGCAAAGCGCACATAGGCAACATGGTCGAGCGCCTTCAGCGACTCCATGACCTTTTCGCCCACCTGAAGGGACTGCACCTCTCGCTCACCTGTCGCGCGAAGGCGATGTTTGATCTGGTCGATTTCAGCTTCGATACTTTCTACCGACACCGGCCGTTTCTCCAGCGCTCGAAGCAGACCTGAGCGAAGCTTCTCCTCATCGAACGGCTCGCGGCTGCCATCTTGTTTGATGATGCGTGGCAACACCAGCTCAGCCGCCTCGTAGGTGGTGAAACGCTCAGTACAACTAAGGCACTCGCGTCGCCGTCGAACCTGGGCACCCTCGGCCACCAATCGGGAATCGATGACCTTGGTTTCATCAGTGCTGCAGAAGGGGCAGTGCATGGCCGAGCCTTTGGGTGACTTGCTCGTTCCCTAACGCGCGTAAACCGGTAGCGTGGCGCACAGCGCCTTCACCTGATCACGTACGGCCGGGATGACCTCACCAGAACTACCCGCTTCAATCGATGCCAGCACCTCGCAAATCCACCCTGTCAGCTGCTCAGTCTGCTCGGTGCCAAAGCCACGCGTCGTAATCGCCGGCGTACCCAATCGTAGGCCAGAGGTAACAAAGGGAGATCGTGGGTCGTTGGGGACGGCGTTCTTGTTCACCGTGATATAAGCCTCACCCAAGGCAGCATCGGCGTCCTTACCCGTGTAGTCCTTCCCGATCAGATCCAGCAGCATCAGGTGGTTATCAGTGCCGCCAGAGACAATTTTGTGACCGTTGGCAACAAACGTTGCAGCCATTGCTTGTGCATTGCGAATCACCTGTTTTTGATAGTCCACAAATTCAGGTGACATGGCTTCCTTGAAGGCCACCGCCTTGGCGGCAATCACGTGCATTAGAGGCCCGCCCTGCGCGCCGGGGAAGATTGCAGAATTGAATTGCTTCTCCAAAGCCTCATTGGCCCGGGCCAATATCAGCCCTGAGCGCGGGCCGCGGAGGGTTTTGTGGGTGGTGGTTGTCACCACATCTGCAAAGGGAATTGGGCTCGGGTAGACACCCGCCGCGACCAGCCCCGCAACGTGTGCCATATCAACCAGTAAGTAGGCCCCGACTTCGTCTGCGATCTCGCGGAATTTCGCCCAGTCCAGTATCCGGCTGTAGGCAGAAAATCCACCGATAATCATTTTCGGCTTGTGTGCCACGGCGAGCTCCCGCAGCGCGTCATAGTCGATCAAACCCGTGCTGTGGTCGATACCGTACTGCACCGCGTTATAGATCTTGCCCGAGAAATTCACCGAGGCGCCATGCGTGAGGTGCCCGCCATCGGCAAGGCTCATGCCTAACACAGTGTCGCCCGGCTTCAGCAGGGCCTGAAACACAGCGATGTTGGCGCTGGACCCCGAGTGAGGCTGCACATTCGCAAAATCGGCGCCAAACAGGGCCTTAGCGCGCTCAATCGCCAGCGTTTCCGCCTGATCGACAAACTCACAGCCCCCGTAGTAGCGCTTACCGGGGTAGCCCTCGGCGTACTTGTTGGTCAGCACAGAACCCTGAGCCTCAAGCACCCGGGGACTGCAATAATTTTCGGAGGCAATCAGCTCGATGTGCTCCTCCTGTCGCACCGTTTCGGCGCTCATGGCCGACCACAGCTCGGTGTCAAACGCCTTTATCGTTTGCGCGTCGCGGTCGAGATACTGCGATAAATGAGTGGCAGCTTGGTTCATAACTGTATCCTGCGAAAAAACGGGGGTGATGGACCCCGAAGAGTGGTAACGAGGGGCGAATGTTAGCCGAACAGAGCGCCGCCGTCAGGCTTTTGTGCCGCTGGTGCAGGCGAGCCAGCGCGCTTTGGGTCAAGGAAATCGGACCTTACATACTCGGGCGAGAGGGCCTATTTCAAACCGCATTGATCTGTGCGCGTGGCTTCAGGGTATTATGGCATGCCCAAGAAATTTATGACCTTCAAACACTGGAAAACCGGTGAGATTAAAACCATCGAGTTCAGAGAAGCAGACGTGCCAGCCAACCCGAACAGTGAAAGGCTCGTGGTTTGGAACGAGACCGAGCAGAAACTCGAAGACGTGATCAAGTCCACGATTGTGGAAATTCGAGAGGAATAGACAGGCACCCCTTGAACGCGGCTCGCTTTTTGGGCGAGGTTGTAGTGTCGTCGAGCGCAGTCCATCAAGCGTTGTGGCAAATGCGCCAATACCAAAACGGGCATAACCGGGCGCCTTTGATTACACTTTGCCTCATTAGTCGCTTCCACACTGGCCCGCCTCCCGTGAGGCTCGACTACCCATTTACTCACTGCGGAGCTCAACCGTGGCGCAATACGTCTACACCATGAACAGAGTGGGAAAAATCGTCCCACCCAAGAAAGAAATACTGAAAGACATCTCCCTCTCGTTTTTCCCGGGCGCCAAGATAGGCGTTTTGGGACTCAATGGTGCCGGTAAGTCGACGCTGCTCAAGATTATGGCGGGCATCGATACCGACATTCTGGGCGAGGCGCGCCCGCAACCCGATATTAAGATCGGTTACCTGCCACAGGAGCCCCAGCTGAACGGTGAAAAAGACGTCCGTGGCAATGTGGAAGAAGGGGTGCAGGAGGCCATCGACGCCTTGGCGGGGCTCGAGAAAATTTACGCCGATTACGCTGAACCCGACGCCGACTTTGATGCGCTCGCCAAGGAACAAGCCCGCCTTGAGGACATCATTCAGGCAAAAGATGCCCACAATCTCGATACGCGGCTTGAGATCGCAGCCAATGCGCTTCGTTTGCCGCCCTGGGAGGCTAACGTTGATAACCTCTCCGGGGGAGAGCTTCGCCGTGTCGCCCTCGCACGATTGCTATTGTCAGAACCCGATATGCTGCTGCTTGATGAGCCCACCAACCATCTTGATGCGGAATCCGTAGCATGGCTCGAGCACTTCCTTGAGGATTTTCCAGGAACGGTGGTCGCAATTACTCACGATCGCTATTTTCTGGACAATGCGGCGGGCTGGATTCTTGAGTTGGATCGCGGGCGCGGCATCCCCTATGAGGGGAATTACTCCACATGGTTGGAAGCAAAAGAAAAACGTATTGAGCAAGAGCAACGCCAAGAGGCTTCACATCAGAAGGCTATAAAGGCAGAGCTGGAGTGGGTCCGATCGAATCCAAAAGGTCGCCAAGCAAAGAACAAAGCGCGCCTGCAACGCTTTGATGAACTCAACTCCCAGGAATTTCAGAGCCGCAACGAGACCAATGAAATCTACATACCACCCGGTGCGCGCCTTGGCGATAAAGTCATCGAGGTGAGTGAACTGAGGAAAACCTTTGGTGATCGGCTACTGTTCGAGGACGTGAGCTTTGTAGTGCCAAAAGGTAGCATCGTGGGCATCATTGGTGCCAACGGCATGGGTAAATCCACTCTGTTCAGAATTCTCATGGGGCTCGAAAACCCCGACGGGGGCGACGTATCCGTGGGCGAGACGGTAGAGCTCGGTTACGTCGACCAGTCCCGCGACGATCTCGACGGGAGCAAAACGGTTTGGGAGGAGGTCTCGGACGGCCTTGATATTATTCGCATCGGCAATTATGAAGTTCCCTCACGCTCCTACGTGGGCCGCTTTAATTTCAAAGGGTCCGACCAGCAAAAATTTGTAAAGGACCTCTCCGGCGGAGAGCGCAACCGCTTGCACCTCGCCAAGCTTCTCAAACAGGGTGCCAACGTATTGCTGCTGGATGAGCCGACCAACGATCTGGATGTGGAAACACTGCGGGCGCTGGAGGAGGCCTTGCTGGCGTTCCCAGGTTCAGCGCTGGTCATCTCCCACGACCGATGGTTCCTAGACAGAATCGCGACCCACATACTCGCCTATGAGAACGACGGCAGCGTGATCTTTCACGAGGGTAACTACTCGGAATACGAGGAAGAGTACCGGCAGCGAGCCGGGGCCGATGCCGCGGTTCCCAGCCGCGTGAAACACCGCAAGCTGAAATAGTTGGTTCTTGCCCGGGGGTCAGCTCTGCTAATCGCAGGCCTCCAGCGCCTCAGAAAGCCGTGAGACGGGAACCACCTTCAACCCTGAAATCGATTTTTTGGGTGCGTTGCCCTTGGGTACGATCGCGAGTTTAAAGCCGTGTTTGGCCGCCTCGGAAAGACGCTCCTGCCCGCTGGCTACTGGCCGGATCTCGCCGGACAATCCAACCTCACCAAACACGACCCAATCCCGGGGAAGCGGCCTGTTACGCAGGCTTGATACCACCGCCAATAGAAGCGCCAGGTCAGCAGAAGTTTCCATCACGCGGACGCCGCCCACTACATTGGCAAACACGTCCTGATCGCCAACCTGAATGCCACCATGCCGATGTAAAACCGCGAGCAACATCGCCAAGCGATTTTGCTCAAACCCCACCGTTACCCTACGGGGGTTGCCCAGGGAGCTATCGTCAACCAGCGCCTGAATCTCAACGAGCAGCGGCCGGGTGCCTTCCCACACAACCACGACGGTGGTCCCTGGCGCGATATGCTCGGAGCGGTCCAAAAAAATAGCCGACGGGTTGGTGACCTCGCGCATGCCTGCGTCAGTCATTGCAAAAATGCCGAGCTCGTTCACGGCCCCAAATCGGTTTTTCTGGCCCCTGAGCGTGCGGAAGCGGGAATCATGGTCACCTTCGAGCAGGATCGAGCAGTCAATCATGTGCTCGAGGACCTTTGGGCCAGCAAGGCTCCCATCCTTGGTCACATGGCCGACCAAAATCAGCACGGTACCCGTCTGTTTAGCGTAGCGGGTTAATTGCGCGGCGCAGTCGCGAACTTGTGAGACGCTTCCGGGCGCCGAGGTCAACGTCTCACTGTGCACAACCTGAATCGAATCCACGACCAAGACCTGGGGCTTCAAGGCCTCTGCTGACGCCAAGATCGCGTCCACATCTGTCTCGGCCATGAGCTGCAGCTGATCGGTGGGCAAGCCCAACCGATTGGCGCGCAGCGCGATCTGCTCGGGTGACTCCTCACCTGTGACATAGATTGCCGGCTGCTGCGCTGCGAGGCGACACAGGGTTTGCAGGAGTAGCGTGCTCTTACCCGCCCCGGGGTGTCCACCGATCAGTATGCTGGAGCCCGGCACAAAGCCGCCGCCCAATACACGATCAAACTCGTCAAACCCCGAGCAAAGTCGGGGTAAATCCAGTATCGCCACATCCTCGAGGCGCTGCACCGATGCCGTTGTGCCGGCGTAGCCAGAGCGGCCGTTTGACCGACCTGAGGCCGATTTGGAGGCCGGGCCACTCAAACGGATCTCAGAGAGCGTATTCCAGGCATGGCATTCCCCACACTGGCCCTGCCATTTGGGAAAATCGGCCCCACAGTCGTTGCAGACAAACGCGGTTTTTGCCTTCGCCACGCGGCACTCTCCGATATCTGAGCGTAATTGCTGTATTGGTGGAGGTAAGCCGGTATCCTATCAGACCAACAAGCCTCAACAGCATCACCATGCCTTCCGTTTCCCTCATCCCCGACCGACAACTCACTTTCTCACCCGAGTTGGCAGAGACTATCGGTCTTGAGGAAGCGGTGCTCCTTCAGGCACTGGGCGAACAGCTTGCAGATCGTGAGGCCTGGACCGCGATTTCTCTCGCGAGGTTGCAAGCAACGCTGTCATTTTGGTCCATCGAGCATATTGCGGATCTCATCGGGAAGCTGGTGACGTTGGGTATTCTCCAGCAAAGGCAAAGCCAGACGCCCGGCAGCGTCTTGTTAAGTGCCTCCGCTGAAGCGTCGGTATCGGCGGGCGGCGTCTCAAGCCCAGCCGCTGAACCCGAGCCGACAGAAGGCGGTAAATGGCAGCCCAGCGCTGCGCTCGAGGATCTGATCGCGTTGACCCACGGTATTCCGCGGCACTTTATCGCGAGCATCGCCACGCAGTTTATCGAGACACAGGGCACCGAGATCGATACCCAGTTTAGGCAGCTCGTACTTTCACGGTGGCGAGAAGCGCAGCAGAGCGAGGTAAAGGCAGGGCAGTCACAAGCGTTTGAAGTCAGTGTACCGCCGCCCTTCGGTAAGGACTGGGTACCGAGTCAGGACGCGCTGGACATTCTGGCGCAAGCCGGCATCGATATCGTTTTCGCCGAGTCGGTGCGCGCCGAATTTATCCTCTACTGGAGTGAACGCGGGGGTCCGCCTAAAGAGGTCAATAGCCGTTTCGTAGAGCATGTGCGCAGACGCTGGCTGAAACACACCAGCCAGCTCCATCACAGCACGGAACCAACGCGCATCCCGCGCAACTGGCAGCCCGATACATCTGTCTACGAGACACTCAGCCTCGCGGGAATTACAGAGTCAGAGGCCAAGGCATTGTTGCCCGAATTTGTGATGTACTGGATTGATAGCAATGAGGTGCACACCTCTTGGAATAGTAAATTTCTGCAGCACGTAAA
>PAGS01000071.1 GCA_002705465.1 Halieaceae bacterium
AGCATATTGGCCTCCGAACGGACAATAATTTCGCCCGCCGCGCTGCCGTCTCTGGGGACCGGGTTGCCATCGGGGTCGACCACCAGAATTTCGGAGACGAACCCCTCACGACCGCAGGAGCCCAAGCGCTCGGGGTGGTCACCAGCGATCGCGCGCTGATGATCCTCTTGCGACAGGAACGTCATGGTCATCCCTTCGGTTTGTCCATAGCCCTGAATCATGGTGCAGGGGAAGGCATTGAGGGCGGCTTCCACCACGGAGCGGGGCATGGGCCCGCCGCCGTATTGGAAGTTTCGCAGGCTGCTGAGGTCGTAGTCTTCAAAACCCTCGACCGCCATCATCCAATTAATCATTGTCGTGATGCCCAGGAACGCCGACACCCGTTCTTGTTGAATAACATCCAGCGCCAGTTTGGCGTCAAAATTAATGAGCACAACAGGGCATCCGTGAGCCATATAGTTCATGGCGAGTGCCACTGGAATGTGGAACATTTGCCCGGTGAGCATGTAGACGTCGGCGGGCACGACACGCTCTGCGATGGACTGATTCAGCATGCCCATGTATAGCGTGTGATGAGAGTGCAGAGCACCCTTGGACTCGCCCGTGGTGCCGCCGGTGTAGAGAATTAACATGGGGTCATCGCCCGTGACGTCTGCCGAGGAGGCGGGTTCCGCCTCACTCGAGGCCTCGATCAACTGTTCGTAGTGACAGTCTGCCGACGCGGTGAACACCAGTGTTTTAGGGATGCTTGTTGAGCTTGCCAGCGACTCGGCAAGCTCGGCGTATTCTTCGGAGCTAACCAGCACACGGGGTTCGCCATCTTCCAGAATGCGCGCCATCTCGGGCTCAGCGAGCCGCCAGTTCAGAGGCTGGGCGATCAGCCCGCTGCGGGCGCAGGCGTAGAACACTTCCATATATTGGATGCAGTTCTTTGAAAGGATGGCGACCCGATCCCCTTTCTTGAGGTTCAGCCCATCACAAAAGCCGTTCGCCAGCCGTCGAACCCGCTCATCGAGGGTGCCGAAGGTCATACGCCGGTTGTTGGGGATGTCTATGAGTGCCTCGCGCCCGGGGTCGAGCAGCGCTGTTTTGGCGGGGATGCGACCGAGGTTCATCGCAGCCGCTTAATAGGCACTATCGAGGTCGATGTGGCGCCGGGATATTTTCCATGTGCCATCGATTTCGGTGACCTGATCGCGGTATACCCCGGTCGTCAACAACTTGGTTTCAGCATGCTCGGTGGCAAACAGCGTGAGGTATGACGTGACCGCCAGCGTATCGCCGAAGTCATCAAACATAATGTTGGTGATGTCATGACGCCGGACATCAGTCTGGCTCGCTTTGGCGCCGCAGTAGAGCTCCATGATGCTGTCGCGGCCCTCAAAGGGGCCTACCATGTCGCCACCCGCGATCTGCATGCTCATGATCGCGCCGTCTGCGAAGCAAGCGCCGAGCTCATCAAGATGTCCTTCATCGTAGTAGTAGGCCATTCGATTGAGCAGTTCTGATATGGCATAGCGGTCGTCGGCTGATGGCATGGTTCAAGTCCTCTGGAGACGTCATCTTTTTAGTTATCGGTGCGCCGGGCACAATCACTTGTTCAAAACAAGTCGGAGAACTTTAGGCTATGTGTGTGCTCAGGATCAACCGAGGGTTGCGACTCGGCGGCTGCTATGAGATCGCCGGACATTAGGCATCCGTTTTGCGAATGTCGTTTGCCTCCAGCATGGCATCAGGTACCGGACAATCCAGGGACGCTGCCATGGCCTTGACCAAAGTGATCTCGATATCGCTGATCACGCCATCATCGGCCGCTACCAAAGCCACGGCCTTCAGCACTGACACTTTGAGGAGTGGATAGCACTCGGCGAGGTTTTCTACCGCGTCGCTAAAATGCGTCACGGTGAGGGCAGATACCTCGGGTAGCCGCAGCGGCAGTTCGAGCATCGCACTGCCGCGGTTAAATGCGCGACTGGTATCCTCATCCGTCAGGTATGCCATGGTCCCCAGCACGATCGCCAAATCGTCAGTAACTGCAGTGAGCGATTTGTGTTTTGGGCGGGCAGGGCGAGTACCCATAAACTCGGGATCTAAAAAATGCCGCACTGTTTGAAACAAACACCATTCCGCCAACGTTGTGTTGCCATCCGCATTGATCCACTCAAGCAACAGCTCACGAAATGACTGGTATTGCTCCGCCGAGAGTCCCCGCAAGGCCGGCAGACAAAGCTCTATCAAAGCGAGTCGCTGCTCGGCATTTCGGGCTCTCAAAGGTTCGCACCACCGGCGGATCGCGTTGGAGAGACCTTCAACGGGTTTGATATCAAGCGCTTCCCACTGCGACGCCTCATGAGGCGGGTCCCAGGCTAACGCCAGTACCAATGCCATCGCCCCCAGCGGATCCCGGGTTTCCTGGAGCAAAGCCTCAGTCTCCTCGCGCTCGTCCCCATCGGCTACCGCCGCACCCCCGGTTTGAGTCATGGTTGCGGTTGCGCCGGCCGCGACAACCGCAATGGCGCCCAGCGCCGCCTCATGACCCGGGTCATCGGCCGGTTCATCGTCGGTGGCAAAGTCCTGTGAAGGTAATGCGGCGAGAAAAATGCCATCCCAGTCTGGATCGATACGCTGAATGCGTGTCTCAATCGGTGGATGCGTTGCAAAACCACTCCAGAGGCGATGCTGTACCTGCCCAAAAAAAAGATGGGACATTTCCTCTGCGCGTCCGGCCTCCACCAGCGTGCCTGAGTCGCACCCCCCGATCACTTTTAGCGCGTTGCCGATGCCCTTCGGGTTACGGGTGAATTGCACCGCGGAAGCGTCTGCCAGATATTCCTTTTGTTTGGAAATAGCAGATTTGATGAGCCCTGCCATCAAGCCACCGAGTAAACCGACGAGGTACAAACCCAGCCCCAACGCTACTAACGCGCCCTGATTGTCCTCCTTGTTGCTGCGGTAGCGGCGTCGGTGGGATGAACTGCGGAGCAGAATGCCCCCAACATCACCGATGAAGGTGATGCCACGCAGCATAGCGGCGAGGCGGACACTGAGTCGCATGTCGCCGTTAAGAATGTGGCTGAATTCATGTCCGATGACGCCCTGTAACTGGTCGCGATCAAGGGTTGTTAAGGCACCGCGGGTTACCGCTACGACGGCGTTGGCTGGGCTGGTCCCCGCGGCAAAGGCATTGATACCTGGCTCCTCATTGAGCACGTAGAGAGACGGGACGGGCATGTTGGCGGCCAAGGCCATTTCCTGAACAATGTTGGTGGCCCGTCTCTCCAACGGGTCGTCGGTGCCCGGTTGCACCAACGTGCCACCCAGCGCGGTAGCGATTTGTTTTCCGCCCCGGGCAAAGTTGAACCAGTTAACGAGCACAACAACCCCAATTACCAGTGCGACCACCGCACCGACCGCAATAAATGATGGCCAATCGAAATACTCGAAAAAGTAGCCGGGGTCGCCCTCTGTCTCGAACAGTAACAGCCCGATGAAAAGAAGATTGGTGATAGCAATGAGCGCCAGCACGGCCAGCACAAAAAGCCCGGTGAGAAGCCGAGTGTTGCGCCGCGCGATCTCCTGTTCACGGAAGAAATCCACGTATCAGAGAAAATTCAAGAAAAACTGACGTTGGGTGCGGCCTGAATCTCGGCGCTGTCTTCAAACTCCAGTAGCTCGGCGTCCTCGCGGTGTCCAAACTGATTGGCAATCACGATATTGGGGAAGGATTGGCGGTAGGTGTTGTAAGACATCACCGCGTCGTTAAACCCCTGACGAGCGAATGCCACGCGATTTTCGGTGGACGTGAGTTCTTCACTGAGCTGCTGCATGTTGGCGCTGGCTTTGAGGTCAGGGTAGGCCTCCATCACAACATTGAGCTTCCCGAGCGCCGCTGCGAGTGCGCTCTCGGCACCTGCGAGGCTCTTGATGCCACTGGCGGTTACGTCACCACCGCCTAAATTGCCTAGCGCCGCGGCAGCCTCGTTTCTGGCCAAAATGACCGCTTCGAGGGTCTCCCGTTCATGACTGAGATAACCCTTGGCGGTCTCGACGAGGTTGGGGATCAGGTCGTAACGACGTTTGAGTTGGACCTCTATTTGGGCAAAGCCATTCTGGTAGCGATTGGACAACGAGACGAGTTGGTTGTAGATCGCTATCGCCCAGACGATAACTAGGACGATGACGCCAAGTGTGATCCAAGTGCTCAGGTCCATAGCTTCCCCCTATCTTTCATACCCCGATTCAGTCCTTGGTGGACAGCACCTCGACATCGATCGACTTGGCGTCTCCTGCTATCGCGGAGACTGCTGCTTCAATTTCTGCCTTCGTCGGATCTCGCCCCTCGGCTCGAGCGGTATCGATGACAGCGCCAATGGCGGCCGGCAGGTCACTGGCGGGCTCATCATCAGCGTCGACGCTGACGGAAATCATCAGCTGCTCCTCGTCTGCAGCGTCCTCTTCTGACGCCAACTCGACTCTGATTTCCTTGTGAATCTCAGCTTCTACGGTGTCGTCGCCATTGATGACCCAAACGTTGTGATCACCTGATCGGGACACAGCCTTCGGATCGTCGAACCCGTCTCCGTGATGAAACATTGCGACGCGTGGCGGTGGGCCTTTTCGCTTCGGTGTGATCACATCGTCAAGCAAAATCGCGCCACCGATCAGCACGCCCAGTAGCAGGGCAGGTCCGTAACCTGTTTGCATAGCCTTTGTTCCCGGAGATATTGGGGGCGACGTTGCCACAGTCCCGGAGTGTGCACAAGCCGTCAGTAATTCGGTTATGAGCGGGTTGCTGATGCGCTAATATCAGAGTCAGACTCCAACTGTTTGGTGAAAGGGTGCACAACAAACACTGGCTCTTCGCATTAATCACAGCGCTTTGTCTGTCGGCCTGCAGCGGTGGGGGTAGTTCCAGCCCCGCGCCGCCCTCGGTTGCGGGCGGGGCGTCAGGCGGGGGGTCGTCCAGCGGCGACTCTGGCGGTAGTTCCCCCGGCGGTGGTTCGTCAAATAGCGGGTCAACCGATGGCACTGACGAGCAGGAAGCTTGCGGCGTATCTGCCCAAATCGACTTTGTCGAATCGATTACTGACTCCTGGTATCTGTGGTATGACGAGATGGCCGCGGTCAACAAAGCTGATTACGACAGTGCCCAGGCGTACCTTGATGCCCGCCTGCAGCCTCTCTTGGATGGTGGGCGTGACAAGGGTTTTTCGTACATGACTACCATCACCCGGGACGAGACCAATATCAGCTCGGGCGCTTATGTGGGCTTCGGGTTTCGATCAACCAGTACCTCGACCCAACTTTTTATCACTGATGTTTTTGAAAACGGCCCGGCGTTCAGAGCAGGTGTCAGGCGTGGCATGGAATTGATCGCAGTTGACCGCGGGTCGGGTTTTGAGACGCTGGAAGACTTGCGTACCCAAGGAGCGTCTAACGCGGAGATCTTTGGGCCTAGTGAGGTGGGTGTAGAGCGAGGGTTTCGGTTTGCTCGGAATGGCGAAGAGATCGAAGTCTCGGTAGCCAAGGAAGAGGTGTCTCCCCCGGCGCTGGCTGAGGCGCCAAAGTTGATCGAGCGGGCGGGTACGGCTCCGGTGGGTTATCTTCATCTTAGGCAGTTCATCGATGCGGCGCTTGACCCCGCAGAGGGATTTTCGTCATTGACCGAGGCGGCGACTGTCTTCGCGAATAACGACGTGACCGATCTGGTCATTGACCTCCGTTACAACGGCGGCGGCCTACTGCGAGTCGCTGACACGATGATGGATCTGCTCGCCGGACGAACGGCCAGAGGGGAGCCCTCATTTAAGATGCAGGTCAACGACCAACACCCTGATTACAACGACGACCAAGGCAACTGGGGGTTCTTTGACGAGCTGTCAGCCACTTTCTCGCCGAGTCGCATTGCTTTTATCACCTCCCGCTCAACGGCCTCCGCCAGCGAACTCATCATCAATGGCCTTGATCCGCACATCGACGTGGTGATGGTGGGCGGCAATACCTTTGGAAAGCAGGTTGGACAGGGCCGTTGGGACATGTACGAGTTCGTGGAGGGTTTGTCCCGTGCAGACTGCGATGTGGCGTTGCGGTTAACGGCCTTTGAAATCGTCAATGGTGAGAATCAAGGCGGGTACCACCAGGTAGGGCTGGAGGGCACGGGGAGGTTCACGCTGTGTGAGGCGGAGGACGACATTCTCAACGCCTTTGGCGACCCCAAGGAGGCTTCGCTTGGCGCAGCGCTGGATTGGCTGGCGACGGGAGCCTGCCCATCAACAGGGTCAGGTTCGCGGCTCGCACCGGTGGCCAATGAGCGCAGAGTGGGGCCCGCTTGGCTGTCGGCGGAATACATACCGGAGCGCACCGACGGGAATCTCCGCTGAGATGAGTCCCAACACGCACGTGCTGATGACGACACGAACGAAAACGATGAGGTGCCCATGAACGTTGCAAATCCGACACAGGTATTCCTCGATGTTGTGAGCCGTCGCCGGTCAATGCGCGACTTTAAGTCCGACCCTGTGCCCCGAAAGATTATCGAGTCGGTGTTTGGCACGGCGCAGCGAGCGCCAAGCAACTGTAATACCCAGCCCTGGTTCGTACATGTTGTCACGGGTGAAACGCTCGAGCAGCTCCGTCAGGAGCTGCCTGCTAAGTTTGCGGCGGGCGAGATCGCACTGGATTTTCCCTACGATGGTCAATACGAGGGGGTCTACAAGGCGCGCCAATATGCGTCGGCCGCAGCCTTGTACGATTCACTGGGTATCGCTCGTGATCAGAAGGCCGAGCGCAACGCTTGGTTTATGCGCAACTTCAGTTTTTTCGACGCGCCCGCGGTTGCGTTTTTCACGCTGCCCACCGGTTTTGGTCTGCGTGAGGCCTGCGACCTCGGTATGTTTGCTCAGACCGTGATGCTGGGGCTCACCGCCCATGGTTTGGGGTCCTGTCCCCAGACCGCACTCGCGTTTCTCGCAAACGTGATTCGTCCGGCGCTCTCTCTGGGCGATCACGAGCAGCTGATGTTCGGCATGTCTTTTGGGTATCCCACCGATACAGCGGTCAGTGAGGTCACGACCGAGCGCGCCTCACTAGGTGATGTGGTGACCCTCCACTGCTGATTGTTCACGACTGAGGTCTGCGGATGACTGGGGCTTTTAGATCAATTGCCCTCAACGCAAGTTCGGCCGCTAGTAGTTGGTCGATCCCGCCTTATCGGCCCGGGGCGGCCAGAAAATCGGTGATCTGAAGGTTGAAGCCCGACAGGGCGTTGAAATGCAGTGGCGCTGACAGTAACTGCAGCTCACTCAGGCCGAGATGGCGGAGCATTTGAGCGCCGGTGCCGATGAGTCTGTAATTTTGGGGTGGTGTGGGTCGCTGCTCTGCATGCAACAGCTGGTCGATGTCTTCGAGAATCGTGTCGGAGGTTTCGGTCCCTCCCAGCAATACGACGACCCCGCGACCCTCTGTCGCCACGTGGCTCATTGCAGCGCGGTAGGACCAGCCGGGCGCACTGTCTGCATCCAAGCGGGTGCCCAAAAAATCCCGAAGTGTGTTCATCGGCTGGACCCGGACCGGCACGGGGCCGGGTGCGGACAGGTCGCCAAGACTCAGCGCAAAGTGCAAAGTGCCATCGATAAGATCCCGATAGGTATGCAAGACAAAACGCCCCCACTCGGTGTGAATGGGCTCAGCACAGTGAATTTCAATCGATTGCTCATGTAGCGAGCGATATTCGATGAGGTCGGCAATGGTGCCCATGTTGAGCTGATGTTGTTTGGCAAAGATCTCAAGCTCGGGGCGCCGCGCCATCGTGCCGTCCGGATTCATGATCTCCACGATCACTGCCGCCGGCGCCAGCCCGGCCATGCGGGCCAGATCCACACCCGCCTCGGTATGACCCGCTCGCTTGAGCACTCCGCCCGGTTTGGCAACCAGCGGAAAGATGTGTCCTGGCTGCTGAATATCTTTTGGCGTGGCATCCTCCGCCACTGCTTGCAAGATGGTGTGGGCGCGCTGTGCTGCACTGATCCCAGGTCCCACTTGTGATGTGGCATCAATCGATACTGTGAAATTGGTCTCGTGTTGTGAGCGGTTGTCCCGAACCATTAGCGGCAGATTCAGTTGCCTCGCGCGTTCAGGGGTAATCGGCATGCAGATAAGGCCGCAGGCTTCCGTGGCGAAGAAGTTGACAACCGCCGGGGTGATCTTCTCCGCGGCAATGATCAAGTCGCCTTCGTTTTCCCGATCCTCGTCGTCCATCAGAATGACCATGCGGCCAGCGCTGATGTCGTCAAGCAGTGTTGGGATGTCGCTAAGCATAGGGGTGATCAGTCATCCACGTCAGATCAGTTCGATCGCCATTGCGGTAGCTTCGCCGCCGCCGATGCACAGGGCCGCCACGCCCCGTCTCTTACCGTAATGTTCTAGCGCATGGATCAGCGTCACGATAATGCGCGAGCCGGTGGAGCCGACAGGATGACCCTGCGCACACGCACCGCCATGCACGTTCACGCAGGCGGGATCCAAATCCAGTGCGCGTGTGGTGAGCATTGTGACCATGGCAAATGCCTCATTGATCTCCCACAGGTCGACATCTGATGCCGTCCAGCCCGCCTTTTCGAGCACTTGCTCCGTGGCGCCGATGGGAGCCAGCGTGAACGATTCGGGTGCAAGACTGTTTCGAGCATGCGCAACGATCCTTGCCCGTGGCGTGAGCCCCTGTGCACTCGCCGCAGATTCGCTCGCCAGCAATAAAGCGCTTGCGCCATCAGAAATAGAGCTCGAATTGGCGGGGGTAATGGTGCCGCCCTCCGAAAAAACGGGTCGAAGTTGTGGGATCTTCTCGAGGTTTGCTTTGTGGGGCTGTTCGTCGATGGTGACCGTGTGCTCACCCCGACGGGTCTTAATCGTGACGGGGGCAATTTCCTTGCTATTCAGCCCCTCATCGATCGCACGCTGGGCGCGAGTCAAACTCTCAATGGCAAAGGCATCCATTTCTTCTCGGGTCAGCCCGTGCTCGTCGGCTGTTTTTTGCGCAAAGCTGCCCATTGCTGCCCCGGTGTAGGCATCTTCCAGTCCATCCAGAAACATATGGTCATACACCTTGCTATGCCCTAGGCGCTGTCCGCGACGACCCGTCATCAGAATTTGTGGCGCATTGGACATGCTCTCCAATCCCCCGCTGATCACGAGCTGATTGGTCCCGGCAGTGATGCTGTCAGCTGCAAAAATCGTCGCCTGCATGCCACTACCACAGGCCTTGTTGATGGTGACCGCCCCTGTTGTATTCGGGATACCGGCGCCGAGCATGGCTTGTCGAGCAGGGCACTGCTTCAAGCCTGCTGGCAGGACACAGCCCATGAACACCTCGTCAATCGCTTCGGCCCTGGCACCGGAGCGCTCCAGAGTCGCGCTAATGGCCGTGGTACCCAGTTCGTTGGCTGTCGCATCGGCAAGATCACCCAACAACCCGCCCATGGGGGTCCGGGCGCCATCGATAATCATCACATCGGTCATGGATTGCGGTCTCAAATTCGATCAGGGCGGGCATTTAGCCCTAACTGCGAGAGGCCTGCAAGCTCACGTGGAACTGTCTATGGCTTCGAAGGCTTTCTGCCGGACTGCAGCTCGGTATGCTGTGGGGGTCAGGCCCGTCTGTTCCCTGAACATGCGCGTGAAGTGCGACGGGTCGGGGTGCCCAACGGTGCTCCCGACCTCGGTGACGGAGAGGTTTGTCCGGCGTAATAACGACTGGGCCTCATCCAGTCGGCGCTCGCGGAGATAGGCGCTTATCGTGACGCCCGTTGCCGATTTGAAGCGTCGTATCAGCGTTCGGCTGCTGATGCCCAACATCGACGCGAGCTTGGGTATGCACAGCGGCACACGGAGGTCCTTCATCAGCTCGGACTGAGCATCCGCGATTAACTCGTCGGGGTGAAGATCTCTGGGGGAGCCCAGAGGGGAGGGGGAGAACCGCTGTCTAATCTCGGGCGAGAACTGGCTCTCGATATGGCGCGCGACGCGCTGGGAGAAAATCTCGCCACACAGATAGATCATGAGGTCTGCCACGGAGTTAACGCTGCCGACACAGAACACGGCCCCGGATTGCGTGATCAATTGTCGTCGCTCTAGGTTGACAGCAGGGTAGCGTCGCGCGAAGGCGTCGAACCATTGCCAGTGCGTGGTCATTGACCGCCCGCGCATCGCCCCCGTCTCGGCAAGGAGAAAGCTGCCCGAACCGACGCTGATAGTGAGTCGGTCGGCCTCAATGTGCTGCTCGATCACCCTAATCTGCTCGGCGTGACGTCGGAGCACCCGTTGGGGTTGACGCCAGATGGCGGGAACCATGAGCAGATCGGCATCCTGAAATTCAGAGAGAGGGCGGGTGCCCACCGAGAGACCGCCGCCTACCGGGAGTGC
>PAGS01000012.1 GCA_002705465.1 Halieaceae bacterium
CAGTGACGTAATTTGCGCCGCAACCAACTCGTCTTCGATGTCGCGGGCAGAATTTAACAGTGCTTTGTACCGGGCGTTCTCCGAGAGAAGCGAGACCAATCGCTGGGTTTGCCCTTTCAGTACTCGATTTTCTTGCTGTAATCGAAAAACCTCATCCTGCAAGGCAGCCCGAGACTGAAATGACTGCACCAGCCGATTCCATCCATCGACCGGTGCCAATATGACTTCCGCAGTCACTGCAACGAGATCGGTGGCCCCGCGCTGAAACGCCAGAAGCCGCGGGTGGTCGCGCAAAAGAAACAGACTTATCAGACATATGACACTCAGCACGAGGACTTTCGCGCCGATCGGGTTTTGCTTCAGGAAAAGCGGTTTGATGTCGCTGCTCCAGTCATGCGGGACTTATTCTGTGGAGAGCAGATCCAGCACGTGACGATCCATAAGCTCAAGTGCCTTACCGCCGCCTCGGGCGACACAGGTCAGTGGATCCTCAGCGATAAAGGCTGGCAAACCTGTCTCACTGGAGATGCGCTTGTCGAGATCAGCGAGGAGCGCGCCGCCGCCCGTCAAGACGATACCAGACTCTGCAATATCAGCCGCCAGCTCTGGTGGAGACTGTTCAAGTGCGAGCTTAATCGCCCGCATCATTGCGTCCAGAGGTTCCTCAAGCGCAGACAGTACTTCATCGTTGGTCAGCGTGAAGCCTCTGGGCACACCCTCTGCCAAATGGCGCCCCCTCACGTCGATTTCTTTCAATTCTTCAGCTTTGAAACCACACCCGATCTCTTGCTTGATTCGCTCTGCGGTCGAGTCGCCGATCAAGCTGCCATATTTGCGTCGCACATAAGACACAATCGATTCATCAAATCGGTCGCCTCCAATGCGAATCGAGTCCCGGTAGACCACGCCATTCAGGGAAATGATCGCGATCTCTGTGGTGCCGCCGCCGATGTCGACGACCATGCAACCTGTCGCTTCTTCCACATGCAAGCCTGCCCCAATCGCTGCAGCCATGGGCTCTTCAATCAGTTTAACCTCTCGCGCCCCCGCACTGAGCGCTGATTCCCTGATTGCACGCCGCTCTACCTGTGTCGACGTACACGGTACACAGATCAACACCCTTGGGCTTGGCCGAATAAATTTGGTTTCATGCACCTTCGCAATAAAGTGCTGCAGCATCTTTTCCGTGACTTGGAAATCGGCGATGACACCGTCTTTCAGGGGGCGTATCGCTTGAATGTTCCCGGGGGTTCGGCCGAGCATGCGCTTAGCTTCTTTTCCGACAGCCTCAATAGACTTCTGGCCATTGTGCATGCGAATCGCCACTACCGAGGGTTCATCAAGAATGATGCCCCTGTCCTTGACATAGATCAGCGTGTTAGCCGTGCCGAGGTCAATCGACATATCGGTAGAAAACATGCCTCGAAGGCGCTTGAGCATTCTCGTTCCCTGACTCTAAGGTCGTTCTTAAGTGGTCTGTCTGGAAGCTTCGGTCTCTGTCTGACGTTCTGAGAAGAGACAGCAAATTCAGCCTGAAAATGCCCCCAAAATCACTGCTTATGGCGGCAAATGCCTTGGGAATGTAGCAATGCGGGGGTTTTTGGGCAAGCCGCAAGTGTGTTAGTTTTCGCCGCCTCCGAGGAGGATACGTTACATGTCTGTCACACCCCAAGATGTCGAGAAGGTGGCGCTTCTGGCGAGCCTCGCAATTTCAGAATCTGACCTCCCCGAGGTGACAGAAAGATTCTCTCGCGTGCTCAACCTTGTTGATGAGCTCAACACCATCGACACTGAAAGCGTGACTCCCATGTCTAATCCACACGACATGGAACAGCGTCTCAGACCGGATATCGTCACCTGCGAAGACAACCGTGAGGCCCTTATGGCCTCTGCGCCTGCACAAGAGCAAGGTTATTTCCTGGTACCGAAGGTAATCGACTGATGGCTGAAAATGCTCTGCTCACGGCGCCCGTCAGCAAACTGAAGCAACTGCTACTCGACCGCACCGTCTCCAGTGAGGAGCTCACCGAAGCTTATCTCGCGCAGATTGCGGCTGAAAATGCCAGTCTCAATGCCGTCGTGACAGTCTGTGCCGAGGAGGCGCTGGCATCGGCTCGCAACGCCGACGCGCAGATCGCGCGCGGGACGACAAGGTCACTCACCGGCATTCCGCTACTACACAAGGATATCTTTTGCACCGAGGGAGTTCGCACCACATGTGGTTCGCGCATGCTGGAGAGTTTTGTGCCCGCTTATGACGCCACCGTGGTTACCAAAATGAAGGCTGAGGGTGCCGTCATGCTTGGCAAATGCAACATGGATGAATTTGCGATGGGCTCATCGAATGAGACCAGCTTCTTTGGTCCCGTGAGGAACCCCTGGGATCTGAGCTGTGTACCGGGCGGCAGCTCTGGCGGATCAGCTGCGGCGCTTGCGTCGGGAATGGCGCCCCTTGTTACCGGTACCGACACTGGCGGCTCTATCCGTCAACCAGCATCGCTGTGCGGGGTGACTGGACTCAAGCCCACCTACGGGCGAGTCTCTCGGCTCGGTATCATCGCTTTTGCCTCGTCCCTTGATCAGGCGGGACCCATGGCGCGGACCGCCGAGGATTGCGCGCTGGCACTGACCGCCATGTCTGGCATCGACCCAGGGGACTCAACTTCAGCCGACATACCGGTCCCAGACTTTCACTCAGCGCTTAGCACTGATGTGAATGGGCTTCGAATTGGACTGCCGAGGGAGTATTTCAATGACGACCTCGATAGCCGGGTTCGAGAAAATGTGATGGCGGCCTTGGCCGAGTTGGAGAGAGCCGGCGCCATACTGCACGATGTTGACTTGCCCCATAGCCACTTCGCCATTGCGACTTATTATGTGATCGCACCTGCCGAAGCCTCGGCTAATCTGGCGCGATATGATGGGGTCCGGTTTGGCTATCGGTGCGACGCGCCAGCAGACCTGGAAGATCTCTATCAACGCTCTCGCAGTGAAGGGTTTGGCGAGGAGGTCCAGCGGCGAATCCTCGTGGGTACTTACGCGCTCTCCGCCGGCTTCTATGATGCGTATTTTAACAAGGCGCAACAGGTTCGCAGGATCATCACCGAGGACTTTCAGCGTGCCTTCGAACAAGTCGATGTGATTGCCTGCCCGGCCGCACCGGGCGTGGCATTCCCCTTTGGTTCGAAGCAGCAAGACCCCATTGCAATGTACATGGAAGACATCTACACCTTGGCCGTCAATTTGGCTGGCCTACCCGGTCTGTCGACCCCCGCAGGGCTCATTGATGGCATGCCCGTTGGACTCCAGTTGATCGGCAAACCCTTCGACGAGCAGACCATACTCAACGCCGCTTTTCGTCTTCAAAACGATACGGATTGGCACTTGGCCTGCCCCGACCTCGCGAGTCTTTCGTCATGAACTGGGAAATCGTGATGGGATTAGAGGTGCACTTGCAGCTTGCCACTCAGTCCAAAATTTTCTCTGGTTCATCGACGCAATTTGGCGCATCACCGAATGTGCAGGCCGATGCCGTTGATCTAGGCATGCCCGGTATGCTACCTGTTCTTAATGAGGAAGCCGTGCGACACGCCGTTACGTTTGGCTTGGGAATCGGTGCGCGAATTGGACACCGATCCGTATTCGATCGGAAAAACTACTTCTACCCCGACCTCCCCAAAGGATATCAGGTGAGTCAATTTTTTGCTCCGATTGTCTGCGAGGGCATTTTTGAAGTGCCACTGGAAAACGGCAGTCTCTATCCAATTCGCATTACCCGGGCCCATTTGGAAGAGGATGCCGGAAAGTCGGTCCACGACGAGTTCGCTCATGAGACCGGCATTGACCTCAATCGCGCTGGCACCCCACTTTTAGAGATTGTCACGGAACCCGACTTCCGCTCTGCAGAGCAAGCCGTGGCCTACCTGAAGGCACTCCATTCACTGGTTACTTATCTGGGCATTTCCGACGGCAACATGGCTGAAGGCTCAATGCGCTGCGACATCAACATCTCATTGCGCAAGAAAGGATCGGATGAGCTAGGCACAAGAACAGAGATCAAAAATGTGAACTCCTTTAGGTTCGTTGAGAGAGCCATTTACAGTGAGTATGAAAGACAAGCCGAGATCCTTGAGAGCGGCGGGGCTATCACTCAGGAGACACGCCTGTACGATGCTGATCGCGACACCACGCGCTCAATGCGCTCCAAGGAGGTGGCGAATGATTATCGCTACTTCCCCGAGCCGGATCTTCTCCCCATCGTCATCGATGAGGCCTACATTGATGCAGTGCGGCAAAGCCTACCCGAGCTGCCCACGGCAAAGCGTGAGCGATTCCTAGCCGAGTATGGGGTGAGCGAATACGCGGCATCATTGCTGGTGCCAAACCATGACATGGCCGACTACTTCGAGTCCGTCGCGAAGGCGTCAGGCGCCTCTAAACTGGCCGCCAACTTGATTCTGGGAGACCTGACGGCTGCGCTGAATCGTCATGAGCTCAGTATCACTGAAAGCCCTGTCTCAGCTGAACGCCTTGGTGGCCTGGTAAGCCGGGTAGAGGACGGTACCCTATCCAGCAAATTGGCCAAGCAGGTTTTTGACGCCCTATGGGAAGGTGAGGGCGACGCCGATCAGATTATTGCCGCGAGAGGGCTAAAACAAGTCAGTGATTCGAGCGCACTGGAGGCGATGGTCACTGAGGTCATAGCCAATAACCCCGATCAGGTGGCCCAATACATCGCGGCGGATGAGGCAAAGCGCAAGAAACTGAGTGGCTTCTTCGTAGGACAAATCATGAAAGCGTCCAAGGGCCAGGCCAACCCACAGATGATCAATCAGTTACTGCTGGAGAAATTAGAGAGTCAGTCCTGAACTCTGCCTTTGAGGTATTTAAGGCGATTCTCACGCTTCTGTTCCGCACTTTTACGAAGCAATACGTAGACAGCACCAGTGCCACCGTGTTGAGGCTGCGCGGAGTGGAAAGCCTGAACGGCCTCTAATTCTCGCAACCATTGGTTCACGTAGCCTTTCAGCACCGCCGTTTTGTCTCCGTTGGCCTTTGAGTGGCCTTTTCCGTGCACAATCAGCAGAGTTCTCAAGCCGAGATGGCTTGCCTCGCTAATGAACGAAAATACCTCCTCTCTCGCCTGCTTGATCGCAAATCGGTGAAGGTCGAGGCGGGCATCAAGCTGATAATGGCCGAGGCGAAGCTTTCGATACACTCCGTTTTGGATACCTGGGCGCTTGAACTCGAGGATGTACCAAGCGTCAAGCGGATCGATTCCCTCGTCAGCCAGCGGGTTTACGATGGCCTCCTCGCCCTCTGCAGCCCTTTGTCGACCTTCCCGCTGGTCCTGAGACAATCGCTCCTTGACCAAGCGCACACGCGCGTCACGCCCAAGCGGGGTGACGCCAGCCATTTCCTCAGCAAAAAGATCTTCGTCACTCACGGATGATTGCGCTCTGGTCAAGGATTACGACAGTATAGTGACCAGCCAGCAGGACAGCGACCACATGAGCGGCAATCTATTCACAGGAGCAGGCTATTTTTTGCGGGGACTAACGATGCTCTCGGAACCGGGTCTGCGTCGTTTCGTCATCGTGCCGCTCATGGCCAACATCATGCTATTCAGCCTCATGGGGTGGCTACTCTTCGAGATGATTTCTGATTTTTATGACGCAGCGCTCCTCACCATCCCCGAATGGCTGCAGTTTCTCTCTTGGATCATCACGCCGCTACTGTGGTTAGTCGGCGGACTGATGACCGGCTATGCCTCGACCTTTTTTGTCCTGATGCTGACCTCGCCGTTTCACGCCCTGTTGGCTGAAAAAGTTGAGGAGGTCGTCACTGGTGAGCCGGTGCCCGCTCTCGACGGCGTCGCGGCCGCATTACTTGAGGCACCTCGGGCGTTCTTTCGCGAGATACGAAAAGTGCTGTACTACTTACCGATGGCCCTAGGGGTGGTGTTGATAACTGCTATTCCCGTCATCAACGCTGTTGCGCCTTTGGCCTGGTTTTTACTGGGGGCCTGGATGATGAGTCTGCAGTTCGTTGACTATCCGATGGATAACCATCGCCTGCCTTTCCGTGACGTTCGTGACGCCTGCGCGGCGCGGCGGCTATCGACCACGGGCTTCGGCGGTGCCGTAGCCTTCTTCACCGGCATTCCACTTCTCAACCTCGTGGTCATCCCCGCGGCGGTGATAGGCGCAACCCTGCTGTGGTGCGAGGAATTGCGGCAGCACCGCTAGGTTGTATGAGGCGGCGCCATGCAGGACAGCGAATGGCCGAGAAGCGCCTCAATGTCCGGCAGCAAAAAAGCATCATCTTCACTGGCAAAGCTGATCGACACCCCCGTGGCTCCAGCCCTCCCTGTGCGGCCGATTCGATGAACGTAATCTTCAGGGTCTTCAGGCAGGTTGTAGTTCACTACGTGGGAAATACCCTCGACGTGGATGCCCCGCCCCGCCACGTCAGTCGCCACCAGAATCTTGGATCGGCCAGACTTGAAGTTTTCCAACGTCTTGGTCCGCTTAGCCTGAGTAATCTCGCCAGAAAGCATTCCGCATTGAACCCCCTCCTTGCGCAGCTTCTCGTACAGCCGGCGCACTTGATCGCGGCGGTTGGCAAAGATAATGACGCTTTCAACTGCGGGATCATTGAGCAAATTCATCAACACGGGAAAGCGGTCCCGGCTGGCTACTAAATACACCCGCTGATCCACTGACGCAGTCGCGACGCGCTCTGGTTCAATCTCAACCGTTATCGGCTCAAAAGTCCATTGCCTCGCTAAATTCATGATGTCCTGCGTAAACGTGGCTGAAAACAGCAAGGTTTGTCGATCTTCCTTGCGCGGCGTTGCGCGCACAATGCGCTTCACCTGCGGGATGAAACCCATGTCGAGCATGCGGTCTGCTTCGTCAAGGACCATTATTTCTACTCGGTCCAGCGCCAGATCCCGCCGCTCCATAAAGTCGATCAATCTGCCGGGGGTGGCAACGACGATATCCACTGGTGAGCGGTTCACCTTGGCCAACTGCTTCTGGTAATCCGCGCCTCCGATCAAGGTCACGGTCTGCAGTCCCGTGAATCGCCCCAACTCCTCAGCGTCCGACGCGATCTGCATCACCAACTCGCGAGTTGGGGCAATGATCACCGCTCGGGGCTCACCCAGATACCGCTCCCCCTCAATCGGGTGGCTCAACAGATCGTTGAAAATCGTGATAAGAAATGCGGCGGTTTTACCCGTGCCCGTCTGTGCTTTGCCAATGGCATCGTTCCCGTTCAGGGTATGAGGCAAAATTACGCCTTGGATGGGAGAGCAGAACTCGAAACCCAGCGCGTCAACGCCACGTTGGACCAACGCATCAAGGTTCAGCGTATCGAACTTTACTTTTTCTAGTGATGGCACCGCGTCCACGGCGACAGTACTTGGGTCACTGGGAGCAACGGCCCCCGCTACAGCTTCTTCCTGCACAATGATTGCCGGTAAAAAATGAGCGCGAAGTCTAGCACAGGGATGCGGGTTAAACTGTGCAACTGCTGTGGTATCGAAGAGCACCCGGAATTGACTGATCAATCACCCCAATCACCCTCTGCAATGGGGCAAATGCGCGAAGAATTGGGTCCGCTATGGCGCATCGCCTGGCCTCTGCTCATCGCACAGACCGCCCAGATCGGCACGGGTGTCGTCGATACATTGATGGCAGGAAATTATGGGGATACGGACCTTGCTGCAATCGCCATCGGTTTCAATATCTGGCTACCCCTCTATCTGATTATTCTCGGCACGCTCTTCGCGTGCTCAGCGATCGTTGCACAAGACTTCGGTGCCGGTCGGCTTGAACGAGTCCGCAGCTTCCTGCCGCAGGGGCTATGGGTCGCGGTTGTGCTGAGTGCAATGATGACACCGCTTTGTCTAAAAAGTGGCGCCATCATCGAGCTACTCGAACTCCCCAGTGACACAACCGCAAAGACTGCCGCCTACGTCAGCAGGGTTGGGCTCGGTTTTCCCGCTCTGGGCATCTTCATGGCACTCCGCTATCACACACAGGGGCTCGGCGTGACCGCCCCATTTGCGATCGCCAGTGTCGTGGGATTTCTCGCCAACGTGCCTTTGAACTATATGCTGATTTTTGGAGCGTGGGGCGCACCGGAGCTAGGCGCGGAAGGGTGCGGGCTTGCGACGGCCGCCTCAATGTGGCTCAGCACGCTGATCATATTGCTCTACGTACTGAGCGCGAACTCCCTGCGTCATTATCTACCCGAGCGATGGCTGCAAGCCCCTGATCGGCAGCGGATTGGTGAAATACTCGCCGTGGGACTGCCGGTGGGCTTCACTTTTTTTCTGGAAACCGGGGTCTTCTCCGCTATCACCCTGTTGATTGCCACGCTGGGCGACGCTGCGGTCGCCGCCCATCAAATCGCCATCAACGTCTGGGACGTGTTCTACATTCCGATGGTGAGTGTCGGCAGTGCCATGGCCACGCGCATGGGGCACGCGATTGGCGCGGGAAATCCGCAAGGGATCAGAGTGGCTTTTCGTGTCGGCGCAGCACTGTCTACCCTAATCGGGCTGCTCGCCATGTCGCTATTGCTCCTCTTCCCTGATGCCATCATTGGTGCGTACACACAATCCAGTGACATTCGAGAGCTTGCGTTTCAATTATTGAGGCTGGCGGCCCTCTTTATCTTGATCGATGTCGTGCAAATCGTTGGATCATTTGTATTGCGCGCATACAAAGAAACGCGTTACCCCTTTCTGGTCGTCACCTTCTCCTACTGGGGGATCGCGCTACCCTTGGGTTACCTACTTGCCATTCATTGGGGTGACAGCCTGCCCGAGGGTACTGTGGACTTCTGGGTTTCAACCATCTTGGGTATCGCAATCGCAGCGGCGCTGATCACCTGGCGCGTCAGACGGATTTTTAAATCACTGACCTAATCCGGTTGGTGCTGGCTACTGTCGTGACGACAAAGGGCGCAATCCTCGCGCGCCAACACCTCAAGCAACTGCAAGCCTCCTGACCAGGCGTCGAGCATGTGCAGGCGTCCCCACGGCAAATCATCGCCGACCAAATAGCGCAGCGCCAGGATGGCCTGGTGCAATGACACTAAGCCAACGACAGGCCCCACAATCCCCAGTTCCGCGCAGCTTCCGGTTTCCATGGAACCGGGGTCGGCGATTAAACAGTGATAACAGCCATGATGTCGCTCGGGATCAAACGCTGACCATTGTCCTGCGATTTGTACCGCCGCGCCCATGATCCAGGGAATGCGGCGAGAGTAGGTAGCGCGATCAATATCTAGCCGAGCCTGCATCGAATCGGTCGCATCCAGCACGAGGTCGATATCGCGTA
>PAGS01000072.1 GCA_002705465.1 Halieaceae bacterium
CCCTGAACGCCGATCGTGGACAGTGCTTCGCGCACGTCGTCCAACTTGAAAGGCTTTATGACTGCAGTAACCAATTTCATGGCAACCTCCAAAAAAGCCGTCCGCAAAGACGGCAATTGACTGACTGGCTCGTGGCCGTTCGTTTTCTTCGGGGTGGCCTAATGAAGGCTTGGCTCGCGGCTAGCGGTTGCGCTTTCCCCGTAAGAGTTATTGCCAAGCGCGGGCCAGTTTGGGATTACTGCATTAAGAACAGATACTTAAGGTTTTTAATGTACCGGCTTGGTGGAGATCCCACGGGTTCTTTCCCGCGTGTCGCACCAATGCAGTGCGCCTCATGCACCAGTTTTGGTGGCAAATGATCTGTCTGTCATCGCGGCAGTGCGCTACATTTCAGCTGTGGCTTGGGGAGGTGAACCTCGGCCTCACCGTCCTCAAATCTGGGCCTGCTTTTCGGTCCTTTTTTTGGTTTATTTGTCATTGCGACAGCAGCAGCAGAGCCAGTAGCCGCAGCATTGGCAACAGAGAAAAATGAGATTCGATGCCCGCAGGACTTCGCCATGAATGACGACCGCTCACAGGCACAACCCAACCGGACGCTTTTCGACCGCTTGATAGGCAACGGCGATCCGTTTATTGACGAGCTCGATCGCAACGCCAAGACGCTCCTGAAGGGGGCACTGACTCGTCTGGATGTGGTCAGCCGGGAAGAATTTGATGCGCAGACCGCCGTATTGAGACGCACCAGAGAGCGGCTTGAGCAAGTGGAGCGGGATCTGGCCTCGCTGAGCCAATCGCTGGATTCACCCGACGGGCCGGACGGCAGCTGAGTCGGCGCACATCACCCGCACCCTTTGAGATCAAGGATGATCCATGCAATTTACCCACGTTCACTCGCGTAGCCACGCAGGTCTCGAGGCCCCTTCTGTCACAGTAGAGATTCATCTCACAGCAGGCCTACCGCACTTTCAAATCGTCGGTCTGGGCGACTCAGTTAGTCGTCAGGTTTACGGGCGGGTGCGCAGCGCTCTCCTGAGCTCCCACTTCAAATGGCCCGATTTCCGCATCACCGTCAATCTGGCACCAACTGATGTGCCCAAAAGCGGGACAAGATTCGACTTGCCTATTGCGTTGGGCCTTTTAGTCGCTTCGGGACAACTCCCGGCACAGAGTCTTGACGGCAGGGAATTTTTCGGTGAGCTGGGACTCGATGGCTGCATTCATTCCTTCCACGGTGCGCTGGCGGCAGCGATGGAGGCCTGTCGAGCCCATCGAGTCTGCGGCATCGCCGCACAGGATGCAGAAAAGATTGCCAGTGTTACCGGGGGCCGCATCCTCGCAGCTCCCGACCTCCTGACACTTTGTGGCCAACTCAAGGCGCCCACCGCTCCTCTGATTCGCACTGATTTCGCTCTACAAACACCGGAGCGGCATTACCCCGATTTAGCTGAACTAAAAGGGCAACCCTTGACTCACGAAGTCCTCAAGCTGGCCGCCGCAGGGGGCCACCACTTGCTGATGAGCGGCCCTCCGGGGGTAGGCAAAACCCTGGCCGCATCGATTCTGCCGGGGCTGCTTCCCCAACTGACCGCTAATACTCAACGCCAAGTCAATCTCCTGCGCGACTTGGCGAGGCTCGGTTTCATGAACGGCCCTCCCTTGCGACAACCTCATCATTCCAGCAGCGTCGCTGCGCTGATGGGCGGCACCGCGAAAGCTATACCTGGCGAAATTTCCATGGCGCATGGCGGAGTGCTCTTCCTCGACGAATTGACCGAATTCCCTCAGCCGGTGCTAAATCAACTCCGACAACCACTCGAGAGCGGAGAGATCTGGGTGAGCCGCGCGGCTCACGAGCATCGCTATCCCGCGCAGTTCCAGCTAGTGGCCGCGATGAACCCATGCCCCTGCGGTCACGCCGGGAGCCGGGAGTTCGCATGCCGTTGCACACCGGATACGATCAGGCGCTATCGGCAAGGCGCCTCTGGCCCGTTGATGGATCGCATTGACTTACATGTCACGCTCAGGCGGCCACCCCCTGAATGTTTGCTGAGTGGCACAGATACGCCAGATTACTCAGCGACGGTGAGACCCGACATCGCGACGGCGCGCGAACGCCAATTGCATCGCCAGGGCGTGCTCAATCGAGATCTTCGAGGAGAAAACTTAATCGCAGTCTGCTCACTGAGCGGTCAGACACAGAAATGGTTAATTGAAGCGATGAAGACGCTGCATCTGTCAGCGAGATCGACCCACCGCCGCCTGAGGGTGGCAAGGACCATCGCCGACTTGGAGGGGAGTACCTCGGTATCAGTAGAGCACCTTAATACCGCTGTGGGCCTGCGAGAGGCACCCACTGATACCGACGCGGTGCAGGCTTAGCGACTGCTATCAACCATATAGTCCACAGCCCATCTGATTTCGTCGTCGGAACAGTCTGCGCATCCGCCGCGGGCGATCATGCCCGTTCCCGCCACGCCATTGATGCCACTGTCATACAGTGCATCCATACCTTTGGCGATGCGGTCCACCCATGCGACCTGATCGCCGACTTTTGGCGCACCGGCAATCCCTGCCGCATGGCATGCCATACAGGCACCGTTGTAAACATCCTCTCCCGATCGGCCAGCGGCGTCCGCCATGACTTCACCACCACCGCAGGTCTCGCCCTGCACGCAGACCGCAGAGAACGGCTGGATTCGCGCTTCAATGTCAGCCCTCTGCTGCTCGGTCAGATCAAGCGCAACCGCCGCCATCGGGGCCAACAAAAACAACAAGAAAAATCGCATGGTGCCATCTCCAATTATTGGGAGCGGGAGTATAACGGTTGCGAAAACGATCGAAAACATAACCGTGCCTCGCGCGAGCCACCGTTATACTGGGGTAAAAATCAAGGACACCGCAGCTATGAAACTCTACACCTTCGACGGCGCCCCAAATCCCGCACGCATTGCCATGTTCTTGCAGTACAAAGGCATCACTCTGGAGACGACCCAAGTCAATCTGGGCACCGAGGAGCAGTTGGGCGATGCCTATCGGGCGATCGTTCCCGAGGCCACAGTACCGGCACTGATCCTTGACGACGGCTCGGTGCTCTGCGCGGTGATTGCCATCGCCCACTATTTAGAGTCTCAGTTTCCTGAGAGGCCGCTACTGGGCCAAAGTGCTGAGGAGCGGGCTCAAGTGCTGAATTGGAACCACAGACTATTCAGTGAAATCTTTGCCGCCGCCGCTGATGCGTTTCGCAATGGGCACCCTCACTATGTCGATCGGGCGCTGCCAGGCCCGGACAATGTGGCTCAGCTACCCGAATTGGTGGAGCGCGGTCGCACCCGACTGATCGCAGGTTTTACCATGACCAATGAGCGGCTGGCGGACAGCCCTTTTTTGGCGGGGGACAACTTCTCCTTTGCGGACATTGATTTATTGGCAGCCATCGATTTCGCAAAGTGGGGTGCGCGGCTGTCGCCAGACGAGTCGCTAACGAACTTGCACCGGTGGCGCGGGGATGCCAAAGCGGCACTGGCGGGGTGAGACGCTATCGCGCCCTGATAACGAGCCTTTTGCTGCTGACCGGATGCGGCGATACCAGCAGCGCCCCGCAAAACTTGCAGGAATATTTGAATCGTCTGTCGACGATTACCGGCATGCCACTGCCCGCAGGCCCGTCCCAGCAGAATGAGTCACTCGCAATACCGCATGGCCCGATCCTCAACCCACCCGCCCCGAGCCAAATCAACCTGATCGAATTTCTGTCGCTCTCTGGCTGCGAGTTGCAAGTGAATCTTGGCCGCCGCAACACTCAACTGGGGCGCACCGCCTCTCCGTCGCAACGATTACTGCTCGATCTGGAGTTTTTAGATCTGGCACCGGGATGCATCACTCTGCTCCAAGAACGCGGGGATACAGAGCTTGCCAACACTCTGGAACAGGCGAGCAAAGAGCGCATGGATCTGCTTCCGATGTCGCTGTACCAGTCGATATTGCAAGGCCCCGAGTGGCAACTTTTTTGGGAGCGCCCGACGACGCTCGGGGATTACCCTGCCAGCACCAGTAGCCTCATTGCCGAGTCACTGAGTCGCCTGATCGACTTGAGCGTGGCCTGGCTGGCCGGCGACTGGAGCGCCAGCAACCATGAGTTCGAGCTACTCCTCAGTGATCTGCGCGCGGGCGACGGCGGGCCATTGTTGCTCGCGCACTATCTAGCATCCAGCGCGCTGCAGCGCGCCACCGAGCTGCTGAAAGGTACGCAATCCACTGCCCCGCTTTGCCCCTATGGCCAGCCGACAGATCGATCCAGAGCGCTGGAACAAGTGGTGGCCCGTTTCCTGGTCGGCGGAGTACAGCCCTGGTTGGTAACGCTGCGCCAGAGAAAGGAGCTGCTGCTACCACCGATAAAAAAGCTCGAACAATCACTCGCCAGCGAATTGACCGATGACTATCGTCACTGGATGGCCACCCGCGACGCAGTGCTCGATGGCCTCAACGCCGTGACCCGATCACACATCGCACAGATTAAAGCCGCACTGGCCGAATGCAGTCGTATAAATCGGGCGGGGCAAGGGGCACACTGAACCGGACCGTCTTGCAGAATCAAGAGAAAAGCCCGTCTTTTCAGCGCCACGCAGCGGGTTATCTGTCGTCCCCAGCACTGGCATGGTGCGCCAAGCCTGCTACATTACGACATCCCGAATTTGCTGTGTGGAGATAATTGTGACGCTGATCCGACTGACCGTGGCCGCAGGCCTAGCATTGGCCCTGACCGCCTGTGCCAGCAAACCTCCCGAACCGGCGGTGGACTTTGCCCCCGACTATAATTTCAGCCAGCCCAAGAGCATCGGTTTTTACGCGATGAGTGGCGAGGTCACCGGCAATAATCCGACCGAACTCACCGACTTTCAGCGGGATCGTATTGACTCAGCGCTGCGCTCAGCACTTGAAGCCAAGGGCTTTGAGTTCGTCACCAAAACGGCTGACGCAGATTTGCTACTCAGTTGGCATCTGAATCTCATGGAAAAAACGGATGTCAAAACCTACAACAACCCTTCCTACGGGGCGTCGATGGGGACAGCCGCTATACCCGATACGCCATGTACAGCTGCTACAACTGCATGAACCAAACAGATGTCCGCGTTACGGAGTACACACAGGGGACCTTCATTATCGACATGATCGACCCTGTCGAGAACGCCTCGGTCTGGCGCAGCGTCACGCAGTCCAAACTTAAAGAAGAGACCATCCGCGACCAGACGGCGCTGGACGCCGCCGCGATGCGAGTACTGGCGGGTTTCCCTCCTGGGGTCGCGCAGACAACGCCGTAATCTGGTGACACCCCAATGAGGCGGCGGGCATGAAGGTCATTCGGAGCAGGTCACTACCAAGCCCTTGTCGTATTGGAGACCGCGAGACCCGCACCACCAGCGTTGGACTGGTGCAGACCAAATGGTTCGAATCCGCGGACGCGCACACTGAGCAGCTGACGGAAGGCGTCAGTGCCTGTGCCGAAGCAGGCGCTAACGTCGTGTTCTTGCCCGAGCTGACGTTGAGCCGTTATCCTGCGGATACGAGACCTGAGGGCCCCGCAGACGCTTCAGCCGAGGAGTTGGAAAATGGCCCGAGTCTGGCACTGGCCAAAACACTGGCTCAAAGCTGTGATGTTCACCTGCAGATTTCGTTGTTCGAGAGATCAGGGGCTGCAGATCAACGTGGCCTCAATACTTCCATCATTGTGTCTCCCAACGGTGAGTGTGTGGGGCGAACACGCAAATTGCATATTCCCGTGACTGAGGGATATTTTGAAAACCACTACTTCACCGAGGGACCGGCCGACAACCCCTACCCCGTTCACACACTGGCTCTGGACGGATTAGACCTCAAGGTGGGAAACCCCACCTGCTGGGATGAATGGTTCCCTGAGGTCGCACGCTGTTATGCCCTCGCGGGCGCCGACTTGATCTGCTATCCGACGGCTATCGGCTCTGAACCCGACCACCCCGGATTTGACACCGCACCGCTGCTCAGACTCGTCGTCGCTGGCCACGCCGCAGCCAATGGCCTATTCGTCGCCCTGCCCAATCGTTTCGGTTCAGAGGGGCTGATTGAGTTTTACGGCTCGAGTTGCCTCATTGACCCCTTTGGTCGTGTCCTGGTGGAAGCGCCTCGGGACGAGGCCGCAGCGCTGGTGGCCGAAATCGATCTCGGCCAACGCGAAGATTGGCTCACGCTCTTCCCCTTTTTCGCCACCCGCAGACCCGACACATACGGCGCCCTGACCGCAGCAAAGGTGAACCCGAGACAGCCCGATGGGGCGGCAGAGCAAGGGGGTATACCGGGCATAAAACCGTGATTGCACCGCGCAGGATGCCGCCTGAATGGGATCCGCACACTGCAACCTGGATGGGATTTCCCCGGGTCAGCTACGCAGAGTCAGGGCTCAGCAGAGAAGATGCACGCCGCGCTTGGGCATTGGTGGCCAACACCATCAGCAAGTATGAGCCAGTGCGGATGCTGTGCCACCCAGAGGATCTGAAGGCCGCTGATAAATTCCTTGCTGAGGCGGTCGACAAGATCACTGTCAACCTCAACGACGCCTGGCTGAGAGATATCGGACCCACTTTCGTGGTAGAGGACGGCGGGCTCATCGCGGTCGATTGGCAGTTCAACGGTTGGGGGCAGAACACCGAGCTGGAATGGGGCCATGACGATTCCATCGCCGGCTACATCGCGAACTGGTTGAACATCCCCAGCGAGCGGGCAGGATTCGTTAACGAGGGCGGTGGGCTCCACGTGGATGGTAGCGGGACGGTGCTGCTCACTGACACGGTACAACTCGATCCGGCCCGCAACCCCGGGCAAGACCGGGACAGCATTGCCGAGCACGTTCACGCTGCGCTGGGCACCGAGCGCGCAATTTGGCTACCCAGGGGTCTATGGCGAGATAATTTTCTCAACGGCACCAAAGGCCACGTCGATATTGTGGCGTGCTTTGCACCCGATGGGCGCCTGCTCGTTCACCAGCAAACCCACGAGGACCATCCCGACTTTTCGTTATGGCAGTTCCTGTTACCGCAGTTCCGGGAGGCCGGTTTGGAGATGCTGCCACTGGAAGCACCGCACACCTTGAAAGACAACCGTGACTGGGTAGATTACAGCTATATTAATCACTACGTTTGCAACAGTGCGGTGATCTGCCCGGCCTTCAACGATCCGCGCGATGGTGCGGCGCGAGAGCGACTTGAGGACGCCTATCCGGGAAGGGAGATCGAGATGCTCGACGCCAGGGCGCTCTTCGCGATGGGCGGCGGCATTCACTGCATTACGCAGCAACAGCCGAGCGAAACGGGATAAATCCCTTTATACTCCGCGCTCCCTTAAACCAGCGCTGAGAGGCCTATCCGGGGCCAAACATGTTCACGTACATCAACCCCGACATTCGCGAGCGGCTGATCCGCGACGGCAAACTGTTTCGCATCGATGCCGACGGCAGCGAAGTGCAGATGAATGACGCACCCGGGCCGGGCCTGCACCTCAACCTCATGGGCCCCATTCCACTGCCCCTTGCTCGCGGTCATCTCCAGCCCACTGTTCAGTGGTA
>PAGS01000073.1 GCA_002705465.1 Halieaceae bacterium
AGTTGCCTCCCATTGGCGGGTCTGGCTTGAGGGGGATTCTCCACGATGTATACGTGCTGAGGAGCCGGGAGTCGCAACTGGGTGCTCGCAGTGTGCGCACCCAGCCTTACCTGAAAGATTCGCTCGCCTCGATGAGGGATGCAGCGTTGATCATTAACTCTGATGGTCGCCTAGTTTGGTGCAACGATGCTGCGGAGTACCTGTTGAGTATTCGATTTGAGGATGAGGAGGGGAAACCACTCTCCGACGTGGTGCCGGGAAAATCCCTTAAACGGTACCTGCGGGATGAGAATTTCCAAAAACCCTTGCGGGTGAAGCCGGGGCCTGATCCTGAATTTTGCTTGCAGTTTGAATTCTCGCGATTTGGCGCCAATGACCGACTCGTATTCGTGAAAGACGTGACCGAGCAGGATAGATTGGAACGCATGCGCCGTGATTTTGTGGGTAACGTTTCTCATGAATTGAGGACCCCACTGACGGTGATCAAGGGTTACATCGAAACGCTTCAATCAATGGCCGAAGAGTCTGACACGACGCTCAGAAAGTCTCTGGGCTCCATGGATACGCAGGTCTCCAGAATGGAGCGCCTCATATCAGATCTACTGTGGTTGTCACGGATTGAAAGTGTTGAGGGAGAGCGCAAAGACGATAAGATCGACATGGTGGCGCTGCTATCAGATGTACAAGAGGGCATATTGGCAGCCTGGCCCAATCGTGAGATTCAGTTGGATGTCAGTACGGATCAGCGAATTCTTGGCAGTGCCATTGAGTTGCGTAGCGCGATCGATAATCTCCTGGTCAATGCGCTGAAGTACAGTGAGGGGCCTGTTACACTCAGTTGGGTGGAAACCGTGGTGGGCCCGGCTCTGGCGGTTGAGGATACGGGGCCGGGCATTGAGTCCAAACACATTCCGCGTCTGACGGAGCGTTTTTACCGCGTGGATAAAAGCAGAAGCCAGGCGACGGGGGGCACCGGTTTGGGCTTGGCCATTGTGAAGCATGTAGCGGTCTCGCATGAGGCGAAGCTATTCGTTGACAGTGAGGTGGGCAAGGGCAGTTGTTTTCGACTAGTGTTTCCCAATGATCGCGTATCTATGCCGTCAGATGGCCCACATGCGCCCAGTATGACAACCTGATCGCATGTAAATCGTCAGTCGAGAGAGGCAGCGACCACTGTGCCAAGGCAGAGTGAACGGGTAATGCAATGAGCCGATTTTGGGTTGAGAAAGTGACCGAGCTTCAGCCTTACGTGCCTGGCGAGCAGCCGGCCACTGGCTCGGTGGTCAAACTCAACACGAACGAGCACGCGCTATCACCGTCTGACGCTGTCATGGCAGCGATTTCCGCGGTGCAGGGCGAGCAACTCCGCCGTTACCCTGACCCTGACGCAAGCGGTCTCTGCGACGCCATTGCCGCCGTGGAAGGATTGACGGCTGCCAATGTTTTTCCGGGAAATGGGTCTGACGAGGTGCTGGCGCACCTGTGGTTTGCTTTTTTATCAGGTAGAACCGTCCGTACCCTCGATACAACCTACGGTTTTTATCCTGTATGGGCCAAGCTGTATGGCTCCCACTTAGTAGAAGTGCCGGTACTGGAAGACTTCTCCGTGGACGTCGGCGCGCTTGATCAGCATCACGATGCGATTGTGCTCGCCAACCCCAATGCGCCTACAGGGCTCGCATTGAGGTGCGCTGACATTGAGTCGTTGGTAGCAAGCAATCGTGACCGGCTGGTAATCATTGATGAGGCTTACTTCGGGTTTGGCGCCGAGTCCGCGGCACTATTGGTTGCCGAATACGACAATCTCATGATCAGTCGGAGTCTCTCAAAGAGCCATTCCCTTGCGGGTATGCGAGTGGGATACGCGTTGGCCCACCCCGACCTGATTGAAGGGCTGAACCGCGTAAAAGATTCTTTCAATTCCTACCCGCTCGACGCAGTGGCACAGGCTGCTGCAACTGCGGCCATTAGCGATGCTGAGTGGTTTGAGCAGGCGTCTCAGGCCGTTGCACAGAGTCGTGCTCAATTGACGGTGGGGCTCGTTAGCCTTGGGTTTGAAGTGCTGCCATCCATGGCCAACTTTGTATTTACTCGTCACCCTGAGGTGGGGGGAGAAGCGCTCTTCGCGGCTTTGAGGCAAGAGGGTGTTCTGGTGCGCCGCTGGAGTAAGCCGCGTATCGAAGACTGGCTGAGAATCACGGTGGGGTCAGGCGAGCAAAATGAATGCCTGCTGATGACTGTGGCGCAGTTTTTGAAGAACCAATAGTGCCTGCGGTCGCTAACTAGGGCCTCGGTGGCGGCGGAGTAGCGTTATCGCTTGCGTAAGACGATGGAGCCTATGCTGTAACCCGCACCAAAGGAGCACAGTACCGCCAGTTCACCGGAGCGCAGACCCGCATTGTGTTTGTGAAACGCAATAATCGAACCCGCGGATGAGGTATTTGCGTACTCGTCGAGGATTGTTGGCGACTCTTCGGGGGCAGGATCGCGTCCGAACACTTTGCGCGCAATCAAGTCATTCATGTTCTGGTTCGCCTGATGGAGCCAGATGCGCTTGAGGTCATTCGCATTGATACCGAGGGACTGAAGCTGAGCAGTGATTTGTTTAGCTACTGCCGGGCACACTTCCTTGAAGACCTTTCGCCCCTCCTGCACAAATAATTTATCCAGGTGGCCAATGCCGCTCTCGTCGGCGCGGTTGAGGAAGCCGAAGTTGTTGCGGATATTGTTTGAGAACATCGTTTGCATGCGGGAATCGAGGATTTCCCAGCCCATGCCTTCCTCGGCATCTGCACCTCCTTCAATCACCACAGCGGTGGCGACATCACCAAAAATGAAATGCGAGTCCCGATCCCGAAAGTTTAAGTGACCCGTGCAAATTTCCGGGTTCACTACCAGCACGCGTTGCGCGCTACCCGACTTCACGGCGTCACTCGCCTGCTGTATGCCAAAGGTAGCGGAAGAGCAGGCCACATTCATGTCGAAAGCGAATCCGGTAGCCCCCAGTGCTGCCTGCACTTCAATAGCCATCGCAGGATAGGCTCGTTGCATGTTGGAGGCGGCCACAATCACGGCGTCGATCTCTGCGGGGGTGATGCCCGCAGTGTCGATGGCCTGATCCGCCGCTAAGCAGGCGATTTCACACATCACGGACGAATCGGTATTGGGCCGTTCGGGTATGTCAGGGACCATCCTGTGCGGGTCGAGGATGCCGGCTTTGTTGATCACATAGCGGGATTTGATGCCCGATGCTTTTTCGATAAATTCTGCGGATGAGTGTGTTTTGGCTTCCATCGAGCCATTGGCTATCTCATCCGCATGTGCCTCATTATGAAGATCGACCCAGGCATTAAAGGAGGCGACCAGCTCTTCATTGCTGATGGCTTCGGGCGGCGTGTATAGCCCTGTGCCCGTGATCACCGCAAAGGTCGACATATCGGCTTATCGTTTGTCCAAAGGCACGAAGTCTCTCTTTTTCTCCCCGGTATAGAGCTGTCGGGGCCGACCAATCCGATAAGCCCCGCCGATCATTTCGTTCCAGTGAGCGATCCAGCCTACAGTTCTTCCAATGGCGAAGATAACCGTGAACATCGAGGTCGGGATACCCAGCGCCTTGAGAATAATGCCCGAGTAGAAATCAACGTTTGGATAGAGCTTCTTCTCGATGAAATACTCGTCTTTTAGAGCAATCTCCTCCAAGCGCTTGGCGATCTCCAGATTTTCGTCTTCGATGCCAAGCTCGGCGAGCACTTCGTCAGCGGCCTGCTTCATTACCTTGGCGCGCGGGTCGAAGTTTTTGTAAACCCGATGCCCGAAGCCCATTAACCTGAAGGGGTCGCTCTTGTCCTTCGCCTTGGCGACGAACTCATCGATGCGATCAACGGAGCCAATCTCTTCGAGCATCTTGACGACGGCTTCGTTGGCGCCACCGTGAGAGGGTCCCCATAGCGCGGCGATGCCTGCGGCGATACAAGCGAATGGGTTTGCCTGTGACGAACCTGCCAGACGAACGGTCGACGTCGAGGCGTTTTGCTCGTGGTCGGCATGAAGAAGGAATATCCGGTCCATTGCTCGAGCGATCGTTGGAGACACCGTGGTGGGCTCGCAAGGATTACCGAACATCATGTGCAGAAAATTCGCCGCATAGTCGAGACTATTATCCGGATACATGAACGGCTGGCCGATGGAGAATTTGTAACTCATGGCTGCGATGGTCGGCATCTTTGCGATCAAGCGAAAGGCCGCAACTTCCCTGTGCCACGGATCCGAGATCTCTGTGGAGTCGTGATAGAAAGCCGAGAGGGCGCCAACAACGCCACACATAATGGCCATCGGGTGCGCGTCTCGACGGAATCCATTGAAAAACGTTCGGATTTGCTCGTGCACCATCGTATGGCGCGTCATGATGCCGACGAACTCATCCTTTTGCTCGGCGGTCGGCAATTCGCCGTTCAGGAGCAGGTAGCAGGTTTCGAGATAGTCCGAGTGCTCGGCCAGTTGTTCTATCGGGTATCCCCTGTGCAAAAGTACGCCGTTGTCGCCGTCGATAAAGGTAATCTGGGATTCACAGGATGCGGTCGACGTAAAGCCCGGGTCGTAGGTGAAGTATCCGTTGGACGTCAGCTTGCCAACGTCGACGACGTCTGGCCCAAGAGTCCCGGAATGCACCGTGAGGTCAATTTTTTTCTCAGATCCGTCCTCTTGAGTCAGGTTCAAGGTGGCTTGTTTTTCAGGCATGAGGGCTACTACCGCTACAACGATTGGGAGAGTGCCAAACTAATGCTGAGTGCGTGACATGTCAATTTGATTGGCTGACTCCAGCGTGATTTCGAATGGGTCCGCCATCCGAAGGGTGGAAATTGTAATCAATTGTGCGCGCACCTATACTTCGGCCCGCGGTTATCAGAGCCAGTAGGGCAACGGTGCCGCGTCCGATAAAACGACCCTGAGAGTACACGTGAGATCGACTTCCAAAGACACACGGCCAGTTAACTTGGATCTGGGAACCATTCAACTGCCCGTTACGGCTTACGCTTCGATTACCCATCGGGTAACAGGCGTTCTAATGTTCTTCGCAAGCTTCCTCTTGCTCTGGGCGCTGGATAGGAGCCTAGCCTCGGAGGAGTCATTTAACGCGCTGTCCGCGCTGCTCGGTTCTGCACTGGCGAAAGGGGTGATCTGGGCTGTCGCAACGGTGCTGACTTACCACGCACTCGCCGGGATTAAGCATCTCATCATGGATGCCGGTGTTGGAGAGACCATGCGAGGTGGCGTAATAGGGGCTCGCACCGTGTTCGCCCTTGCCACCATTGGCTCACTCGCCTGGGGGCTGTTGTTATGGTGACATCGGTAACAAGCTTTAGTCGCACGGGCCTCTCTGACTGGCTCATCCAGCGTGTGACATCGCTCGTGCTCCTCGCATATTTTGTGCTGATTGCGTTCCAGTTGACGGGTTCAGTTGACTACACTTCATGGCGAGCGTTGTTCGACCAGACGTGGATGAAGGTTTTTACCCTTATGGCTGCCTTGTCTTTGGTTGCTCACGCATGGATCGGGCTGTGGTCGGTTTTTACCGATTATCTGACTGAGAGAATGTTGGGGCCGGTGGGTAATGTCATCAGGCTCGTCTGCCAGCTGGGTGCATCATTGTCGCTGGTCGGCTACATGATCTGGATTATTGTGATCGTCTGGAGCTGAGCTGACTTAACGGGTGCTGCACTGTTTGCCAGCGGTCTCGAGCGGTTATTTTTGGGGAACTATCGACTATGAGAACCATTTCGTTTGACGGAGTAATTGTTGGAGGCGGTGGCGCAGGAATGCGTGCGGCGCTGCAACTGGCGCAATCCGGCTACAAGACTGCCGTGATTTCCAAGGTTTTCCCCACCCGTTCCCATACGGTGTCAGCACAGGGCGGAATCACCTGTGCTATTGCGAGTGCTGATCCGCAAGATGATTGGCGGTGGCACATGTACGACACGGTCAAGGGCTCTGATTACATTGGAGATCAGGACGCGATCGAATACATGTGTTCCGTGGGGCCCGAGGCGATATTCGAACTGGAACACATGGGCTTGCCGTTTTCGAGAACCGAGGAGGGCAGGATTTATCAGCGACCCTTTGGCGGGCAGAGCAAGAGCTACGGCGAAGGTGGGCAGGCGGCTCGCACTTGTGCCGCCGCTGACCGGACAGGCCATGCGCTTTTACATACGCTGTATCAAAACAATGTCAAGAACGAGACCGTGTTCTTCAATGAGTGGTTCGCAGTTGATTTGGTGAAAAATCAGGACGGCGCGGTCGTCGGGGTCATAGCGATCTGTATCGAAACGGGCGAAACCGTTTACGTCAGGTCAAAAGCGACCGTCTTTGCAACGGGCGGGGCCGGACGGATCTACGCATCCACTACCAATGCACATATCAACACCGGTGATGGTATGGGTATGGCGCTCCGAGCAGGCGTGCCGGCTCAGGACATGGAAATGTGGCAGTTTCACCCTACCGGCATATACGGCGCGGGCACCTTGGTGACCGAGGGTTGTCGCGGTGAAGGCGGCTACCTCATTAACAAGGATGGTGAGCGGTTCATGGAGCGCTATGCGCCGAATGCGAAGGACCTGGCAGGACGAGACGTGGTTGCCCGCTCCATGGTGCTCGAAATTCTCGAGGGCCGCGGGTGCGGACCAAATGGCGATCACGTGAAGCTCAAACTCGACCACCTCGGAGAAGAAGTACTTGAATCCCGTTTACCCGGGATCTGTGAGCTGAGCAGGACCTTCGCGCATGTTGATCCTGTGAAAGAGCCGATTCCGGTTGTGCCAACCTGCCATTACATGATGGGCGGAATCCCGACGAATGTGCATGGTCAGGCGTTGACCGTCGACGACAGCGGTAACGACGTGATTATTCCGGGGCTTTACGCGTGTGGTGAAGTGGCCTGCGTCTCTGTTCATGGCGCTAACCGATTGGGAGGAAATTCCTTGCTGGATCTGGTGGTTTTTGGTCGCGCATCGGGGCTCTATATCGAGAAGGCGCTCCGCGAGGGCATCGAACTGCGCGATGCGTCTCAAACAGATATCGAAGAAGCGGGTAGCAGGTTAAACGCCTTGAACCAGCGTGAGACGGGCGAGCAGGTAGCGCCGCTGCGGCATGAGCTGCAGGAGATTATGCAGAACCATTTTGGCGTTTTCCGAACGGGTGAGTTCATGCGAGAAGGCATTGCCAAGTTGGCTGAGCTCCGTGGGCGAGTAGAGAACGTCGCGTTGGCGGATCGCTCAAGTGCTTTTAATACCTCACGCATTGAGTGCCTGGAACTGCAGAACCTGTTTGAGACGGCAGAGGCGACGGCTATAGTTGCGGAAGCGCGTGATGAGAGCCGCGGGGCGCACGCGAGAGAAGACTTTACAGAGCGCGACGACGAAAACTGGCTCTGCCACTCGCTGTATCACAGTGACGGGAAGCAGGTATCAAAGCGAGGCGTGAACTTCACGCCGCATACCGTCGAGACTTTTCAGCCCAAGGCAAGAAGCTACTGAGTACTGGGGAGCACCGGAAAAATGCTACAAGTAAGCCTTTATCGCTATAACCCCGAGACGGACGACTCGCCGTTCATGCAGGATTTTTCTGTCGACACTAGGGGGCGGGATCTCATGGTCCTCGACGTGCTTGAACTGATCAAAGCTGAGCACGATGGCAGTGTGACGTATCGCCGGAGTTGCCGGGAAGGGGTCTGTGGTTCAGACGGGCTCAATATGAATGGTAAAAACGGCCTCGCTTGCATAACACCGCTGTCAGAGACAGTGAAGGGCGAGAAGCTGGTGATTCGGCCCTTGCCGGGTCTGCCCGTTATCCGGGACTTGGTCGTGGATATGAGCTTGTTTTACGCGCAGTACGAGAAGGTTCAGCCGTATTTGCAGAACCCTACTCCTGCCCCTGCGATCGAACGGTTGCAGACCCCTGAAGAGCGTGCGCGGCTAGACGGGCTTTATGAGTGCATCTTATGCGCTTGTTGCTCCACAAGTTGTCCCTCTTTTTGGTGGAACCCGGACCGCTTCGTCGGGCCCGCGGGACTGCTCCAGGCTTATCGGTTTCTTGCCGATAGCCGTGATACGGCGACGGAAGACCGCCTAGCAAAGCTGGACGATCCCTTCAGCGTGTTTCGATGCCATGGTATTCAGAACTGCGTCAACGTGTGCCCAAAGGGCTTGAATCCCACCAAGGCCATTGGGCATATCCGCACCATGCTTTTAAACCGGGCCACCTGAGCAGTTTTAGTAAACCATATCCTCCATTTATAAATATCTTTGAAATCGTGGTTATGAATCCCATAGCTAAAAGTTATATCTTACTTGAAGTCGCAACATTCCCTCTTTAAATCTGTGGCATGGCACCGTTGAGGCGCGCGCTGTGATGAAAGTTCTCGTAGACTAGCCGCCGGTAATCGACCGATAGAGATTGGCGCGGCGCATCGCCCCAGTCGGTCAGTCGATGTACAGATAGGGGGCGCGGGTGACTCAGGCAACATCTTTACCAGGCATGCTGGCGTTGTGGTCCAGCTCGCACATTGCTGGCGGCAACGCCGAATATGTTGACGCCCTGTATGAGGCGTATCTTCAAGACCCTAATGGCATCCCGCCGGAGTGGCGAGACTACTTCGATCAACTGCCTCGCGTTGCCACCGAGACAACCTCGGTTCACGATGTGCCGCACTCGGTACTGAGGGACCGGTTTGCCCGTATTTCAAAAATGCGTGTCCGCACCGACGCGACAGTCTCACACGACTCGCATGCCACCGAGTACGAGCGCAAGCAAGTGCGCGTTGTGCAACTGATATCCGCTTATCGGCAGCGGGGATATCAGCAGGCAAAACTCGATCCGTTGGCGCTTAACGAGCGCCCCGACGTGCCAGATCTTACGCTGCCTTTTCATGAGTTAAGTGAGGCTGATCTCGACACCACGTTTCAGGTTGGGACCGTTTACTTTGGGCGTGCCGAGGCGACGCTCGCCCAGATCCGCTCCGACCTCGAGAACACCTACTGCGCTCAGGTTGGCGCTGAGTTTATGCATATCGTCGATACGGAAGAGCGGCACTGGATTATGAGTCGTATGGAGGCGGTCAGGAGCGCGCCGGAATTCGCCACCCAGCAGCGACTGAATATTCTCCGTCAGTTGAACGGTGCGGAGGGCCTAGAGCGCTCCCTAGGTTCAAAATATCCTGGCACGAAGCGATTCGGACTTGAGGGAGGAGAGAGTCTGGTGCCAATGATGGCTGAGGCAATCCAGCGGATCGGTGGTTACGGAGCAAAAGAAATCTGTATCGGAATGGCTCACCGTGGGCGCCTCAATATGCTTGTCAATATCCTTGGCAAGAATCCGGTCCATCTTTTCGATGAGTTCGAGGGCAAAGCAACTTACTCGGGCTCCGGTGACGTCAAATACCATCAGGGGTTCTCGTCAAACATGATGACGCCGGGTGGGGAGGTCCACCTCTCTCTCGCTTTCAATCCGTCCCACCTTGAAATCGTGTCGCCCGTGGTAGAAGGATCTGTGCGGGCAAGACAGGATCGCCGGGAGGACGCCTCGGGGGACTCAGTTGTGCCCATCGTCATTCATGGTGATGCGGCCTTCGCGGGGCAGGGTGTGGTGATGGAAACCTTCCAGATGTCCCAAAC
>PAGS01000013.1 GCA_002705465.1 Halieaceae bacterium
AAAACTTTCGATATACCGTACCCTGGGTCACCAGATACTCGGAGCTGTTTGCCGCCGTCTTCTGAAGGGTCTCCAGCTCGGTTTTTGTTTTGATCTCTCCGTACTTGTTCACGAAAAACACGTCGCCTCCACTATCGGAAGCCTGAATCAACGCGGGGTCAACCTGTTCCCCGTCGACATAGACATAGGTCTGCCACTTGTTCAGCGGATTCTCAGAAGTTGCCGCCTGCGTCTTGACGTAATAAACCGTGGCGAGGTGCTGAGAACCGGAAGCGCCAAAGACCGTTAAAGAAGTTGTTCTGTGATAGGTCTCGGGCTTGTTGGGATTAAAAGCATCGGTAATGGGCTCGACATTGGATGGCAAGTTCAGACCTAACTCCACCTCGGTCGTAGCCCGAAATTCAGACACTGTCTGACGAGGAATTGCCAACGCCGACGGCGGTTGACTAAAATCTGCCTTGTTGGTCGAATCGACCGGCAATGAGAGCAGCGCCTGTCCTGCAGAGTTCACCATTTGGTTCTGTTCATTCAGCATGAACTGACCATTTCGCGTGAAGGTCCGGCTACCATCCGATGACTGCAGAGGGAAGAAGCCGTCACCGGTGATCGCCAGATCCAGCGAGTTCGCCGAGAACTGTACGAACCCCTGACTGAATTCCTGCGCCACTTCCTTCAAGGCAACACCCTGACCCACAACCGCCGCAGCACGCTGCAGAGGTGAGGTGGCGAAGATGTCACCGAAGGAGGCCGTGGAGCGCTTGAAACCCGCCGTAGCCGAGTTAGCGATGTTGTTGGACGTGACCGCAAGCTCGGTTGTTGCTGCGTTCAGTCCGGTGAGAGAAGTGTAAAACGACATGTTTCAGCTCCTGCTAGATTATTCTGCGATAGTTTGAATTTCGGCCAGAGACACCGTGTCACCGCCCATCAACTGAAGATCCAGTTGCTGACCGGCGGGGTTCCAGGAAACGCTGCTGACGGTCTCAAGTACTGACACGGGGGCTATTTGCATGCGGCCATCGCTGATGGCGCTTGCCGTAATCTGATAGGTGTCGACCGGCATCTGATTGCCATCGGAATCCTGTCCTGACCAGGCAAAACGGTGCTCACCCGGCTCGAGCTCGCCGACGTTCTGCCTGAACACCAACTCGCCCTCTTTGTCATAAACGCTCATGGTCAGCATGTCGGCGCCTTCCTGCAGGCTGACAAGGGTCTCAGTCGGGCGGGTACCACCACCCTGACCAAAACCGCCCGCTACGGCAACGCGCTTGCCGACCAAGGTAGAGCCTGAAAGCAACGATTGCTCACGCAAGTTACCGACCAGCGTCTCGAGCGAAGACTGCATGCCCTTGATGCCCTCGACAGACGAGAACTGCGCTAACTGCGCGACAAACGCCTCGTTTTCCATGGGGTCTAGGGGGTTCTGATTCTTCAACTGCGCGGTAAACAACTGCAAAAACGCATCGCGCCCGAGCATGTCGTCGTCATTGCCATCTTTGTACATGGCGTTGGCCTGCTGGGTCTGGTACTGCTCGGTAGTCAGAATGGAGTCAATGGCTGACACGAATATATCTCCTGGTCGCTAATTATGACTTCATGACTTCCAGCGTTCGCATCATCATCTGCTTCGCTGTGTTCACGACTTCAATATTATTGCGGTAAGAACGAGCCGCAGCGGTCATCTCGACCATCTCCGATACTTCGTTCACGTTGCTCTGATAAACGTATCCGTTAGCGTCAGCTGACGGATTGCCCGGGTCGTATGAGCGCGGGGAGGGCGTGGGATCATCAGTGACATTGCCAATGTGAATCGAGCCCGCGTAGCGAGTTTGCTCACCGACCGTCTGATCCTGCAATAAGGTTCTGAACACCACGCGCTTGGCCTTATAAGCACCCTGCTCGGTTTCGGACGTGTTAGACGCGTTGGCAAGGTTCGAGGCAGTGGTATTCATTCTCACCAGTTGGGCCGCCAGCGCGCTACCTGCAATGCCAAATACTCGATCCATCGACATGATTTACTCTCCCTTCAGCGCGCGCTTGTAGGCCGTGACCCGACCCTGAAGAAAATCCAGCGTGGCCTGATACTCGACCGCCGCCTCACCAAACTTTGCCTGCTCGAGGCCCATTTCCACGGTGTTGCCATCAACCGCCGGGTTGTAGGGAATCGTGAATACCTCGCCGTTCTCAGAGAGACCGGGGCCCCGCCAGTGCTTGGCGTGAGTGGCTTTGAGGCCCGCACCCAACTGCCAGCTGAGCACCTCCTGAAAATCCACGTCTTTCGCCTTGAACCCGGGGGTATCGGCATTCGCGATGTTGGTGGACAGCACTTCCATCCTGCGTGCTTTGAGCTGCAGGGCTTCGGCGTGAATACCAAAAAGTCTGTCCAACATGTCCGCTTACCACGAGTTGTGACTATTTCACTCTCTTAACTGCAGAATCTGTGCCAAAAAACTCATGTGGCTGTTTTTATTGATTTTTGTGTAATTTTAGCCTTGTGACAGAAGGGTCTCTGCTGAAAAGCGGCAAAAGCATGCCGGTGGTTGAGCCTGAGCTTATTGGTCATACTCGCCGGATGAACTGGAGTTGCGACGCAGAGACGAGTAACACTGGACCTGGCCCGGTGATCAAGCGGTTTTGGCGGGGCCGAGGTCCCGGGTGGTTAAAATATGTGGCGCTCTGCAGCTTGATCGTCGCACCTTGCGGATACGCCGAGACAGATCAGGCGGCCCTTAAGGAAGATGCCACCCGGCAGATACAGGAAGCCGCTGCAGAGGCTTTTTATACCGACCCTGCCAACGTTGAGGTCAGACTCGCCGACAAGCGCCTGGTGCTCCCAGATTGTAGCCAGCCTTTTGACGTGAACTTTCCATTCAGCGACCGTGCCACCGCGCAGCTTGATTGCTTGAGCCCTAAATGGCGGGGATTTATTCAGATCCGGCTGAGAGAGGGCGTAACTGCCTTTCGCTACAACCTGCCTCTGAATAAGGGTGAGTCGCTTAAGCGCAGCCACGTCACCCGCCATGCGGTCGCACCCGACGACGCCATTTCAAATCGCATCGTCGTTTTGGAGGACGTACTAGATCTCACCCTACGCGAGCCAGTTCAGGCCGGAGACGTTTTATTAGAGAGCCACTTCATGGCGACGCCGGTCTCAGGCTATCCAGCCGATTCAACCGAAGCGGTGGGCGCCTGGGTGGCAACGAAAATTATTCCTAGGGGGAATAGGCTAGACAGAGAAACATTCTCATGGGAGATAATTGAAGGCAGAGCACCGACGGATCTCATTCATTCCGGGGCAGATTTCGCCATGTTGGAGGCGCTACGCGACATTATGCCCGGGGACAAATTGCGGCGATCTGCGATTAAAATGGCGCCAGCTGTGCGTAAAAACGAACAAATTCAGGTTTCGATCGTTCGGGGTGCACTGACGGTCACCAACTTGGTCCGCATCAGTCGTGACGCCACCATCGGAGAATCGATTGACGTCGTCAATGTTGAATCGGGAAGGCCTCTCAAAGCCCGCGTAACGGGAATTGGCCAAGTAGAAATTTTGTGAATCCAGTGCTAAAGTTTCGGTTCTAGATGCCGATAGTTTGGTTGGAGAAGGATAATTCTGTCAGCTGAACGGTCGGTTGGCAGGGTTAATAGGAGGTTGAGCGATGCCGAGCATCACTGAAACTATGCGCAGCACGGTCCCGGAAACAACCGGTAAGAGAGACCTGCGCGCAGACAAAACCTCCACCTCCGCACCGGAGTCGCAGAGCGCCGAGGCGGTGCCTGCGGCTGACGCACAGCGCGATCAAGTCGAACTCAGCGAATCTGTCGTGCGCGCCATTGAGGATGCCAAATTCGATGCGGCGAAAGTCGAGGCGCTGCGGCTTGCCATCATGGAAGGCAATTACCCGCTCGATGCCAAGCGCATCGCTGAGAACATGCTCGACCTGGAGCGAATGATCAGTTCCTGAAGCCGCCCGCGTCTTCCCCTACAGATGACTTCAACTCAGCAGACTCCTGACGAGAATGTGCTCCGTGATGGTTTGCACAAAGCCAGCGCTCTGGTTGCTTTGCTGGAGCAAGAGCTGGCACTCCTGACGGCGGGTGACTTGGACAGCTTTGAGGCACTGCAGAGCCGAAAGGCCGAGGTCCTAGAGTCATTATCGGCACTGGTGCCTGCTCTCTCCGGCGAAGTCCCACTTGAAAAAGGCCCTGACACTGAGACCACGGCAGCATTGGTAGAGGAGATAAAAGACATCCTCGCGACCTGCCGCGATGCCCACCTGAAAAACGCCATTTTGATCGACCGCAAAATTGAGGCAACGCGCTCCGCGCTGGAGGTCTTGAGGTCGAGCCGATCGGCCGACACGGGTGAAACCTACGATAAGCTCGGTCGCATTAAACGCGGTTACAGCCGAGGCAGGCAGACTGACGTCTAGCCGACGCTATCTCTGCTCGTTTGACGAGCCCGGCCCGGGCTCGTCACCCCGGAGCCAAAAAACCCAAGCCAGAACCACTGCCACAGCGCGATAGAGAGACTCGGGGATTTCTTCACCGATATCCACGCCGCTAAGAAGACGCTGCAGGGCCTCATCTTCGATAACGGGAAGCCCGAGGTCGAAGGCGGCGTCAATGATCGACATCGCCTCTTCGCCCTCGCCCTTCGCAAGAATGCTGGGCGCCTCCCGCTTTCCGTACTCTAGCGCGATGGCCTTGATCTCGTCGAGCTCTTTCATACCGAAGAATCCAACCGGTCGCCCAATCGAGTAGCAGTGGGTGCACTGAGAGGGTCCTTGAAGGTATCACGCGCCTGATTGAAAACGGCAAAGTGCTCGAGCTGCAGACCAAAGTCCGCCACCTCTGCGAACAACTCCGCCCGTGAATCGCGCGCACGCGCAAACACGGCGGAGTCCGTTAACCAGGCATCCAGGCGTACCCTACTGGCAGGTGCGTGCTCTATTCGGAGCCATACATCAGAGTTCTCTGCAAACTGGGTATAGAAATTAATGACCCACAGTGGGTTGCCCGGTGGATTGCCCCTGGGCCCGCGCTGCAGGTTAAGCTCTACCGGTGCGCCGTTCAGCCAGGTCAGAATATCGGCATTAATGACATCGGAGCGCAACGACGTCACCGCGCGATCCTGGCGGTTATCAATCTCGGTCAACAGCCCTCTAGCACGCTCCTTGGTGGTCTGGTCTGTGCCAAAGCCCAACAAGCGCATGAGTAGCGAAGGCAGTGCCACATCACGAGCACCGGCCTCGCTCACAGACGGCAATTGCAGCACACCGCCCCGACCCAAAAGCTCCCGTGCGCGGGCGATCTGCGCCTCAATCGACATTGCGGGGCTCAGTATCAGCCCCAAACCCGCGAGTGCTGCGGCAACGGGGGCGGGCATCGCCCGCATCGACTCGGGACTCATCAATTGCTGGAGCACGGAAGCCGGCGTACCAGCCAATTGCGTCGTCACCGGCGTGGGGGCGGCAGCGTTGGTTGGCGCAGGCGGCGTGGCAGCAGGGGCGGGCACCGGGCGCAAAATCGTCGCGCCATCAGGGGTCAGCTGCACCCTGAAGAAGAGGCTTTGGCCCGCGTAACGTTTTAAAAAATCGGGGGCCAGTAGCGGCTGGGCTACACCGGCGAGGTTGATGTACAGCTGGCCCCGGTCAATCGACACCAGTCCCTTAACGACCTGAAAGTTGGCAAGACCCAGCTCCCGTGGCCCCGGCTGGTCGATGCGCAGGCTTGCCGTGCCCTCCAAAAAAATCGGGGTCGGGCGTACCGTCATATTAAGGAGCTCGGGCCCCAGCATCGCGCGGTGACTCCGTGGTTAGTGGGTGCTCACTATGGGAAGCGGATCCAATCCTCGGCGCTGGAACGATGCTGTTGACCGTCCTGTTTGCCAGGCACGACATAGTCCATGACATCTGTCACCGTGGGCATCCGTAAATTGGCACCGGCCATCATCCAGTGGGGATTGCCCCGCCGAAACGCCGCCTCGTTGTTCTTAACAATCACTTTTTGCATGACGTCATGGTTAACGCCTGTGTCGCCCAAATGCACGGCCATGATTTCGCTGAGTGTGTCCCCCGGCCGAACTTTATAGACACCGTTGACAACCGAGCCGCCGGATGAAGAGGGCCCGGAAGTACCTGCGCCAGACGGTGTTTTGGCATCAAAGTCGTTCTCGCCAATAAATGCCCTCAGACGAGCGACATCGTTATCTGAAATAACGGACTGAGCCAACGCCATCTGCGCGGCCGTCACGCTTACCAGAGCGACGCAAGCGGTTAACCACGTGCGGACAATCAGTTTCATGTTTGATTTCCTCTTCAAGGCAAAGTGCCCAACAATTCTCCCTGCGACACGAGCGCGCCCTCCCCGGCAGGCAAAGGCTCAGCTTGTGCCCGATGGTCGTCTGCTCGAACCACCTTCAACATCAGCAGGGTATCCAGCGTGAGATCGCTCACAACGTTATTCACCATCAGTTCGCGATCACCCACCAGCAACCAAGTGCCCTCTGTCACGCCACGCATTCGCCCGGCATCAACACTGAAACGCGCTGGCCCATCCCGGCTTACCGTGAATACGCGAGGCAAACATTCCGTGGCATCGGTAAATTCTGTGGTGACATCTGACACCCAATCTGCGAGATCTTCCTCGTCTTGCTCCATCACCCAATCACCTGACTGAAAGGCACGGTAGGCGCCCGTCTTCACCAGGGCACGAAAATCACCCATCGGGCTTCTCGCGGCGGGCTGCGCGAATGAGAGCGTCATCGCGAACTTAACGGGCTTTGACGTTGAGGAGATGACATAGACCAGCGAAGACAGACCGGGATGGTTGATGTAGAAGTCATTCTCTTCGCGGTCATCTACCAACATCCGCACCGACACCGACACGGCAAAATCCGGGGCGGGGCCATCAGACCAGTCACCGACCAGCGCCCTCGCATAGGTTGTGTTCTGATAGCTGTCAGGCTTTGGGCCCACCGGCGCCGGTACGCGGAAGCCTTCAGCGCTGAGGCTTCGCTGCAAGGCCGCCACCAGTAGCGCCTCCTGCTGTTGCTGTAACGTGCTCTCGGAGGCCTGTCTCATCGGGGGAGACGCCAAGCGGATCGCCACTACGCCAGAATTGGGGCCCTGCTCTGTCCACAGTTGGCAACGCGCCGCGTCTGACACCTGTACGGCCCCCAGAGACTGCTCACCGCCCATGGCATCCAGATAGCTCTCCACCTGCACACCACGGACATCCGCCTCGCTGGAGAACATGGCGCGTTCATGCAATCGGCCCTGGTCATCGATGTAGGCGACCCCTTTTACACGCGCCCCTGATTCAAATGCCGCGTCCAGAGCGCGCTGCTTGAAGGCAGAAAGATACGCTGAGGCCTCTGCGTCATTACGCAATGCCCCGGAGCCATCTTGTGACCAACCGGCGGGTGTCTTCAGGACACAGCAACCGATTAGACAGATCGCTAAAAACTTTCCACTCTCCACGCGAAATGCTCCGCTCTATCAGGACCTCGATGCCATCACGGCGCGTTCGAGGTACAACACTCTCAGATCGTTGACGATGCTCTTATCAAGCGACATGGTGACTTCATAAGTATCACTGCCCCGGGGCTCAATTTGTACCAAATTGGCACCGTACACAACGCCCTCAACGCGGGCGCGAAAACTGTCGCTGCGCACGACCATGTCAGCTACGGTTGTTGTGGAGTCGAGGTACTGACCGTACACCTGCTCCGTCAAGCCTCTGTAGGCATCGAGTTTGGCGGCACGGATCGCCAGCAATCTCCGCTGGGCTGGGATGTCGCTGGGTTGCACGTCAATCACCGCATACCCGGTAGCCGTCAGCGTATCTCGTCGCTCGACCATCGGCTCGACAAATGACGCGTCTGGCTCAGAAGAGTAACCCAGCGTCTCGCAACCGTTTAGTAATGCGAAAACTAGAAGTGTCGACCATCCAAAGACTACTTTTTTGCGCATTACATTCCTCCCGGCTGCCGCCGCTCTTCTCTTGACTGTGACACACCGGCTGCAACCAGCTGCTGGCTGCGCTGTATTCGGTCACCCTCTCTAATGAATTATCGGCCAATTCGAGCCGTGCTTTACCCGCGTCAGACGGGGCAGATAGGCCGGACAGCACTGGGCGGACGATCGATGTTCAAGGCGAGAACCCATCCATCTGATCAAACTTGGTACGGAACTTGCGTCTACTGTACTCACCAGCGGCCAAATTGGCCTTAATCAAGGGGAGGTAGCGGACTTTGGAAGCCATTCTGTCAAATTTCCGACAGGTTTCCGACCGTTTTTCGTGGTTCAGCGCGAAAAGTGTCGGTGCGCCGACACTGGTGCTGCTCATTCTGGCGCTATTGGTGGTGCCATTACCCGCTTTTGTGCTCGACGTGCTGTTCACCTTCAACATCATGTTGGGACTGTTGATGGTGATGATAACCCTCAATACGCGAAAGCCACTCGAATTTTCATCCTTTCCGTCTGTCCTGCTGATCGCCACACTGCTGCGGTTGGGGCTAAACGTGGCCTCAACCCGGGTCGTGCTCGTCGAAGGACACACTGGCACTGACGCGGCGGGTAAGGTCATTGAATCTTTCGGCGAGTTTGTGATTGCAGGCAACTACGTTGTTGGTTTCATCATTTTCCTGATCCTCATGATCATCAACTTCATCGTGGTGACTAAAGGTGCGGGCAGGGTATCCGAGGTCATCGCGCGCTTCACCCTGGATGCTATGCCGGGCAAGCAGATGGCGATTGATGCAGACCTCAATGCCGGCATCATCGATCAGGACACCGCCAAGCAACGACGTAACGAGCTCA
>PAGS01000014.1 GCA_002705465.1 Halieaceae bacterium
AGCCGGACTAACCCGGGGTAACCCCGCTCGCACTCCTCCAGCTTTTGGTACCAGGGTGTCAACATCTCGAGCGCTTTTTGATCTTTCAGGTATTGCCCGTTCAATCGACTGATCCGGTGTTCTGCCGCCTTGGCATAGCGCGGGTACTCCCGCAGCCAGTCACGCCCGGCGTAGCGGAGTGTCTGACTCGCCAGCAATGTCCGCATGTTTTGCCAGCAATCGCCCTGACTCGTTCGATAGTCACTGCCAAGCTTGGCACCTGTGGTGCGGCCCACACTCCACGCCTTAAGTGCCATCGCCAACTGCTCGCCTATCGCCATTGCCTCGGCGTGCCATTGACTACGGAGCGTATCGATCCAGCGCTTGTAGGCGGCATCGGACCGCGGCAATTCCCCCCCCATGAGAGACTGATGCGCCACCGCGGCGATCACATCCTCCACCAGCGTTTTTCGGTCGATCTCTGCCGCCGCGAAGGCCAGCACCAGCTCGTTACCCGTCAGCAGCGACTTTCTGAGCGACTTCACCACCTGACTGGCCTGCCTCGTGGCCAAGGCGACCAAACCATCCTCGTGCACAAGCGTCGCCTCACCCGGATAGTCTAGCAGCCGAATGGCAACACCCTCGGGCTCTGCCACCAGCGCGGGATGCGCCACCACCTCGAGGCCCGCTGCTTTTGATTTCCATACGGCAGGCAGGTCGCCAAAATCCCAGCGTTCGACGTTGCCCCGCTCCGGCGAGTTGGCCTGCGGCCTCGTCGCTGCCGGCTCACCCGAACGGAACTCGGATACCAGCGCCGCCATATCGCGTCCCTGAGCCAAAAGCTTGCCGCTGGCATCCACTACGCGGATGTTCATCCGGTAAAAGTCCTCGAGCTGCTGGGGCTGCCACTCCGCTGGACTCACCTGCACCCCGCGCTGGCGCTTGAGAACGCCGCTCAGAGCGCTGCAGAGATCGCTGTCCTCTGCGGTGAGCTCAGCCAGTGCGGCGTCGACCACATCAGGGGCGGGCACGAGCTGCTTGCGGAGCGCTTTGGGCAATCCTTTGATCAGCGCAATGCATTTGTCGCGCAACAAACCGGGTACCAACCACTCAAAGAGGTATCGAGGCGCACGATTCAAGAGCGGCAGCGGAATCGTGATCGACACCCCGTCATTCTGCCGCCCGGGCTCAAACTGGTAGCGGAGCTGGTAATCCACCCCCTGCCAATGAAGCGTGGGCGGAAACTGGGCCTCCACCTCGGCACCCGGGTCCCTTACCAGAATTTGCTCGCGGTTTAGCAACAGCATCTCATCGCGGGTGCGGTCTGCCTTCAACCACTTGATCAGCGACGTGACGCCCACGCATTGAGGCCCAAGCCGCTCATCGTAAAACTGCACCAGCGCTTCCTCCTCGATGAGCAGGTCCCGCCGCCGCGTGCGCGACTCAAGCTCCTCAACCGAGCGTATCAATGCGAGGTTTTCTCTCAAAAATCTGGGGGGCTTCATCACGTTGCCGGTGACCAGCGCGTCGCGGATAAAAATCTCTCTGGCAGCCTTGGCGTCAATTTCGCCAAAGTGCACCCGCCGCCCATCGTTGATCGTCAGGCCATACAGCGTGACCCGCTCCTTGGCCATGACACGACCGCTCCGCCGTTGCCAGGCGGGCTCATAGTGATGTCGCTTGAGCACACGGGGGTTCACACGCAACAGCCAGTTGGGGTCAATGGCGCCGCACTGACGCGCATACACCTGCGTGGTCTCGACGATCTCGCCTGCTACCAGCCAGGGTGGCGGCTTTTTGTACTGCCCCGAGCCCGGGAACACCACGATCTTGCGGTTACGGGTGGCGTTGAACTGTTTGCCCTCATCGCGCTGCGCGACATTACCCAAGAGCCCGGTGAGAAGCGCCTGATGCACCGCCTCGTAGGCCTCCTCCTCCGGGAGCTGGGGCGGCACGCGAAAACCGAGTTGCCTGCAGGCCATGACCAACTGACTGTGTATCTCGCGCCACTCGCGCATACGCATAACGGCAAGGTACTCGCGCTGGCAGAGCTTACGCAGCTGGTTCTGACTCAGCGCCTGCCGCTGCGCCTCGTAGTAGCGCCACAGCGCGAGCCACGCCAGAAAATCCGAGCGCGGATGCTGAAAGCGCGCGTGGGCATGATCAGCCTGGGCCTGTTTGTCGGTGGGTCGCTCGCGGGGATCCTGAATCGACATAGCCGAGACAATCACCAGCACCTCGGCCAGACAACCCAGCTCTTTGGCCTCCAACAGCATGCGCCCTAGACGCGGATCGACCGGCAAGCGAGCCATGCGTTGCCCCAGTGCTGTGAGTTTGCCCCGTGCCGATACCGCGCCCAGCTCTTCAAGCAGTCGGTACCCGTCGCGCACAACCTTCGGGTCAGGGGGATCGATAAAGGGAAAGCGATCCACGTCCCCCAAACCCAACTCGAGCATGCGCAGCACGACGGCCGCGAGATTGGTACGGCGGATCTCCGGGTCGGTGAATTCCGGGCGACCCAGAAAATCCTGCTCGCTGTAGAGCCTAAAGCAGACGCCGTCAGACAGACGACCGCAACGGCCCTTGCGCTGATTGGCGCTCGCTTGAGAGATGGGCTCAATCGGCAGTCTTTGCAGGCGGCTACGCACGCTGTAGCGGCTGATGCGCGCCTCACCCGGATCGATCACGTAGCGAATCCCGGGCACCGTCAGCGAGGTCTCCGCGACATTGGTCGCGAGCACCACCCGCATTCCTGAGCCACCGCTCTGGAATACGCGATTCTGCTCGGCCTGACTCAGGCGCGCATACAGCGGCAGCACGCGCAGCCGGTCGTTATCTCTGAGCGCCTTGGCGAGCTCGCGAATATCTCGCTCACCGGGCAAGAACACCAGCGCGTCGCCGCGGGGGCCGAATCTGCCCTGCTCAATCTCAGCAAGCAGGTCGGCGATTTGTTGGCGCATGCCCTCGTCCCGATCTTCAGTATCAACCACATACTGAACATCTACCGGATAGGTCCGGCCGCTGACTTCGATCACCGGTGCGTCATTAAAATGCTCGGAGAAGCGCGCCACATCGATGGTCGCTGACGTCACGATGACTTTGAGATCCGGACGTCGCGGTAGCAACTGCTTCAAATACCCCAACAGAAAATCGATATTGAGGCTTCGCTCGTGGGCCTCATCAATGATCAGCGTGTCGTAGGCACTGAGGTCGCGGTCATGGGTCAGCTCAGCCAGCAGAATACCGTCAGTCATGAGCTTGATCGCACTCGCATCTGACACGGTATCGTTAAACCGAATCTGATAACCGACCAAATCCCCGAGGGTTGTCTTGAGCTCATCAGCGATCCGCTGGGCCACGGTGCGGGCGGCTATGCGCCGCGGTTGGGTATGACCTATCCGCAGCTGCCGCCCGCGGCCCAGAGACAGGCAGATCTTCGGTAGCTGGGTGGTTTTACCCGAGCCGGTCTCACCGGCCAGAATCACCACCTGATGATCGCGAATCGCCGCTTCGATATCGCCCCGACGCCCGCTGACCGGCAACGCCTCGGGGAATTCGATCTGTGCCGGTACCGCGCGCTCGGGTGCCGGCTCGGGGGTGCTCATTGCCAGGGGCCGCGGTCAGTCGACGTCGCGCAACTCGCGGCGCAGAATTTTGCCCACCGCTGTCTTGGGGAGCTCATCCTTGAACACCACCGACTTGGGTACCTTATAACCGGTGAGGCCGTCGCGCATAAAGTTGCAGACATCATCCTCCAAGAGATCGGGATTGCTGCGCACCACAAACATTCGAATCGCCTCGCCGGTGCCCTCGCTCTGCACACCGATCGCCGCGCACTCAACGACGTCCGGGTGCGCCACCAAGACGTCCTCCAACTCATTGGGGTACACGTTAAAGCCTGACACCACGATCATGTCTTTCTTACGGTCGACAATTCGCATGTAGCCGTCGGGCTGGACCAGCGCGATATCGCCCGTCGCGAACCAGCCCTCGCTATCAATCACCTCCGTCGTCGCCTCAGGGCGCTGCCAGTAGCCCGCCATCACCTGCGGGCCGCGCACGCAAAGCTCACCGGGCGCATCAAGCCCCATAGCAGCACCCGATTCATCGCGTATCTGTATCTCGGTGCCGGGTACCGGCACACCGATGGTGCCAATCTGCACGCCATTGCCGGGATTCGCCGACACGGTGGGCGAGGTCTCGGTCAGACCGTAGCCCTCGGATACCCGACACCCTGTCACCTCCGTCCAGCGATTCGCCGCATCGTGGGTGAGCGCCATGCCACCTGACAAGGTCACCTGCAAATCGGAAAAGTCGAGCGCCCGAAACCGCTCATCGTTACAGAGCGCCACAAACAGGGTATTCAGACCGCAGAACAACGCGGGCCGGTGCTCGTCGAAGGCTTTGACCACCGAGGGCAGATCGCGGGGATTGGGCACGAAGGCTGTGTGGGCGCCAATACGCACGGCATACATGGACGCCGTGAAGGCATAGATGTGATAGACCGGCAGCGGCTGCAGAATCGTGCTGCCCTTGCCGGTAATGTCGTGAGTCTCGAAGAAGGCGTCGCTCTGCAACACGTTGGCGATCAGATTGCCGTGGGTGAGCATTGCGCCTTTGGCCACACCGGTGGTGCCACCGGTGTACTGCAACATCGCGAGGTCATCTTGATTCAGAATGACGGCTCGATACGGCGTTTTGGCGCCCTCGCTGAGTACGTTATTTAATTTGAGGGCGCCGGGAATCGAAAACGCCGGCACCATTTTCTTGACGTACTTGACCAGAAAGTTGATTAGCGTGCGCTTGGGCTGGGGGTGTAAATCAGCGATCTCAGTGACCACCACCGTCGCCACACTCGTGCGCGGCAACACCGAGGCGGCGGTTTGAGCCACATTAGCCTGAACGACCATCACCTTGACACCGGCATCGTTGAGCTGGTGCTCCAGCTCCCGCTCGGTGTAGAGCGGGTTGGTATTCACCACCACCATCCCCGCGCGCAGAGCACCCAGACAGACCACCAGATACTGGATCAGATTGGGCATCTGAATCGCGACCCGGTCGCCCCGCGCAAGGCCTGCGCCATGTTGTAGCCAGCCGGCGAAGTGCGCAGACAAGCGGTCGAGATCGGCATAGCTCAGGGTGTGACCGACACTGCTACAGGCCGCCTGGTCACGATACGTCGCCAGCGCTTCCTCGAAGAGCGCGACAATCGAGGGGTAGCTTTCGGTATCGATATGACTGGGTATTCCCAGCGCATCAAGCTGCGCAGCGATCGCGCTCTGGACGGTTTCCGTCATGGGGTATCTCGGGTAATACAGGTGGTTTGGGTATGATGTGGATCGTGGGTTGCAGGGTCAACCTCTCGGCGCTTTTGCATGACCTTTTACCGTAACGCCTGACATCGACTGGAGTGTAGCGAATGCAAATCACTAACCTGACCTTCGACGAGATCGAAATCGGTGACACCACCTCCTATTCGCGGCTCATTACCGATCAGCAGGTACAGGCCTTCGCCGCGATTTCGGGGGACCACAACCCCCTGCATCTCGATCCAGAGTATGCCGCCACGACGGCCTTCGGCGAGTGCATTGCCCACGGCATGCTCACCGGCGCGCTGATCAGTGCCACCATTGCGATGCAGCTGCCAGGGCCGGGCTCGGTCTACCTCAGTCAGAGTGTGCAGTTTCGGGCGCCGGTGCTACTGGGCGACACCCTGACCGTGACGCTCACCGTGACGGCCAAGCACGCCAAAAGGCCCTGGGTAACCCTTGAATGCGAGGTCACGAATCAGGAAGGAAAAGCCGTTGCCAAGGGCGAAGCACAGGTCGCCGCTGCGACGGCAAAGGAGACCGTGACCGTGGTGCCGCCACCCACTCTTCAACTGGTCGAGGAGGCCTCGCTGGCATCCGACTGAGCGAATTGCTCGGGATTGATGTACATGAGCTCAATCAGCACCGCGGGCTCGGAAGGCGACGGCGTCGCCCCCATCACCAGCATGTTCGGTACACCATCGACCGCTATCACACCGGGCACGCTAAACAGTCTGCGATCGCCCGTTGCTTGCCCCGATTCGTCCAGCATGCGCATCACCGGCAGCGACGCATTCTCGTCGCGCAATGTGTTACCCAGACCCGACAACAAAGCCAGCACCGAATCCCGGAACAGGGAGAAGTTAAGGGCGCCGCGAAACTCACTGTGATCAAGACTCAGGTCGAGGCGCACCAGGCTCTCGTCCTCCATGCGCAGCTGGGTGAGCGCGATCCGGGTACCGGACTCCAACTCCCGAAAAATCCGCTTACCCACCGTGCGAGACACATCGATCAAGGTCTTCTGCAGCATGTTGCCGCTGATGGTGGCCAATTGTTCCTCGGTGAGAGTGCGTTCGTTTGCAGCCATGGGTCCTCCTTTTACACGGCGCGAGTGTACCCCGCGAGGCTACCCGCGCCTAATCAGAGACGCATCACAGCCGGGTAAGGCAGCTCTGCTAAACTCCGCCAGCTCCCTTCACTCCCCTTGCCCGGGCCAGATTGACTCGCACCCATGCTGAATCCGACTCAAACCCCCTGGACACCGCTCTCATCCCCCGCCCTCGATTGGCGCGATGACGTGCCTGTCGCTCAGGACAGCGGCGACATCTACTTCTCGACCGAAGACGGCCTGGCCGAGAGCGACTACGTCTTTATCGAGGGAAACGACCTGCCTGCCCGTTGGTCCTCCTCGGGAATCGAGCGTTCGTTTGTGATCGCTGAGGTAGGCTTTGGCACCGGGCTGAATGCCTGCCTCACCATTGCCCGCTGGCTGAAAGACCGACCCCAGGGCGGCACACTTCACTATATCGGTGTCGAGCACGCGCCACTGCAACAACTCGATGTAGACCGAGCACTGGCGCGCTGGCCAGCGCTGCTGCCCGTCGCCTCTGCGCTGCAAAGCCGCTGGCCGGACCCAATACCGGGTTGCCACAGGCGGCACTTCGCCCAGTGGGGGGTAACACTCGACTTGTGGTGGGGTGACGCAGCTTGCGTGCTCGAGGATCTGGCGAGTCATGGCAGACGGTGGGTCGATGCCTGGTATCTGGATGGCTTTGCACCCGCCCGGGAGGCCGGACCGTGGCAGCAAAACGTCTACAACGCCATGGCGGCATTGAGCCTGCCGGGCGCCACATTCTCCACCTTTACGGCAGCAGGAGATGTCAGACGCGGTCTTGAGGCTGCGGGCCTCTCGGTGAGCAAACGGGCGGGCTTTGGTAGCAAGCGCGACGCCCTCTGCGGTTTCATTGGCAGCCCTCCCCACACCTCACCACCCCTCACGCCCTGGGACCTCAATCCCACACCCCGAAAACCTGCCCACGCAATGGTGATTGGCGCAGGGCTCGCCGGTGCTCATGCCGCGCACGCCCTCGCGACCCGGGGCATTGCCGTGACCGTGTTGGAGGCAGATACCCCCGCCTCCGGCGGCTCCAGCAACCTGCAAGGTGTGACCTACACGCGCCTATCACATCAGCACAATCCGCTGACGGATTTTTCAGTTTCGGCCTTCGCCTACGCCGCGGATCATTACGAGGCATTAGCGGGATTGGGGGCAATGGAGCCCGGCGTCGACTATGGCTGGGGCGGGTACATCCAGCTTGACGACGACGAGGATACCCTCAATCACCTGAGCAAGGTCCTCCCTCTGGCTCCCGATTTCGCCCGAGTACTGAGCCAGCGGGAGATTGCGGCGCTCATTGGCGCCCAGCCACGGTGCGGCGGCATCCACTATCTGCGAGGCGGCTGGCTCAACCCGCGAGCCGTTTGCCAGGCGCTACTCGCACACCCGGCCATTACGCTCATAGAAGGATGCGGTGCAGTGCAACTCACACCATCAGAGGGTCAGTGGCAGGCATTGGACCCCAGTGGCAACCCAATAGCGGAGGCCTCCCTTGCAGTCCTCGCCACCGCTCACAGCGTCACGACGCAAACAGGACTCGACTGGCTGCCCCTGACGTCTATCAGAGGCCAGACCACGCACCTACCTGCCCTCGATCAGCTGAGCGGTCTTCAGGTTGCGCTCTGCGACAGCGGCTACCTGCCACCCGCTCGATCGTGGCAGCACTGCATGGGCGCCAGTTTCGTCCCGGGCGACCCGGGTACCGATGAACGTGCCGCTGAGCACGCGCATAATGTCGACATGATGCTTACCGCCCTGCCCGATCTCAAGCTCAATCCCCCGGAAGCCGGATGGCGGGGGCATGTTGCCCATCGATGCAATAGTAATGATTACCTTCCGGTGGCGGGCGTGGTGCCGGATCTCCCGGCCTTCAACACGCAATATGATGCGCTGCGCCACGATCGGAAGCGCCCCATCAACGCGCCTTGCCCGGTTTTACCGGGGCTTGCCGTGCTGACGAGCCTGGGGTCCCGGGGACTCTCCGCCGCGCCACTGGCGGCGGAGGTATTGGCGGATCAGCTCTGCGGCCGCCCGCCGGCGGTGCCGCGTTACTTGCAGCGCGCCATTAGCCCGGCGCGCTTTGCCGAGCGGGCGCTGAAGCGTGGGGAATCCCTGTGAACGCCAACGGCAAGCCTCATCGGCGTACCCACACCCGCCAAGGCGATCGCACACGCCGCGCTCTAGGTTCAGCGCTACAACCGTGCTCACTACAGGGCCTGCTGGTTGGCTTGATGTTGGGCACGGCGGCCTGTGACGCCACTCCCGATACCTACACCCATACCCATATCCATGCAAATCGCAGTACCGATACCGATATCCAGAACGCTGGCACGGCAGCTGACAGCTTGGCAAAGGCTGTGCAGCACTATGGCTTTGATGTGGTCTCCAAGCTCCGCTTCGACCGAAATAATTTCACGCAGGGTCTCGAGATTCATGACGGGCGTTTGTATGTCAGCTCCGGTCTGTATGGCCAATCGGTAATACGGGTGTACACGTTTCCCGAGCTGGAACTCCTTCACTCGGTGCCGGTGGACCCACGGATTTTTGCCGAGGGACTGACGGTCATCGGGGACAGGCTAATACTGCTCTCCTGGCGTGAGCGCGTCATGCTGGTCTATTCGCTGCCCGCAATGACACTCATCGGCCAAAGCCCGCTGCCCGGGCAGGGCTGGGGTGCCACCCACAATGGTTCAGTGCTCTGGTTTAGCGACGGGTCAGATCGCCTTTACTCAGCCGACTTAAGCGCCGATGGCGAACTGGAGGTACTCCCCGTGACCCTCGCCAGCAAGCCACTGCGCAACCTTAACGAACTTGAGTGGGTGGGCGATGAGATCTGGGCTAATGTATGGCAAACCGACAATATTGCGCGCATCAACCCTGAGACCGGCATCGTGGAGGGCTTGATCAATCTATCGGGTCTACTGGCAGATGAGGACCGGCTTCGCGACACCGACGTGCTGAACGGCATTGCCATTAATCCGGAGGGTGGTGCAATCTGGGTCACGGGTAAACGCTGGCCCTGGCTCTATCAAATCAGACTGGAAAATAGCCCTCCATGACCCCACATTAAAGCAGTGACAAGATCACCCACACAATGAGCGACGCGCGGCGACGCGAGACGCCAGCCGAGCGCCGAAACAACACTTGATACGATTCACATACTGTCTACAAAACTGGAACCACTGATATGACCGAAGCCTCCCGCACGCCCACGACAGCCGAGCATCCAAACACTTTCGTCTTGAAGCGTGCGGTGCCGATTCCCAGCCTGAATCTGACTGTCGAGGAGTACGAGCACCCGGGCACAGGCGCCACCCATTTGCATCTCAGTAGTGACTCGACAGAAAACGTATTCATGGTGGCACTGCGCACGGTGCCCGAGGACTCCACCGGGGTCGCGCACATTCTCGAGCACACCGCGCTGTGTGGCAGCGAGCGCTACCCGGTGCGTGATCCCTTTTTCATGATGCTCCGCCGCTCGCTCAACACCTTTATGAACGCCTTCACCAGTTCTGACTGGACCGCATACCCCTTCGCCACCCAGAACCGTAAGGATTTCGGCAATCTGCTGGATGTGTATCTGGATGCGGTGTTCTTCTCCCGGTTGGACCCGCTGGATTTCGCCCAGGAAGGGCACCGGGTCGAGTTTGAGAACAACGACAGTAATCAGCCTCTGGTCTTTAAAGGCGTTGTATTCAATGAAATGAAAGGGGCGATGTCATCGACCCCGTCTGTTCTGTGGGATCGCCTCAGCCACGAACTGTTTCCGTCCAGTACCTACCACTTCAATAGCGGCGGTGACCCGGAGCACATTCCCGACCTCAGCTATCAGCAGCTGCGGGATTTTTATGCCGAGCACTACCACCCCAGTAACGCTATTTTTCTGACCTTTGGCGATATCGCGGCAGAGGCGCATCAATGCGTTTTTGAATCTTCGGTGCTGCATCGGTTTGAACGACTGGGCCGCAAGATCGAGGTTGGCCTGGAGACCCCCTTCAGCGCACCCAGGCAAGCCACCCACCCCTATGCGGTGGATGCCGAGGAAGGCACGAGCGATAAAACGCATCTGATCATGGGTTGGAAACTCGGCGAGAGTGCGGATCTGACGGCCATGCTCGAGGCACAGCTTGTCTCGTCGGTGCTGATGGAGAACAGCGCCTCGCCGCTGATGCACTATCTGGAAACAACGGACCGCGGCAGCGCGCCGTCACCGCTATGCGGTCTCGAGGAATCCATGCGCGAGATGGTGTTCTGTTGTGGTATTGAAGGGAGTAACGCAGACCAGGCCGAAGCCTTCGAATCCGAGGTGTTGGCCACCATTGAAAAAGTGGCCAACGACGGGGTGGACGCTGAAAAAGTCGAGGCCATCCTGCGACAAATCGAGCTACATCAGCGAGAGGTGAGCGGTGATGGCATGCCCTATGGCCTGAACCTGATGCTGCGCGCATTGGGAGCGGCGACGCACTATGGTGATGCAGTGGCAGCGCTCGATCTTGAGCCCGTGATTGCGAGGCTGCGCGAGCAAGTCAAGGCAGCAGATTACATCCCTAACCTGATCAAGCAGTGCTTGCTCGATAACCCGCATCGAGTGCGACTGGTCGTGGCGCCCGATCCTGCCCTCGCGGCGCGGCGGGAGACCGCGGAGACCGAGCGCCTCGCCGCAATGAAAGGCAACCTCAGTGGTGAGCATACCGCGGAGATTCTGGATCTGGCGGCGCGGCTGCGTGAGCGTCAGTCGCAAAAGGATGACCCGACCATCCTGCCGCGGGTAGCGCTATCTGACATTCCCGCCGAGACGCCCTCCCCTCTCCCCGACATCTCTGAGGGTGAGAGAACGCACTATCGCTACACGGCAGGCACCAACGGACTGGTTTACCAACAATGGGTCAGCCCATTGCCGGCCCTGACCTCAGCCGAGCAACAGCATTTACCTCTGGTCACAGCGCTCATGGCAGAGGTGGGGGTCGGCGAGCTCGACTATCTCGCCACTCAGGAGCGACACTCTGCCACCGTGGGATCGCTGAGCGCATCGGTGAGCAGCCGCTCGCAGCGCGGCGATGAGCAGTCCAGCGGGCGTTATTTCGTGCTGTCCTCCAAGGCGCTGGCCGATCGCGCAGGGCCGCAACTGACGCTGATGTCCGATACTCTGCAACAGGCGCGCTTTGATGAGCACAACCGCATTCGGGACCTGGTCAGTCAGATTCGCGCGCGACGGGATCAGGGCATTACCGGCAGCGGTCACGCGCTGGCCATGAGCGCGGCCTGTGCGGGAATGAGCCCGCTGGCCAAGCTCGGACACGAGCAAGGCGGTCTCGAGGGCATCCGCCGCATGCGGGCGCTGGACGACGTGCTCAAGCAGGACGGTGAACTAGAAGCGCTGGCCCACTCCCTTGGAGCGATTCATCGCAAGCTGGCCGAGGGCGGCGCGCCGCTTATCTGCACCATTGCTGATGAGCCCAACCTCACCGCCGCCGCTGACGCGGCCTGGGCGGCAGCCCATGCAGTCGGCACCGGCGAATCTGAGACGCCCGGCGCGGCTCCAGTGCGTGAGGCCCGACAGGAGATGTGGGTCACCAATACCCAGGTCAATTTCTGCGCCAAAGCGTACCCCACCGTGCCCTCTGGTCATCCCGACGCGCCGGTGCTATCAGTACTGGCGGCCTTCCTGCGCAATGGTTTTCTGCATCGCAGCATTCGCGAACAAGGCGGGGCCTATGGTGGCGGTGCGAGCCACGACCCTAACATCGCCGCATTCCGGTTTTTCTCCTACCGGGACCCCAGACTGGTCGAGACATTGACCGACTTTGATGCGGCAATTACCTGGCTCCTCGACACGCAGCATGAGCAGCTCGCACTGGAAGAGGCGATCCTCAGCGTCATGGCCAGCCTCGACAAGCCCGGATCACCAGCTGGCGAAGCCAAGCGGGATTTTCATGAGCGGCTTTTCGGTCGCACTGCCGAGCATCGCAAGCAGCTCCGCGCGGGCATTGTGAATACCCGTATTGAGGATCTTCGACGCGTTACCGAGACCTACCTGCGACCGGAGCTGGCCAGCACCGCAGTGATCACCCACACCGCCGGCGCAGAGATCATTGCCGGGCAGGGTCTGGCGCTGACCAGACAGGAGCTCCTTTAACGGACAGAAGCAACCCAAGCCCATCGGGCGCCCAGACGCTCAGAAACTGTTTGAGTGTCCACATCAGCGCGCCCTGTGTGGGATCTGCCAACGTCACACGCTGGCCCGCGATGCCCGTGAGCACGCTGAAATGCGGACCAGTGGGAAGCCGAAGGTACACCAGTATAGGTAGCGGCACCGATAACAGCCCGCGGCTGGGTAGCCGCGTGACGCTGGGTTTGACTTTGAGCGCCGCTGCCATGTCTGCTAATTGAACCAGGCTGAACCCCTCAAGCCGCACGCGTTGCCACTCGTCGGTCGTAAGTGTCTGCGACCTGACCAGATCGTCGGGCTCAACGGCTCGATCCGTGTAGAACGAGAGCAACGTTGCCAGCGCGGCACTGCCGCAATCGAACCCGGCCTGCTGCCGTGTGAGCGTCACCGGCAAACTTTTGGGTGGCTGCGCTGATACTGACGCGCAGGCGCACCCAAACGTCATGAGCCCGACAACGCAGCACCACAATGCCTGTGTGACAGGCTGAGCACCGACACGCCTGCCCACACCACACCTCGCTTCATGGCTCCCTTCATGGCCCTCTTAATGGTGCTCTTCATGGTTTCCCTCATGGCTCGGATTGTTACTCCCCTCATGGCTTTCCTCATCGTTCAGACTCCTGTAAGGTGATCAAACGGTGGAGTCGATGCGGCGACTGTGACGAGCGACGCCACTCACCGACCCATGCAGTGTGCCAGCCGGACTATTGCCGACCCACGTCACAGGCAAGCACAATCCCTCCGCGCTCCAGAAAGATCGAGAGTGAACAGGAGAGAATGCAATGAATGTCAAGCGTGTCGCAGGGGCCATTGGCGCTGAATTACAGGCGATCAATCTCGCGGACGGTATTGATGGCGAGCTAGCCGCCACCCTGCGCCGGTTGCTCAATGAGCACGAGGTGCTGTTTCTGCGTAATCAGGCCATCAGCGCCGCCGACCAAAAGGCGCTAGCGGAAGTTTTCGGTCCTCTGCAGACCCACCCCGCCTATGGCACGGTTGAGGGATTCCCCGAGGTCATGATTCTCGAGAGCACGCGAGAAAACCCGTCCAAAATCGAAGTCTGGCACTCCGACATGACCTTCAGGCAGCACCCTCCTTCTGTCACCGTATTGCGGGGCATTACCATTCCCGAGGTGGGTGGCGATACCCTGTTTGCCAGCATGACCGCCGCCTACGAAGGACTGTCCCCCGGCATGCAGAGCTACCTCGAGGGCTTAACCGCAGTGCACGACTTCAGCCACGGTTTCAGAGAAAGTCTCGCCGAGCCCGGCGGCCGGGAACGACTGGCGGATGCCGTGGCGGCCAATCCGCCGGTGCGACATCCCGTGGTGCAGACTCACCCGGAGACCGGCAAGAAAGTGCTGTTCGTCAATGCCCTGTTTACGACTCACATCGAAGGGCTACCGCCGCTAGAGTCGGCAGAGGTGCTGCAGTTCCTCTTGCGACATGCCAGTCTGCCGGAGTTCACCTGCCGATTCAGTTGGGCACCGTACAGTCTGGTGCTGTGGGATAACCGCAGCACACAACACAAACCCGTCAATGATTTCTTCCCGGCCACACGCCGGCTGCATCGTGTCGTCAGCGAGGGCGATCAACCCTACTGAGCAGAGCGCGTGTCGGCGATGTATTGATTCACCTCGCGCCTGACCATAGGCGCAAAGAGGTACAGCGTCAGAATGTTGGGTAGCGCGATCATGAAGGTCATCGCATCGGAGAAGTCGAGCACAGCGCGGAGTTCCAGCATGCACCCTAAGGCAATAAACGCGCAAAAAATCATCTGAAAGACGATGGCCCGCAGACGCCCCTCACCAAACAGATACGTCCACCCCTTCAGGCCATAGTAAGACCACGCCAGAGCGCTGGAAAAAGCGAACAACAATGCGGCCACGGCAATCACATAAGGCGCCCAGGCGAAGTGCCAGGCAAAGGCGGCGCTGGTCAGTTCAATGCCCGCCAATCCCGAGCCCATCAACCCTTGTGGAATCGCGGTGGTCAGAATCACCAGCGAACTGAGGGAACAGATCACCACCGTATCAATAAACGGCTCAAGCAGCGCCGTGATGCCCTCTGATGCCGGGGCTTCGGTTTTTACCGCCGAGTGCGCAATCGATGCAGAGCCAATACCAGCCTCGTTCGAAAAGAGCGCACGCTGGAATCCAATGACCATGGCGCCAAGCAAGCCGCCAGAGGCCGCCTGCCCGGTGAAGGCCTCGGAGACCACCAATGACAGAGCGGCGGGGATATGCTCGGCGCTGAGGCCGATGACGGCTAACGCACTGATGAGATACAGCAGCGCCATCACCGGGACCAGCACTGCAGCAACCCGTGCGATTGACTGAATCCCCCCGATGATGACGGCGGCGATGATGCCGGCGAGGAGCAATCCGAAAACCCAGCCCCGATCGGCGAAGATTGATTCCGCGCCGCCGGTAATGACCAGCACCTGTGCAAATGCCTGATTGGACTGAAACATGTTGCCGATACCCAGGCACCCGACAACCAGCGCGGCAGCATAAAACCCGCCAAAGCCCTTGCCGAGGGTTGGCCAGCCGCGCTCGCGAAAAAAGGCCTCCATGTAAAACATCGGGCCACCTGAGACCGAGCCATCGGCGTTATAGCGACGGTACTTTACGCCCAACGTGCACTCCACAAGTTTGGTGGACATCGACAGCAACCCTGCAATGAAGAGCCAAAAGGCCGCACCGGGCCCGCCAACAGTAATCGCCACCGCCACCCCACCGATGTTCCCGACGCCGACGGTCCCTGACACCGCGGTCGCCACGGCTTTGAAATGACTGATCTCACCCCGGGCAGTAGGGTCAGAGAAGTCGCCTTTGGCGTGGCGGATCGCGAGGCCCAGCGCTCTGACATTAATAAAGCGGAGATACACAGTGAAAAAGAGCGCCGCAACGGCACTCCACATGACAATCAGCGGTACTTCGGTACCGCCAATTGGCACAGCGTAAAATACGACCGAGGAGAGCGCCTCGGCAATCGGTCCGAAATGGGTTTCAACCCACTGATCAGGCGAGAAGTTCACGCCGACTGAACCGCGTGACGCAACACCTGCCGATAGCTGTTGAAGGCCGGTACGTCAACCAGCAGACCTTTGTCTTGTAACAAGGCCCTGAACACCGGGAGCCGATAGCAGGGCACAGCCGGCATCAGGTGGTGCTCAAGGTGATAATTGACGTAGCTGGGCGCCATCAGAAACCGTTGCCAGGCGGGCGCGTCGACCGTGCGGGTGTTAAAACGCGGATCGGGGTTATTGGCATCGGGCACGGCCGCATGCTCCGCCACTTGCCTGAGCCTGACGACCAGCATATAGGAGGTCATCAAGGTGCCAAACCATACGCACCACACCCAGCCAACACCGCAGGCCGTAAGTAGTACCGCCAGCGCCCCCTGCACGGCAATCTGTTTAACGAGGAGCACGCGGCCACCTTTGGACGCGCCTCCAAAGTGGGAGAGCCCCCCTCTCAAAACTCCGATTAACAGCTTGGCCCCGGTCTGACCGGTGAGATCTCGAATCACCTTGCGTCGAAAACTCTCTGGATCGACAGGATAGGCTCGGTAGTTAGCCAGATCAGGGTCTTCGGGGGTGCCCGCCAGCCGATGGTGATCGAGGTGTCCGGTCGCATAGGCATTGAGATCATTCAATGTGGGCAATGCACACAGCCACTGCCCGATCCACCGGTTCAGCCTGCGCTCGGCGAACAAGGTGTTATGCCCTGCTTCATGCATAAGCACCGACAGCCCCAGTTGCCGCCCCGGCAACAGAATCCAGACCAGTAACAGTGTGAGGGGGTTGGGGAAGGCACTTACCAGTGCCAACAACAGCGCAATCTCTGACCAGGTAGACAGCACCTGCCACCAGGCGTGGGGGTTACTGCGCCGGAGTACTTGCTCACACTCGTCGTCACTCAGGTGTTCTTTAATCTTGATCATGGTTCCCTCGGCTCGAGGATTATCAGCGATTTGGGCAGCACATTAAATACGCCTGCTGACTGCCTCGCCGCTCGCCCGTTAGAGCGGAAAAACCCGGGGCAACAGCATTAACACCACCGTGGAATAGGCGAGAGAGACGGGCCAACCAAAGCGGACATAATCACCGCGAGAATAGCCCCCAAGGTTCTGTACCATCAGATTCGTGGTGTAGCCGAACGGCGTCAGAAACGAAGCGCTGCCACCCAGAGCAACCGCCATGACAAATGCCATCGGTTCTGCCCCCGCCGTCAGCGCAACGGTATAGCCCACGGGAAACATCAGCGCCGCGGCCGCGTTATTGGTCATCACCTCGGTCAAAAATAGCGTCAGCAGATAAACCAGAATCAGCATCACAACGGGCGGTAGACTGGAAAGAAACGGTGACAAAAAGGCCATCGCGCTCGCCATCAGACCTGAGTCCATGACCGCCTGACTCACTACCAGCGCTGAAGCGACGATAAGCCAGATCTCGAACGGGAAGCGCCGCCGGAGATCCGCAGCGCTCAATAGCCCTAATCCGAGCATGATCAGGAGCAGGAACATCAAACCCGTCGCCAGCGATAACCAGCCCATGACCGACAGTGCGATGGCCAGCACCATGGATAGGGCTACAACCAATCCTTTACCCGCAGGCAGGCTGTGGCTCGACACCGTATCGTCGACCACCAGAAAATTGCGGCTCAGGTTGCTGCGCTTTTGAAAGTCCGGGCCCACCGCCAACATCAGAGAGTCACCCGCCCGGAGCGTGATATCCCCCAGCCTGCCGGAGAGACGCTCACCGTCGCGATGCACACCGACTACCGCTGCATCGAATCGCGAGCGGAACTCGCTCTGCTTGATCGTCTGGCCAATCACCGTCGCACCGGGTAGCAACACCACCTCTGTCAGATTCGACCCCAACAGGCCCTCATCGAGGGCGAAAGATCGGAGACCATGGAATCGCTCCAACAGCCCCACGCTGGAGACATCCCCGGAAAAAATCAGCCTGTCATCCGCCTCCAGCTG
>PAGS01000015.1 GCA_002705465.1 Halieaceae bacterium
ACTGAGTAGCGCCGAGACGCTGGGCGCGACACAGGCTGCACTCGACACCACCGTGGACTACACCAAGCAGCGCGTGCAGTTTGGACAGCCACTGGCTTCTTTTCAGGCGCTGCAACACCGCATGTCCAACATGCTGATCCAAACGGAACTTACACGCTCACTGATTTACGCCGCCTGCAACGCCGCTGATAGCGGTCGTGACGACGCGGCGCGCTTTGCCCGGGCGGCAAAAGTGAAAGCGACCACGGTGGGTCGGAAAGTGTCTCAAGAGGCGATTCAGCTACACGGTGGCATTGCGACAACCGATGAATATATTGTGGGACACTTTTTCAAACGCATCACCGCGCTGGAAAGCTGGGTATGCTCCAAGGGCGAAGCACTGAAAGAATTCATGGCGCTCTCACCGTCCTAGCCCTCACTGGACGATAACGAAACGCCACGCGTCAGCACCGAACCTAATGACATAAAACCAAGGAGAAAAATAATGGACCTGCAACTGAAAGATAAAGTGGCCCTGATCACCGGCTCAACCAAAGGTATTGGCCGCGCCATCGCCGAGACGCTGGCAGATGAAGGCTGTCACGTTGGTATCTGCGCACGGAATGAGGCCGAGGTGGAAGAGACCGTCGCCGCACTAACCGCTAAAGGCGTGAAGGCCTGTGGCAGCGTGGTAGACGTTACTGACGCCGCATCGATGGAGGCCTGGGTTAACCAGTGTGCCGATACGCTAGACGGCATTGATGTTTTTGTACCCAATGTCTCTGCTGGCGGCGCGGACAGCTCTGAAGCCGGATGGCGGGCGAACTTTGAGGCCGACATGTTGGCAACCTGGCGTGGCGTCGAGTTGACCACACCGCATCTTTCCAAGTCGGAGTCGGGCGCTATTGTCATTATCTCTACCACTGCGGCGGTAGAGGCCTTTGCGGGACCCAGCCCCTACGGCGCGATTAAAGCGGGGCTACTAAACTATTCCAGCAATTTATCGCAAGCGCTGGCGGCGTCGGGCGTGCGGGTCAATGCCGTCAGCCCCGGCCCGATCTTTTTCGAGGGCGGCGCCTGGGAGCAGATCAAGACCCACATGACCGATTTCTATGACGCGACGGTCGCCAGTATTCCGATGGGCAGAATGGGCACCAACTACGAAATCGCCGATACCGTGGCGTTTCTGGCCAGTCCCCGTTCGGCGTTTACGACGGGCACTAACGTGGTGGTCGACGGAGGCTTTACCAAGCGGGTGCAGTTCTGAGCCCTCACCCGCGATACACACCATAATGACCCCGGCTCAGACCGGGGTTTTTTTATGGCGGACTGCCGCTACTCCAGATCAGTGATCAATTGGTCGAGTTCGCGGAGGGTTGAGATCAAGGGCTCCGTTGGCAACGCTCTCTTGCCCACCGTCTCCTCTGCCATCGGGGCAATTGCGCAGCGCTCCGGCAATGCGCTGCCCGACTCCAGCACATCGTAAATAGTGGGTACAAAGATAAACTGCAGCCACTCCTCAAACTCGAGTGAATCCATAGCAAACGGCTGCTCTGAGCTCAGCGCTTCCTGTGATGGCGACTCATCCGACCACAGATTGAGCTGACGCAGCGCCGCCTCCAGGTCGATCAGTTGCGCCGCAATTGCGGTCCGGGGACCTTCCAGTTCCACCTTGTCACCCCCTTTTCCATCCGGCCACACACTTTATTGAGCAACTTTGTATTTTCATACTACTCGCACTTTTACGGCTACGACCTGCTATCAGGATCGCTCACTGCAGTGTTGTCCACACCGCCGTAAAGACCGCGCCTTCAAATGGGCGTACTGCGCACGTTTATAGCTAGGCACCCGGGTCAGCCAAGCTCCCTCTTATAAGCGGGCAAGCTGTCGAGGATACTGCGACCGTAGCGTCGGCTGATTAATCGCCTGTCCATGAGGGTGACTCGACCTTCGTCTTCCTCGGTTCGCAGCAGCCGTCCACTGGCCTGCACCAACTTCTGCGCCGCATCAGGAACGCTAATCTCCATAAAAGGGTCCCGTCCCTGCGCTTCCAAAAGTTCGGCGTGTGCTGCCGCAATCGGATCATTCGGCACCGCAAAAGGCAACTTGGCGATGACCACGTGCCGACAATACTCGCCCGGCAAATCGATACCCTCAAAGAAGCTTGCCAAACCAAAGATTGCGGAGGGCTCGCCCTTATCGATATTCGCCCTGTGCTCGTTGAGCAAGCGGTTCTTACTCATCCGGTCCTGAACCAACACATGATGAGGGAGCACCGGCTCGATCTGCTCAAGCACAGCCTCCATCTGACGCCGTGAGGTAAACAGTATTAACACGCCCTGATCATTTGTTATCAGGGCTGGGAGCTTCTCGCTCAACTCAAGGGTATGCGCATCCTGACTGCCGGGTTCAGCAGTCATCGCCGGCACGCAGAATGTCGCCCTGCCCGGGTCAAAGGGACTTGCCACCTGCTTCCATCGCGCGCTGGCCGGGACACCTGATCTCTCGCGAAATCGCTCAAAAGTGCCGAGCGCAGACAGGGTAGCTGAGGTAATCACCGCGCCTGCGGCGCGCTGCCAGAGTACTTCATGCAATAGCTTACCGGGAAGTATTGGGCTCGCCTGACACTCGATGGTCTGCGGCGTGCCACGGTGATGACACCAACGCGCCCATCCGTCTCCGGGTTGCCCCTCCCCTGGCGCATCGGCAAAGGCGCGCCAGACCACAAGTTGCTGTTCTGCTCTGGCAACCAAGCCCTGAGCATTGGCGAGATTCAGATCCGGGTCCATCTTGCTACCCGTGGCACCCTCGGCAGAGGAGGCTCCCGAGCTCTGATTATTGTCCAGTGCCGCCTCCAGCCGGGTCGCTTCGCGATTCAGTTGGCCCCACTGTGCGACAAGCCCTGCGGCCTGCTCCGCTAGATCCGCTGGAATGCAGCCATGGGGAAACCGATGCTCTACTCGCTCTAACTCATCCGGTGGCAGTAAGTGCCAGAGCAATTCTGCTACGTCTTCGCTACGCTGTATGAGGTCAGCCAGCAACGACGTCATGCCGGGAATGAGGCGCTCGTCCAAACCCTGCGCCACCCAGGCTTCCGTGCTCGCTGCCAGCCATCGCTCGCTGTCCCGAAGCCCCTGCAGGGTCCCGCCCGCATGAAACCGAAGAGCAAACTGGTTGAGGCACTTCGCGGGAAGCTGATGGCCCTCATCAAAGACGTAGAGGCTGTCCTCCGGTGCGGGCAGGATAACGCCGCCACCCAGCCGCAAATCAGAAAGCACCAGATCGTGGTTGGTGACGATGACGTCAGCCTCCTCCAATCCTTCGCGTGCACGAAAAAAACTGCACTGGGCAATATGGGGGCAGCGCCTGCCAGTGCATTGGCTTTGATCTGTAGTGATCAGCCTGCGAACACTTGCTGACAGCTGCTCGGGCCAGGCGTCCAGATCCCCGTCCCAGCTGCCGTCACCCAAGGCCTGAATCATCTCATCGAGCATCGGTCCGGCCACCTCCTCCTCTGCACCCAGAAACTCGTCAGGATAGAGGGGTATCAGCGGATCAGCGCCGCGGTCAGACAGCTGATGGTCGAGTTTCAGCAAACACACATAGCGGCCTCGGCCCTTGGCCAGCGCGGCATTAAAACTCAGGCCGCTGTGCTTCATGACATCCGGAAGATCACGAAACAACAGTTGTTCCTGCAGCGCCACGGTGGCTGACGCCACCACCAGTTTTTTCGCTCGAGCACGCGCGATTGGCAGTGCCGCCACAAGATAGGCAATCGTCTTGCCGGTGCCTGTTCCGGCCTCGACCACTGCAATGGGGTTCTCGGCGTCGGGGTCAGCCAAAGCGTTCGCCACCTCGGCAATCATCTGCCGCTGGCCCCAACGGGGCACCAGATCCAGAGACTCCGTCAGCTTCTGATACGCAGCGCGAATCTCGGCTTGCAGCCCTTCGTCAATCACATGATGAGTCCTGCACATTGGCATCAAGCGCCAACCGGCGGCTCACCGGATTTGCGTACATGGTCAACAGCCACCGTCGATGCTCATCTGGCACGCTATCGAGGCGAGCCCGAAACGACTGCTCTGTCATCGATCCCTCGTGAAATACAATCACACCGGGCAAGCGCTCACCATGTAACCACTCCCAGGCCCAGCGATTTGTTTGGTAGAGCCTGTAATGCTCGGCCATTTGTTGGTCCACCGCCGCGACCACGCCCTCCACGGACAAGTTTGCGGGCAATGGTTCTCCAAAGTGGAGATGAACACAGCCTTTTTGGCCCGTGATACCGCGGGCAATAGAGGACACATCCTCAAACTCTGTCTTGACATACTCCTCGCCAGCGGCAAGCTCGGCGGCCTTCAGCACATCGCAGGGATCGACCTCGTAAGAAATCACCAGTGGGACAATATTGAGCTCAGAGAGCACCGCCTCTGGCGCTTCACCCCGCGCTCTGGACAGGGCGAGCATTTTGATCACCGCCGGCTCGGTGAGGTCACGCCCGTCCTTGGCACGGCCCTCGCGGTGCGCGATCCAGATTGGGTTTCGAGTGCTGCCAACAGAGTCGCGGATATATTGGGATAAGAGCTTGGTAGCAGCCAACAGTGCGCGGGGGCCACTCACATTGCGTTTCACGACGAAACTTTTGTTCAGTCGCATCAGATCAGCAACCCAAGGCTTGGAGAGCAAATTGTCACCAATGGCAATCGACAGTGTGGTAGCGCCCGCCCGATGGAGCGCGTAATTAACGTAAGCGGGATCCATCACAATGTCGCGGTGGTTGCTGAGGTAGACGCGGGCGGGGCTCAGGTCCAACCCGTCGATGCCGCTCACGGAGAAACACGACGTCCGTTTGATCATCCTCGACAAATTGGGCGCGATCAAATTTTGCAGATCTTCCACCGTCGCCAACCGATATGCGGCCACTTTAAGCCAAATACTCCCGGCGAAGGTCGCAACACCGGGAAGAGCGGCATGCAGCCTCGGGAATCGCCACCGGGCAACGGTTTCAGCGAGCTCGGCATCTTGCGTCAGGCGTTGCATCACCGCCGGCGCCTCAAGATTAGAGTAAGGCCTGATTTCTGCGAAGGGGTCTTCCAGGGACGTCGTCGAAGGTTCCATCATGCCGCTACCTTAATGAACGCTTGGTGTGCCGTTGCCAAAAGGTTTCTGATACCCTGCGCACCGCTCGGCAAACTACCTCTCAGAGGGCTCAAATGGAAGCATCAAGTTCATTTTTGATGACACTGGGCGCGGCCTCATTGCTCATCAGCTGGATATTGCTATTGATTACCTCGTGGCAAGAGGAGTACGCCTGGGGGATGGTGTCCTTGTTACTGCCTCCTCTCGGATACGGATATGCCCTTTTCAGGCTCGATAAGGCGGGCGCTTCCCTTGGCTGCGCGCTTCTAGGTTGGATTCTGATCTGGTTGGGCTGGTAAAGCGGTAAAACGTCCTAGATCGGTTGACCCGGGCGGGTGCCACGGTTGACAAGACAGAGCGTATCTCAGATGATTCGCGACCTTTTTTGACCCCAGTGGAGGCCTTGAGTGGCGAATTCACCCCAAGCACGAAAGCGCGCACGGCAAAACGACAAGCGCCGGGCACACAACGCAAGTCTTCGATCGTTGGTCCGCACGAAAATCAAGCAAGTGGTTGCTGCAGTGGACACAGGCGACGCGGATAACGCTCGAGCGGCGCTCGACTCGGCTGTGCCGGTTATTGATCGAATGGCGAACCGCGGCATTATCAAAAAGAACAAAGCAGCGCGCCACAAAAGCCGCCTGAACGCCCGCGTCAAAGCGCTGGCTAGCTAAAGACTCAGATCAACAGGCGCTGAATCAGGCGGCGACCCAACCTCACAGATCCTCCAAGTATTTTCGGAGTCCCGCCTCGATTTCTCTCTCTATGACGCCCTTAAGGGGGCGCATCATCAGCCCCAGCGTTATCTCACCCTCAACGTGGCGTGGCGCCATTGATACAGTCCCGGCAAAGCCCTTGCCTGAAAATTGCAGCGTCCACTCAGTGACCGATACGTCGGCGCCCAAGACTTCGGTCAGATGATCGGACAGGTGCCCAAGTGCGCGCTTCCGGCTTGCAATATCCAGCTCATGTGGGTGGCTAAGGCGAATAGCAGACATTCAAGGATCCGATTGGGCTTGTCCATTAATACCGCTATCCTACACCCCCGCTAATATCGGTATCACCACGCCATGAACGCATATGACGACAGCAGTCAACGCTTTCTGTTTGACGAGGCGGATGCGCGTGGCGACTGTGTGCGAATCAGGCGCTCGCTGAGCGACATGCTCGCCAATCAGGTCTACAGCCCTTCTCTGAGAAGCCTGCTCGGCGAGTTTGCCGCCGCCGCAGTGCTGATTAGCAACAACCTGAAGTACCAGGGACGCATCACACTGCAGGCGCGCAGCAATCAGGCGATTTCACTGGTAATGGTTGAGTGCTCAAGCGAGAGACATATACGGGGTATTGCTCAAGGCGATCTGGCCTCTGAGGCAGCGACCCCGCTGATACTGCTGGCCGGCGGCCAGCTTGTCCTGACCGTCGAACGGGACGCGGGCCAACGCTATCAGGGCATCATTGCTCTGGAACACGCGTCCCTCGCTGAAGCACTGGAGCAGTACTTTTCTCAGAGCGAGCAACTCGGCACCCGCTTCTGGCTGACCTCAGACGGCGAGCAGGGGGCAGGGTTGATGCTGCAGCAACTCCCTGAACAGATCTCGAAGGCAGACCTGCGTGCAGAACAATGGAACAGGCTGTGCATACTGACAGAGACGCTCAGGCCTCACGAGCTTTTAGGGCTACCCCCTGAGGAGTTGTTATTCAAGCTCTATCAGGAGGAAACCGTAACGGTATACCCACCCACCCCCATTTTGTTTAAATGTCGATGCAGTCGTGAGCGAAGCGCCGATGCGATAGCGCTGCTAACGGAATCGGAGCGCGCAGAGATTATTGCCGAGCAAGGTGACATTACGATGACCTGTGAATTATGTGGCAAGGTCTATCGGTTCGGCCCGGAAGTGTTGGCGCCGCATAATCGCCGCAGTACGCTGCATTAAAAAATGCCGAAGACATATTAAATACAGAAAAGATGCTTAACAGCACATTACATAGTACTCAGCACGGAAACCAACATGAGCGAAGCTGCCCTTTCGACCCCGGATATTCATACCGGCTTATCTTCACCTGACTTGATCGACATGGCATTGGCACGCGGAGAGGGCGTGCTATCTGACACCGGCGCGCTGCGCGTGGAAACCGGCGCGCGCACGGGACGATCCCCTGCGGATCGCTTTGTCGTGAGAGAACCATCGAGTGAAGAAGCCATTGACTGGGGCGGCGTTAATCGTCCATTTGACGCGGACCGATTTGACGCATTGTGGGAGCGAGTGAAATCGCATGCCAATCAGTCCGAGACTTGGCTTCAACACCTACACGTCGGAGAACACAACGACCATTATCTACCAGTCAAAGTCATCACCGCGACGGCATGGCAGTCATTATTTGGGCGGAACATGTTCATTCGCCCCGATACCTACAACCCGGCACACAAGCCGGAGTGGAAGATACTCAACGTGGCAGATTTCGTCTGCGACCCGGAACGTGATGGCACTCACTCTGAGGCAACCGTCATCATCAACTTTGGTCAACGCAAGGTGCTGATTGCCGGAATGCGTTACGCCGGAGAGATGAAAAAAGCGATGTTTTCCGTGCAGAACTTTCTGCTGCCAGAAAAAGATGTCATGCCCATGCACTGCTCCGCGAATATTGGCGAGGATGGGGATACAACACTGTTTTTTGGCTTATCCGGCACGGGCAAAACTACGCTCTCGGCTGACCCTGATCGCTACCTTATCGGCGATGACGAGCACGGCTGGTCGAAAGGGTCCGTTTTCAATATCGAAGGGGGCTGCTACGCCAAAACCATCGATCTTAGCCGCGCAAATGAACCCGTGATCTGGGACGCTATTCGCGGGGGAGCGATCATCGAGAACGTGGTGCTCGACGAGCAGGGTCACGCCGACTACAGCGATACGCGGCTGACAGAAAACGGTCGCTGCTGCTACCCGCTGGAGCACGTCGAGAAACGCTCCGAGAGCAATGCGGGTGGAGAGCCCAAATGCGTTATTTTCCTGACGTGTGACGTGTTTGGTGTGCTGCCGCCCA
>PAGS01000074.1 GCA_002705465.1 Halieaceae bacterium
CGCTTCCTGCTTGGCTAGTTCGTTCATCAAATTAAATTGCGGATCGTCAAAATCGGACTCCACCACCTCTGTCAATAATTCGTGGTGCAGTTCTTGATCAAACATGAGGCGCGCATAGTGCTTGGCGAAGTAAGTTTTGGCCAGCAGGTTGCGCCCCTCGGATGCGGCAATTGCCGCTTCAAAATGGCTGCGCCCCAGCTCGGGTTTGCCGCCCTGCAGCGGAGGCAGCAGGGTATGCAATACCCCTAAATACAATTGCGCCGTGCCCTGCTCGTAGTCGGGGTCGAGCGCCACCACCCGCTCAATCATCTGCTGCACCCGGCCGAGCTGCGCGATGGCATTCCAGTCGTCGCTGTTGGCCTGCATCCAGCCCACCCAGACCGAGGCCACGGTATTGAGCGTGGCGAGCTCATCGGGTCCCACCTCAGCGAGCCGGGCCTCAAAGGTCTCGCGGTCAAGCGTGGCCCAATCACAAAAGAGCGCGTCTTGCAGGCAACTGCCCTGTGCTGCGAAGCCCATGGCCTTATCGGCAAAGAGCACCGCGCGGGCGGGGTCATCCACAAACACGCCGCCGTAAAAGCCGTAGAGGTCAGCCGCGCCCAAGAGTAGGCCTGGGCTCTCCGGGTCCTGCTGCACCATGGCATCCATCAGCAATAAATAGGCTGGCGCGCCGTCTTTGACCGTTTGCAGGTCTTTATTGGCGCGGATTGCGCCGCCCAAGGCATCGGCCAAACCACTGGTTTGCTGAGAGATAATCGCCGAGCAGCCAGACAGCGCTATAGCAAAAACAATGACGGCGCCGCGCACTAGGCGGTCGGGAACAGTCCGCACAACTCAGAACCTCTTTTAAGCTGAAAGCGCGCGACCGACCGCGCGCCTTTGAGTGGCGGCGCCATCATAACGTGAACCCATTAGCCGCTCTAGGTCCGGACCGCGGCGCAAAAATAAAGCGCTGGTGCGCCCGGTGCAAAACCCGATAGTGTGGATGCATCGTTTAAGACCGTTTAAGACCGTTTAAGACCGTTTAAGACCGTTTAAGGAAGCGCCGACGTGACTGTAGCCACTGTTCAACAACTCTTCCGCTACCCCGTTAAATCCATGATGGGCGAAGCACTCGACACCGTCGAAGTCGGCCCTTCAGGGTTACAAGGAGATCGCATTTGGGCGGTGAGAGATGAAAAGCGTGGTGGCATCCGCGGGGGCAAAAAGATTCCGCAACTCATGACCCTGTCGGCGCACACTGGCACCCCTGCGCCCACTATCGTTGCGCCTGATGGTGAATCTGCCGTGGTCAACGAGGACCGCATTCATGATTGGCTATCGTCGAAGCTGGACCATCCCGTTACCATCTGGCCGCTGATGCCAGCAGACCAGTTGGATCACTACCGGCGCGGTGCGCCCGATACCGATGACTTCGAAGAAGAGCTGCGCACTGTGTTTGGCAGGCTACCGGGGGAGCCGATACCGGACCTCACCGGTTTCGAGGCGCTGCTTGAATTTGAGTCGCCGCCGGGCACTTATTTCGATGCGTTTCCGATATCGATTATGAGCACACAGTCGCTGGAGACCATGAATCAACTCTCAGCGGATTCCGATTTTGACGTCCGTCGGTTTCGTCCCAATCTGCTGCTTGATGTGCCAGACAGCACGTACCCCTTTCCCGAGCAGGAATGGCTGGGCGCCACCCTGACCATTGGCGAGGTGACGTTAAAGGTCGAATCAACCTGCCCGAGATGCTCGATGACGACTCACGGCTTTGCCGATCTGCCGCGCGACACCAACATCATGCGTCAACTGGTCGGTAACAGCGAAGGTAACCTCGGTATCTACGCGACGGTTTTGTCAGCAGGTGCCCTCACAGTCGGCGACGCGGTCACTGCTCAGTAGCGTTATCGCTCGGAAAAAATCGAAATAGAGAGATCCTCACCCGCTGACTGATGACTGTTTAAGACGCGGCCGTCTCCAGCGCCTCCAGCGCCTCCTGCTGTTCGAGCCACTCACCTTCGATTTCTGCTAACTCGCGCTTTAGGTGCCCTTCCTGCTTGAGGAGCTCCGCCAATTCATCGCCGGCGCTCTGGGTATAGAGGTCCCCATCGGCAAGTTGGGTTTGCAGGGCGTCCAGTGCCTGCTGACCCTTTTCCAGCCGCGCCTCGAGGTCACGTATTGTCTTTTTAAGCGGCTGCAACTGGGCACGCCGGTCAGCACTCGCCTGACGACGTGCCTTGCGATCACCGGCGTCCTCCGCTGCGAGAGCGGGTTGCACTGCGGGTTTGGGCGGCTCCGCGGGGTTGGCGGAGAGCACCCATTTTTCGTAGGCCTCTACGTCGCCGGCGTAATCCTCAACGCTGCCCTCATTCACCAGCAGCAGCTGCTCGACTGCGTTGCGCAGCAGGTGCCGGTCGTGACTCACCAACACAATAGCGCCCGCATAATCCTGCAGCGCCACTTCGAGGGCATAGCGCATATCCAGATCCAGGTGGTTGGTGGGCTCGTCCAGTATCAACACATTGGGCGCCTGCCACACCACGTGGGCCAGCGCGAGACGCGCCTTTTCGCCACCCGAGAAGGGTCGGATGACCTCTTTGGCGCGATCACCACGAAAATCAAAGCCCCCAAGGAAATCAAGGATCTCCTGATCCCGCGCGGTGGGTGAGAGTCGCTGCAGGTGCAAAAAGGGGCTGGCGTCGAGGTCGAGCACCTCGAGCTGCTGCTGGTCAAAGTAACCAATCTGCAGATGCGCGCCCTCGGTGCGCTCACCCGCCATGAGTGGCAGCTCGCCGGTCAGGCTTTTTAGGAGCGTGGTTTTGCCCGCACCGTTTTTTCCCAAGAGCCCGATGCGATCCCCCGGGCTCAAGGAGACCGACACCTGTGATAACACCGTGTGCACGCCGTGGCCGAGCGCGGCCTCGCTCAGCGTCAATAGCGGATCACTGACCTTGCCCGGCGCGGGAAAGTTAAAGCTGAAAGGAGAATCAATATGGGCCTGCGCCACCTTTCGCATGCGCTCCAGCTCTTTGAGTCGCGACTGCGCCTGCCGCGCCTTAGTGGCCTTGGCTCTGAAGCGACGCACGAAATCCTCAATGTCAGCAATGCGCCGCTGCTGCTTCTCATAATGCGCCTGCTGCTGGGCCATCTGCTCGGCGCGCTGGCGCTCATAGTCAGAGTAGCCGCCTCGGTAGGCCGTGAGTGCTTGGCGGGTGATCTCCAGCGTGCGCTCGCAGGTCGCATCAATAAAGTCACGGTCGTGGGAGATCATCAGCAACGTGCCGCGATAGGCCTGCAGCCAGCTTTGCAGCCAAAGCGTGGTATCGAGATCCAAGTGGTTGGTGGGCTCGTCGAGCAGCATGAGATCGGAGGGCGCCATCAGCGCGCGCGCCAGATTCAGCCGAATCCGCCAGCCACCGGAAAACGCCGACATGGGCGCATCCATTTTCTCGCGCTGAAACCCAAGTCCCAGCAGGAGCTGCTCGGCACGCCGCTCGGCGCTGTAACCGTCAAGCTCTTCCAAGCGTTGGTGGAGCGTGGCGGATTGCTCGTAATGACCCGCCGCATCAGCCCAGGCGAGCTCCTGTAGCGTTTGATAAAGGGCAGCGTCGCCGGCGATCACATAGTGACGGGCCGTGAGATCACTGGTTTCAGTTTCCTGCGCCATGTGGGAGATGCGCAGGCCCTTGAGGCCACGGATATCGCCGGCATCTGCCTGTAGCTCATCAAGCAGTAGCGCAAACAAGCTGGATTTACCGCAGCCATTGCCGCCAATCAGGGCAATTTTTTGCCCGGGCTGCAGCGTCGCCGAGGCACCGGAGAACAGGAGCTTCTGGCCCCGGCGCAGAGCAATGTCCTCGAGAATAATCACGCGATTATCATCACCCTCGACCCACCCTCGATCCTGATCTTAAACCTGCTGCTCGCGCTGAATGCGCCAGAGCCCGGCGTACTGTCCGTTGGCTTCTAACAGGTCATGATGGGTGCCCTCTTCCACCACCGCGCCGTGTTCAATGACCACGATGCGGTCGGCATCCACGACCGTTGAGAGTCGGTGGGCGATCACCAGCGCTGTATGACGACCCGCCAGCGCGCGAAAGGCGCTCATGACCGCCTGCTCCGAATGGCTGTCGAGGCTCGAGGTGGCCTCATCAAAGACCAGGATCGGCGCATCTTTCAGCACCGCCCGGGCGATCGATACCCGCTGGCGCTCGCCGCCCGAGAGTTTGAGGCCGCGCTCCCCCACCACGCTGTCTAGCCCATCGGGCAAGCGCTCGATCACATCGCCCAAATAGGCGGCCTCGATGGCCTGGGCCACGTCCTCATCGGTTGCGCTGGGCCTGCCGTAGCGAATGTTCTCGCGCAGCGAGTCGTTAAAGAGCACGCAGTCCTGTGGCACCACCGCAATCGCGCGCCGCACCGAATCTAGGCTCACCGAGCGAATGTTGGTGCCGTCGATTTCAACAGCGCCCTCGGTGGGGTCGTAAAACCGAAACAGCAGCTTGCTCAGGGTCGATTTGCCGGCACCACTGGCGCCCACCAGCGCCACCGTTTCACCCCCGGCGATCGTCATGTTGAACGCCTGCAACACCGGGTTACCCGGCGTGTAGGCAAACCCCACTTCGGCAAACCGGATTCGCCCCTCTGTGACTGACAAGGTTTTGTCTGTGAGCGCGAGCGCTAGCGAAGGAGTCTGCTCAAGCACACCAAACAGCCTCTCGATATTGGCCATCGCGCCTTTGATCTCGCGATACACAAACCCCAGAAACCCGAGCGGCATAAAGAGTTGCAGCATGAACTGGTTTACCAGTATGAAATCACCCAGCGTCATGGTGCCCTGGTTCACAGATACGGCGGCCATGCCGAGCATCAGGGTTTGACTGGCGGCAATAATAAGCGCCTGCCCGCCGTTCAAGGCAAAGAGCGAGAGACGGTTCTTACGGCGTGCCTGCTCCCAGACGTCGAGCGAGGCGTCGTAGCGCTCTGCCTCGAAGGCCTCGTTGTTGAAGTATTTAACCGTCTCGTAGTTAAGGAGGCTGTCGACCGCGCGGGTGTTGCTCTCGGAGTCGGCGGCGTTGACCTCGCGGACGTATTGGGTGCGCCAGCTCGTAGCCCGAAATGAAAAGCTGCCGTACAACAACACCGACACCACGATCACGGCGGCGTACTCAACGCCGTAATTGATAAACAGCAGTATCGCTACCATCGCAATCTCAAAGAGCGTCGGCGCAATATTGAAAATGAAGAACCGCAGTAAAAAGCTGATGCCGTTGGTGCCGCGCTCAATATCTCTTGCCAGCCCGCCAGTCTGCCGGTTCAGGTGATAGTCGATATCGAGGCTATGCACATGCCGAAAGGTCTGCAGGCCAATGCTGTGCATGGCCTTCTCGGTGACCCGGCCAAAGAGCGTATCTCTGAGCTCACCAAAGAGCGTATTGCTGAAGCGTGCCGCGCCGTAGGCCAGCACCAACAGCAACACCACCTGCAAAGCTAACTGATCGGCGTTGGTATCGAGCCCGTCCACCAAGGCCTTTAACAAAAACGGGATGCACAACAACCCCGCCTTGGCAGCGAGCAGGCATAAAAACGCCACCCCTACCCGTTGCCGATTCGCACCCAATATGGGCGAGAACCGTTCCCACAGTTTGCGGAGCAGCAACAGGCCGCTGGTCGGACTGTCTTCTGAGAATTGATGGCCTCGCATACCGCTCCATGCCAAGGGTGAGAGGGTCGTCTCAGGTGCGTCTTACATCGGCGTACCTAAAACGTGGCGCGCATTATCACCGACTTGGCAAGGTGTTTGGCGATTCATATTTTTGCATTGGTTATCGGCGACACTTTATCGCTACCGGTTGATGGCGTCTGCGAGCGCTCATCAGCAACTCTAGGCCTCCGGGCTTGGCGCCATAGCTTTGATGCAGACGGCTCCTCGCGGGGCGCCTCGAGTGTTCACTGGCGCATGCTCGGTAACGCGATAGAAACAAATCATGCGATGATCGACTCACTCAGCTGATCACTCTGGCTTGATCACACTCTGGGGACGCACCACAAGGAGACAGCATGGTCAAAACGATACCTGTAAGGCTGGCAACAGCACTACTCGCAATTCTCGGCGCGCTTTGCGCAGCTCAGCTTGAGGCCGGTGACAGACCCAATGTGGTGCTCATGCTGGCCGACAATCTGGGTTATGGCGATATAGGCGCCTGCGGCAGTGGTGGTGACATTCGCGGCATGCCCACACCCAATCTCGACCAATTAGCCAGTGATGGCCTGATGCTGACCCAATTTTTCGTTGAGCCCGGCTGCACGCCTTCACGGGCTGGGCTCATGACGGGTCGCTACAGCGTGCGATCTGGCCTCAACAGCATAATCGTGGCGGGTACACCGCTTACGCTGCAGGACGAAGAGTTCACCATCGCCGAGTTATTCAAGGAGCACGGTTATGCGACCGGCATGGTGGGCAAGTGGCACTTGGGGCAGGAGAAGCACAGCTGGCCCACCAGTCAGAGCTTTGACGAATATCGCGTCGGCATTCTGGAAACCACCGACGGTACGCTGTACCCCGACTCGATGCGACGGACCGGGTTGCCCGAGTCAGTGATTGAGACGACGCAGCCGCGGATTTGGGAGTCTGATGAAGACAGCACACTAAAGCCGGTGCGCGTGTACGACCTCGATTATCGACGGCAGGTCGAGGGTGATATCGCCAAAGTCGCGGGCGCCTTCATCGCCTCGCACGCGAACGATGACGAGCCCTTCTTCTTATATGTGGGCTGGTCTCACGTTCACTACCCGTCGGGGGCATCAGAGGAATTCATGGGGCGATCTGCTGCCGGACCCTACGGCGATATGCTCATGGAACATGACCATCGCGTGGGGGAAGTGCTCAACGCCATCGATGCCGCTGGCATCCGCGACAACACACTTGTCGTCTACCTGTCAGATAATGGCCCGGTCACCCACGAAGGCAAGGATGATGACTACCTCGGTAGCTCTGCTGGACCCTTTCGCGGTGAAGTAGGCGGCGTCCTTGAGGGGGCGCTTAGGGTGCCCGGGATGGGCCGCTGGCCGGGCAAGGTCCCCGCCCGCAAAAGCAACGAGATGGTCGCCATTCATGACTTTCTGCCCACCTTTGCCGCGATGCTGGGCGGCGACCTGCCCGCCGACCGACCCATCGACGGCCACAATCAGTTGGATTTTTTCACCGGTCAAACCGAACAGTCAGCGCGGGAAGACTACATCGCCTTTCTCGATGGCGAGGCGAGCGCGGTTCGCTGGCGTCACTGGAGGATTTACCCGAAGCAAATTATGTCCTCGGCGGGCAACCCCTCGGCGTTGGGGGTTTACGGCTATCGGGTTGAGGGCATGGGTTACCCGGCCGTCTATAACATTGCGCGGGACCCGCGAGAGCAAATGAATCAAGTCGGCACAGAGGCCTGGGTGATTGCGAGCTACATGAAGATAATCGGCGCCTATCAGGCCTCCCTCGAAGAGCACCCCAACCCGCCCGGGTTTAGCCTGACCGAGTTCTGAAGCGGTCATAGAAGGAGCGGAGACGACTCAGCGCTATGGCCCTACCTGACTACAGCTACCTTTACGACCACGCCTGTGAGCGGAAGGGCGGCGAGAAAGCGCTCAAGGCGCTGTTACCCAAAACCAAGAGCAAAGCGCAGCTCAAGAAGCTGGGCTCGGATCGGTATCTGGCTGAATTTACCCGCAAGATTTTTCAGTCGGGCTTTGTGTGGCGGGTGGTCGACAAAAAGTGGCCCCAGTTCGAGGAAGTGTTCTGGGCATTCGACGTGGAGCGGCTGTTGATGATGCCCGACGACATGCTCGAGCGTAAGGCCAAGGACTCGGCCATCATCCGCAACTTCAGCAAGGTCAAAACCGTGCGCGAGAACGCCATGATGATTGACGACACCGAACGGCGTGAGCAAAAACCGTTTGGCGAGTTTATCGCTGGCTGGCCCAGCGACGATGTGGTGGGCCTGTGGCTTTACCTAAGAAAGCACGGCAGCCGACTGGGCGGCAATACGGGACCCTTTGCGCTACGCACAATTGGTGTGGATACCTTTTTGTTCACGCAGGATGTGGAGGGCTTTTTGCGTAGCCACGGTATTGTTGATGGGGGCCGCACCAGCCAACGGGCGCTCAAGGCCGCGCAGGCCTACTTTAATGACCTCCGAGCGCAAAGTGGCCGCCCTCTCGCCCAGCTAAGTCGCATCATCTCTTTTTGTCACGGGCAGAATCGGGTTCAGTAAGCCCTTCAGTAAACCTTTCAGTAGACTATGTGCCATGAGAAACCAGACGCTCGCCATACGCGGCCTCGTTGCCAGCCTGTTTTCGCTGTTTCTGGCTGCCTGTAACGACACCCCCCCTCCCCCCAGCCCCATTGATCAGCTGGCCGATGAGTATCTCGAGGCGTGGATGGAGGAAGACGCCCTGATGGGCACCTACTACGCCATCGAGGGCACACGCCACGACCGCCTGCCCGATAACTCGCTGGCAGGACTCGCCGCATGGCAAGAAAAAGAAGACGCCTGGTTGTTGCGCCTCGAGCGCATCCCGGCCCCGACCGAGATCGGTAGCCGCGACTGGGTGACCTACGGGCTTCTAAAAGAGCAGCTCGAGAGCGCGGCGAGCACCCGCGTCTGTCGCGATGAGCTGTGGGCAGCCAGTACCACCACCAGTTGGCATACCTGGATACCCTTTGTGTTCGATATCCAACCGCTGGAGACCCCGGATCTTAGGGCGCAGGCTCTCGCGCGCCTCGCGGCCATGGATACCTATATCGATAACGAGATCGATAACCTGCGCGAGGGCCTGCGGCTTGGCTACAGCGCCCCGCGAGTCACGGTCGAGGCGGTGCCCGCTCAGGTTCGATCACTGATTGGCCCGGACAGCATTTTCCTTGGCCCCGCACTACGCAGCGACGATGCCGCCTTTAGCGAGGCCGCGGAGCAAATCTATACCGAGGAGATTGCGCCCGCTTTGCATCGCTATGCCGACTTTATCCAGAGTGAGTATCTCGCCAAGGCCAGGGAGACGCTGGCGGTCTCGGGCAATCCCAATGGCGCGGCCTGCTACCCCGCACTGGTGCGCGCCTTTGTCACCGTGAGCGTGCCCGCGGAAGAGATCCATGCCGTGGGTCTCGAGCAGGTGGCCAGCATCCGCGAGGAGATTCAGGTCACGCTGGATAAGCACTTCGGCGGCGGTGATGTGTCGGAATTCCTGCGCCGCGTGAATGAGGACCCGGCCTTTACCTTTGACACTGAAGAAGCGGTGCTCCAGTACTCCACCGATGCGCTGGACGCCGTAAAAGCCGCCATGCCCAAAGCCTTCGGCGTACTACCCAAGGCCGACGTACTCGTAAAACCCTACCCGGAGTTTGCCGAGAGTGGCTCGGGTGAGTATCACTCCTCGTCTGAAGATGGCACCCGGCCGGGGATTTTCTACATTGCAGTGGCCGACCCCACCGGCCGCTCAACCTCAAACCAGTTGGCCACGCTGCACCACGAGACCTTCCC
>PAGS01000016.1 GCA_002705465.1 Halieaceae bacterium
AAAGATCTTTGGACCAAGATGGGTGATCTGGGTCTGCTGGGCATCACCATTCCCGAGCAATACGGTGGCAGCGGCATGGGTTACCTCGCCCATGCGATTGCCATGGAAGAGATCTCCCGCGCCAGCGCTTCGGTCGGTTTGTCTTACGGCGCGCACTCCAATCTATGTCTTAACCAGATTCGGTTGAACGGCTCCGAGGCGCAGCGGGCTCATTATCTGCCGGCGCTTTGCAGCGGAGAACACATCGGGGCGCTGGCCATGTCCGAACCAGGGGCTGGATCTGATGTCGTAGGCATGCGCTTGCGCGCGGAGCGTCAGGGAGATGACTTCATCCTCAATGGCAACAAGATGTGGATCACCAACGGGCCTGATGCCGATGTGTATGTGATCTACGCTAAAACCGACCCGGAGGCGGGCTCGAAGGGCATCACCGCCTTTATCGTCGAGCGGGATACCAGAGGATTTTCCCGCTCACCCAAACTGGACAAACTTGGCATGCGCGGCTCCAACACCTGTGAGCTGGTGTTCGAGGATTGCGTGATTCCTGCCGATCGGGTGCTGGGAGAGATCGGCAGCGGCGTGCGCGTGCTCATGTCTGGCCTAGACTATGAGCGAGCGGTTCTGTCGGGAGGACCCGTTGGCATTCTGCAGGCTTGCCTTGACGCAGTGCTCCCCTATGTTCATGAACGAGAGCAGTTTGGTCAGCCCATCGGTGAATTCCAGCTGGTACAGGGCAAACTCGCCGATATGTATGCGCGCTGTTCGGCGAGCCGCGCATACCTGTATGCCGTCTGCGAGGCGCTGGATCGCGGCGAGCAAAGTCGTAAAGACGCGGCCGCCGTGATTCTCTACACCGCCGAGGCCGCGACCCAGTCTGCGCTCGATGCGATTCAGCTACTGGGGGGCAACGGGTATATCAATGACTTCCCCACCGGCAGACTGCTCCGCGACGCCAAACTCTACGAAATCGGTGCGGGTACCTCCGAGATTCGACGCATGTTGGTGGGTCGAGAGCTGTTCTCCGACACTCAGTAAGGCGGAAAGCGCCCAAATTTGCTATCGAGCGACCGCGTGTTCAATCGTCGGAAGCATCCGGTGTGGTCCCTGTGAGCGAGATAGCGTCCTGTAGCAGCGGCACGCCCAGCGGCACGCCGCTTTGACCGCTGAGTGTCAGAGACTGGCGCAACGATGAAGACAGCGCAGTGGTGAGCACACGCTGCTGATAAGGCAAGTGCCGCTCACCCTGACGCAGCAGCGCCTCCCAGTTACCGGACTCTTCGAGCTGAGATCTGATACCGGCGAGATACTGCAACAGGGCGCCATGCACTACCGACCCCTCTACCACCGATGGGTCAAAAGTGAGCGACCACGTCATGTCGTGGCGTAACTGGCAGTGAGCCACAAAGGCACCATGCAACCGATGCCCCCATTCCTGTGGCGAAATCAAGGAGAGTTGCCATCGGCGCTCGCTCAGATATAGGTAGTAGGTATGTCCCGGCGCTACGCGAAAGCCAAAGGCCGCAGAAAGCACCAGCGCCGACCAACAGTAGTCCTCTGCCGCTTCATCGCTGGACTTTGACCGCAGCTGAGCAGGAGACGCAGCCTGCAGATCCTGTAAGACCAGCACCAGGCCTTTGTCCTGATGGGTGTTTTTCTCTCGCGCTGACACAGGATGACCTCTGGCTTAATGGACTCAAGTCTGATCCATTGACCAGTCAGTTCCAACACAGATACGTCGAGGCTTGGCGTTCAGGCCAACTCGGGGTGCCTTGCCAAAACCGAAGCCTTGAAATCAGGGGGCATGGGGCGACTTTTGCGAGTCTGCTTGTCGACAAATACGTAGGTAAAACTGCCGCGGCCGGCGGTTTCTTCGGTTCGAATATTGCGCATGGTGAAACCGATGATAATACTCGAATTGCCGACTCGCTCTGCTGCAACTTCAACTTCGAGCGTATCCCCGGCCAGACTCTCACCCAGAAAATCCATGTTGGCATTGACGGTAAACGTCAAAAAATCGGGACCGACCACGTCGGCGACATCGAGACCCAATTCATTCCAATATTCCCCCAATACCTCGTCAGCGAATACGAAGTAGTTGCCAAAAAAGGCATGGCCATTGGCGTCGGTATCGGCGAAGCGCACTTTGATCGTGCCGCGGTAGGGGTTTGACATCAGAAAGCTCCCGTCTCAATGGGTGGCAGTACAAGTGAGCCCGAAGTATGACGGCTTGCCGCCGCAGGGTCACTGTAAAACCGCTGCGCGGCGGGGCACGCGTGAAATAGTCCACAGCCCATGGCGGGAACCTGTCATCTTCCGAGCAGAAGCCTTATCATTCCGCGTTTTCTTATGGGCTGCCCAGCACCATCAAATCAATCAGGGATCGCTGCATGAATACCACATCGCTTATCGCCGCTTTTGTTGTCGTTGTATCGGGTTTGATTTGGGCCGGCACCCAACGCAACAACGCGGACTGGACGGGCAATCGCAACCAGTGTGTGGGTGAGTGCTACGAGGACTGGAAAGCGGAGAATGGCGGGAGCATCGCAGCTGTCGAGGAGGCGAAGCAACTCGCGTTAGCCGCCGCCTCACCTGCTGCGCTGGGAAAGAAATACTATGGGCAATGCATCGCCTGTCACGGAAGTCGTGGCGAGGGCGGTATAGGGCCCATGCTGGCAGGGCAAGCGGATTCGGATATCGTCGCGAAGCTGACGGCTTATCGGGCTGGCGAAGAACGCGGTGCGCAATCAGCCATGATGTATCCGGTGGCTAAACCCATGACCGATCAAGACATCGAAAATCTCGCCTCTTACGTATCAGGTTTGTGAGTTGCACTGCGCGCGACAACAGACCGTTCTTCATTTTTACAGGCACCCCACAGGGGCCCTGCGACGCGCTTGCGCGCACTGGTAGGGTGTCCCGTCCTTCCTACACGAGAGGCCTGCCCTACTCTCTGATCACATGGCTACTGGGCAGTTTCCTGTTACTGGTCAGCGCGATCAGCCAGGCCTGGGAGGCGTCAATTGAGCGAGATGCGTTGGGCGTGCCCCACATCTATGGCGAGACCGACGCCGACATGGCGTTTGGCGTGGCATGGGCTCAAGCGGAGGACGGTTGGGAAATACTCGAGGAAACCCTCCCCTACTATCGCGGCACTGCGGCGAGCTACTTCGGCCGGGACGCTGCGGTCACCGATTACCTCATCGAGTGGCTGGGGTTCTGGGAAACGATCGAGAGCGATTATGAGCGTGTGCTGAAGCCAGAGACGCGTGCATATCTGGACGCCTTTGCCGCCGGTTTCAATACATTTGCGGCAAAGTACCCTGAACGCGTCTCCCTCGACGTCTTGCCTGTCACACCGCAGGACGTGATTGCCGCCCATATGTTCCGGCATCTTCTCTTCTACGGGTTCGAGAAGCCACTCACGGCATTGCGCGCGGAGACACGTCAGTTTGAGATCAGCGATGCACCCGCCTTACCCGCGACCGCCATCACGCTGGGCTCAAACGCCACGGCGATAGCACCCTCGCGAAGCCTCGATGGCTCGACAATGTTGATGATCAATTCTCATCAACCGCTGACTGGCCCGGTCTCTTGGTACGAAGTCCACCTGCAAAGCGGCGAGGGCCTCAATGTCATGGGAGGTCTGTTTATCGGCGCGCCAACGCTCGGGGTGGGTTTCAATGAACATCACGGTTGGGGGGCGACCGTTAATCAGCCGGACTTGGTTGACGTGTTTGTGCTGGATACAGACCCCGATGACGAGAACCGTTACCGGTTGGACGGCGAGTGGCATGAACTTGAAGCTTTTGAGATCCGCATCAAAGTGAAGTTATGGGGGTGGCTACCCTGGACGGTCAAGGAGATCGGGTATCGTTCGGTTCACGGGCCCGTCATGAAGACTGATCATGGTACTTATGCCATACGCTATGCGGGTATGGGGGAAATCCGGCAGGTAGAGCAGTGGTTGGCCATGAGCGCTGCGCGCTCATTCGATGAATGGCGCAATGCGATGGCACTACAACACATTGCCAGCTTCAATTTTGTCTACGCCAATGCTGACGGCGACATCCATTTCATTCACAACGCTATGATGCCAGACCGCGCAGCCGGATGGCGATGGGATCAATATCTGCCCGGCGATCGTAGCGATTTGATCTGGGATCGCTATCTGCCACTTGAGAGTCTACCCAGCATCACCAACCCCCCCTCGGGCTACCTTCACAGCGCCAACCAGTCGCCATTTCAAATTAGTGCCGAGGGGAGCAATCCCGCTATTTCAGCCTATCCCAAGGAGAGTGGCTGGCCGACCAGAATGACCAATCGCGCAGTCCGCGGGCTCGAGCTGCTCAATGCTGACAGTGCCATCTCATTCGACGAGTTCAGTGACATCAAGCACGACAATGCCTACTCACCGGATTACCGCGGCTACCGCTATCTTGCTCTAGTGGCCGACCTGAAGCCAAACAGTCCAGAGGAAGCGGACGCCATCGCGCTGATTGGCGGATGGAATCTCCAAACTGACAAACAAAATCGCCACGCGGCACTTGGAGTCTGCATTTTGCTTGAAGAGTGGCAGGCCGAGAGGTCGCAAGTCGCACTGCCTGACGCCCGCGAAACCCTGCATCAGTGCATGAAGTCTGTCCGAGACGTGTCGGGTCGTCTCGATCCTGAGTGGGGCTCGGTACAACAACACGGCAGGGGCGACCGTAAGTGGGACGCAGCAGGTGGGCCCGACACCTTACGCGCCATGTACGCCGAGAGGCTCGATGAGAAAGATGATCACCTCACCGTGGTGGCAGGCGATGGCCTTTATTACCTGATTGAATGGACCGCAGATGGACGTCACAACATCCAAGGCACGCATCAGTACGGCAGCCACATGACGGACGCCTCATCAACCCACTACCTCGATCAGGCTGAGGACTTCTCAAGAGAAATGATGAGGTCACCCGGGTTCTACCCTGAGAACCGATCTACGATCTCTCGGCGCTACATCGTCTCGGGGCCTTAAACCCAGAGTGGGCGGATACTGGTCCCGCGTACTGTGCCGCTTGGCCTAAAGCATTGGGGCGCGTCTGGTCCGACGAGGCCTTGCGCAGCGGGTTGTCCCGGTCCTATAGGCGATTTGCCAGCTCGTAGGCTTCCCGTGTCGTTGCCAGCAGCGAACGAGGTGCCCGACAATCCCCCGCCAGTATTACCTCAAGTCCGGCGGCCTCCAGTGGCGCCTGTAACGCGTTATTTGGAATTCGGCTGCTCGCGTGTGTCACAGCGACAACGTTGTCAATAATGTGCGTCGCATCACTGTAGACGTTGCGCAGCTGTAGCTGGGCCTCTTCCAAGGCATCGAGGCTCACTGGCTCCACATTGCAGCGTATCTCAACGCCCAGATCATGGAGTCGCTGATAGATTCCCTGCCGGTTGATCAGTGACACGTCATGGCCGATCCGCTCTCTGGACGTCACGATCGTGACGGCGGTGAAGCGCTTTGCCAGCAATTGAGCAATGGCGTAAGTCATCTCGGAGTGATCCTGATCAACAAGCACGGCGCGGCCCTCGGTCACGTCGTGGCGCTCGAGCAGGTCAGCCGCCATCTCTCTGGCACTGGGGATCAAACCTGACATAGCCCATTCATCGTCAAGCCAGGGAGGCTGCCCGCTCCGCGAGCCCGTTGCCAAAATCACCTGGTCCGGCCTCAGAGCCAGTATATCCTCCGCAGCCGCTTGCCGGCCCAGAGTGAACTCCACCCCGTATCTCACCGCCATCAGGTATTGATAGTTGTAGACGCTCGACAGATTTTCCCCTCCGGGAAGCGCGGCATGAAGCGAGGTTTTTCCACCCACTCGCTCGTAATCTCCAACCACGCTCACTCGGTGCCCTTTGCGGGCCGCGGTATGGGCCGCCTCCAATGCGGCCACGCCAGTGCCCACCACCACAATATGTTTTGGGCTGTCTACCGTGGTTGGTTGCCAATCATGTTCGTCAACGCTACCGACCCGAGGATTGTTATCGCATTCGAGCCCACTTCCGTCGATGATGCTACGCCAACAGGTATTGCAAGAGACGCAGTAGCGGATATCAGCCTCCCTGCCCTGCTCGCTTTTTCTCGGAAAGGAAGGATCAGTGATCAACGGGCGTCCCAGAAATACCAGATCTGCCGTGCCGTCACTGAGGGCTGTCTCGCACTCGTTGGGATCCGTGATGTAACCGATTGCACCAGTCGGTATGTCCGGAGCCGCTTGACGAAGGGCTGCGATGTCGGACAGATAAGGGTGCCGCTCTCCGTGCGCATCGGGCAGGTGTCGATACAGTGAGCGCGCGTGCGCACCCCATACCCAAGTCCAGCTGTCGAACTCAGCGCGCTGCTCCGCTAGCCGTCCGGCGATCTCTTTGGCAAGCTCCAGACCAATACCGCCCGGGACGCCATCGTCAGCAGGAAGCTTGAGCCCGATAATGAAGGGGTACCCGCACTCGGCGCGAATGGCGCTGATCAGCTGACGCAGGAACCGCGTCCGTCCGGCTAGATCCCCGCCATAGTCGTCTTGCCGTCGATTCGACCACGGGGATAAAAACTGGTGGAAGAGATGCCCATGCCCGGCTGAGATTTCGACCCCGGCGAAACCGGCCGATTGCAGCCGCGCGCACCCCCTCGCCCAGTCACCAATCATGTCCTCGATTTCCATCGCGCTGAGCTCAGCGGGCACGGTCCAACTCAAATCATCCGGTAATGCCGAGGCCCCCACCGCACCATCATTTCGGCCCACGGAATGACGGCCCCGCCCCGAATCCTGCACCTGCCCCATCAACAAGGCGCCTTCAGCCGAGACGGTGTCGGCGGCGAGCTTCAGTTGATCCAGACCTGCATCATCCCAAGCGCGCAATCGACTGGACAATCGATTGTGCGCCGTCATGGCGATGGGCTCCGTGATGATTGCAGCCGCGCCCCCCGCCGCCCTCGACCGATAGTAATTCAGCAGCTTCTCGCTGGGCGCGTGGTTCACCACATACTGCGTCACGATCGACGCATGGATGATCCGATTCCGCAGCGTATATCCACCCAACTCAAAGACGCTGAAAAGGTTGGGGTAAAAAGGATTGGTCATTGCGCGCATCGCCCACCCAAGACCAGCCGATGCAGAGAGACCTTAATCTTCAATTGATTCCACTCTGGCACCAATGCCAGGGAGCAATGATGATCCCTCAGCACACCCAGGGTTACCCAGATGGCGCAGGGATGCCCTCATTTTGCTTTGATGTGATCGACTCATGTCAGCCCTTGGAGGATCGCGGTTTTGGTTTGATGATATGTTTAAGTCCCGGAAAGAGACAAGGATGGCAGGGTTTGTGACTGACACCAACAGACCCACCGAACTAGCCTGGCTGGAGGCGGACCGGCGCGAGGAACTCAGAGCAAGGAGAGACCATGACTACGATTGTTGTGCTATTCAACCTGAAGGCAGGGGCGAATCGAGAAACTTACGAGCAGTGGGCGCGGGATGTCGATATTCCCAGTGTGCGCCGACTGGACGGAGTCGGTGGTTTTGAAGTACTCAGGAGCGAGGGGCTACTGGGCGGTTCACCAGACGTTCCATACGCCTACGTTGAACTGATACAGGTCGATAATATGGACCGCTTCATGAGCGCGGTTGGCACCGAGACAATGCAGGAGGTGGCTGCTCAATTTCGTGGGTTCACAGACGACGCGACATTCATGGTGACTGAGTCGATCGAATGACAGACCTGCAGGTTAAGACCGGGCTCTGCACCGGCGCTGAGTCACTGATTAATGCACTGGCGGCACATGGTGTCGAAGCCTGCTTCGCCAATCCAGGCACCTCCGAAATGCAGCTGGTGGCGGCGCTGGACAAACAATCCCATATTCGCGCGGTGCTGTGTTTATTCGAAGGCGTCGTAACGGGCGCAGCCGACGGATACGGGCGCATGGCCGACAAACCCGCCCTGACCTTGCTCCATCTGGGTCCGGGTTTCGCCAATGGGATCGCCAACCTACATAACGCGCAGCGCGCTGGGTCGCCCATACTCAACATGGTGGGCGATCACGCCACAGATCATCTTCAGCACGATGCGCCGCTCACGAGTGACATCAAAGGCATGGCCACACCCGTTTCGCGCGCCTTTCGCGTATCTCACAGCGCAACGGGGCTGGCGCAAACCGGCCTCGACGCCCTCGCGGACAGTCTTAAAAACAACGGCAGCGTCAGCTCCTTTGTGGTGCCCGCCGATCACGCCTGGGGGGAAATCGACGAGCCGACATCGGTAATGCCAGATACGCCGCGGGCCCCGGTACCGGATGCGACGATTAGTGAGACAGCGGCGCAACTGCAGTCAGCGTCGAACAGCTGTCTGTTTTTGGGTGGGCGCACCCTGCGGGAAGACGCGCTACAGCATGCGGGCCGCATAGCGGCCGCCACCGGTTGTCGCCTGGTGACCGAGACCTTCTTTGCTCGGCAAGCGAGAGGTGTAGGGCGCGTATCCACCGAACGTTTGGCCTATTTTGGCGAGGCCGCGATCGAGCAGCTGGAGGGTATCGACTTATTGGTGCTGGCCGGGACCAAAGCGCCGGTCTCTTTCTTTGCCTATCCCTACTAGCCCAGCGTCTTGGCACCCGAAACAGCGATTCAATGCACCCTTGTCGACCGGGACAGCGACGCGCTCGACGCACTCAAACGGTTGGCCGACTATCTTGATGCGCCCGCCACGCCTGAGATCGTCACTGATCATGCTGACTACCCGCTGGCAGACGGTGCGATTGACGCCAATGAACTCGGCAAAGTCATCGCTAACCGCTAGCCGGAGCAGGCAATCGTGTGTGATGACGGGGCAACCAATGGTTTGGGCGCGTTTTTGTTAACCGCCAATGCGGCACCCCATGATTGGCTGACCCTGACCGGCGGCGCAATTGGTCAAGGCTTGCCGCTGGCCGTTGGGACCGCCATCGCCTGCCCCGATCAAAAAGTCATCGCACTCGAGGCGGATGGCTCCGGCATGTACACGGTGCAGGCTTTATGGACCATGGTGCGCGAACACCTCGATATCACTGTCGTGCTATTGAATAACCGGTCCTACGCCATTCTGAATATTGAGCTGAGTCGCGTCGGCATCGAGCAACCGGGCCGACGGCCCGGTCATTGCTGGATCTCAGTAATCCGGATCTCGAGTGGGCCGATATCGCCCTAGGCATGGGCATGCAAGCGCTCAAAGTCGAGACCGTGGCCCAGCTCGATCAGGCCTTTGCCGATGCCATGGAGAACACCGGGCCCTGCTTGATCGAGGTGATGCTCTAACACCCACCGCGGTAACTCCAAAGCAAGCGGACTGATCGGCATCTCCAACAGACACGCGCATTAGCCGAACATAAACGCACACTAGCCGAGCAGGCCAGCTAATTGATTAGCATAGAGATGCCCCACACTTTCCCGTCCGGATAAGCGTGAGGCGTGCTACGCTCAGGCGAAGGTTTCCCCCGCCGCGATCTTCTCGCCTACGATGGCCGGCGCATCAAAGCGATCACCGTATTGGCTCGCGAGCTCCGCACAGCGTGCGCTGAAGCGCTCGAGACCGTAGGTATTCACGAACTGGATCAGACCGCCGGTCCAGGCCGGTGCGCCAATGCCCATGATGGAGCCAATGTTGCCGTCTGCGACGGTGCGTAGCACGTTGGTTTCCAGACACTTCAGTGCCTCGATCACCTGACGGAACAAGAGCCGATCCTTGATGTCATCCTCAGCCACCGACACGTCAGCGTTGTAGTAAAGATCCATCAACCCCGGCCAGATGGCCTTACTGCCGTCCTCGCCGTACTCATAGAAGCCCCCACCGTGGTGACGACCACCCCGTCCGTGTTCACCCACCATGGTGTCAATAACGTCACGGGTAATCGTGCCGTCACCCCAGTTATCAAGCACGCCCATATCCTGCCAGGTCGCCCACGCCTTGCGGGAGAGCTCCAGACTCACCTCGTCATAGACGTTGAGGGGGCCAACGGGCATCCCGATGGCCTTGCCCAGATTATCGATCTGGA
>PAGS01000017.1 GCA_002705465.1 Halieaceae bacterium
ATTATTGCCTCTCCGGATGATTTGTTATGATGTTATATCATTAAGCTCTTTCAGCTGGCAAAGCCGCACATGACAGATAAACTTGACAACACAGTCGTCATTCTAGCCAAACGTCCTGAGGGTTTACCCAACCCCGAAGATTTTGCGCTTGAAAATCGACCTCTAGGCGATCGCCCATCAGATCAGGTGCGGTGTCAGACGCTTTATCTGTCTCTCGACCCCTACATGCGCTCGGTGATTGCGGGTAATCATATGGGGCATGGCGTGGATCCCGGTGACGTGGTCGCCGGGGAGGTTGTTGCCAAAATCGTAGAAAGTGATGACGCAGACTGGCCGGTCGGCACGGTGGTGCGTTGCCACGGTGGCTGGCAGCAGTTCACCGACCAGCCACCTGAGGCTTTGTCGCGGGTGCCTGCGGCGTTGAGTCGGCCTTCGCTGGCGCTGTCGATTTTGGGGATGCCCGGGCTGACCGCCTGGGCCGGTATAATTCAACAGGCCAAAGTCCGCGAGAGCGATGTGGTGGTCATTCCCGCCGCGGTCGGCGGGGTCGGCGCGATGGCGGCACAGCTGTGCAAGCGCGCCGGTGCTACGACCATTGCGATTACCAGTGGCAGTGAAAAGCGGCGTATCGCCTCTGAAGTACTGGGCTACGATCACTGCATTGACCGCATCGACGAAGACCTTGCAGAGGCGCTGACGAGGACTGCGCCGGCCGGCGTTTCTGTTTATTTTGATTTGGTGGGCGATCCCACGTTGACCACGGTGGCACAGCAGCTGTCGATTGGCGGTCGTGTAGTGCTGTGTGGCCTGATCAAGGACTATAACGGCGACCACAAGACGACAGGCCCGCACCCGGGGTTGTGGATTACCAAGCGCGCGACGGTGACCGGGTTGGTGGTGTACGACTACGAGTCGCATCGCCAGGCCTTCGAGGAGGAATTTGTGCCCCTCGCGGAGGCCGGTGAACTGGTGGGCAATGAAGACATACACGACGGGCTAGCCGCTGCCCCGGATGCGTTCTGCGATCTGATGCGTGGGCGTAATCATGGCAAGGTGGTGGTGCGAGTCAACGAGTAAGCTGACCCGACACCCGTCAATAAGGAAAGCCTGATGACACACATAACGATAAGCGAGGTCGGCCCCCGCGACGGTTTGCAGAGCGTCGACACGATCCTGTCGACCGAGGGCAAGCTTGCCTGGATCGAAGCCGAGTACGGTGCGGGTGTCAGAGAGATCGAGGTCGGCTCCTTTGTCTCTCCAAAGCTGTTGCCGCAGATGGCTGACACGGCGGCGGTGGTCAAGGGAGCGCTTCGTCACAAAGATTTGGTGATTGCGGTGCTGGTGCCCAACCTGCGCGGCTGTGAGGCAGCGGTGGAGGCTGGTGCCCACAAAATTTCGATTCCCCTGTCTTTGAGCGAGATCCATAGCATCAAAAATGTACGACGTGATCATGCGCAAATGCTCGAGCAGATCGCGGCCTGTCAGGCACTGGTCGATCAGGTGCCGGAGGCAGACCGCCCCGACTTCGAGGTCGGCCTATCGACGGCGTTTGGCTGCACGATTGAAGGTGCGGTAGCGGAGTCCTTCGTCATTGATATGGCGGAGCGAGTGCTGGGGCTGGGTGTTGCTGAAGTGGGTTTGTCTGATACCACCGGTATGGGTAACCCGGCTCAGCTGGAACGCTTGGTCACGGGCATCTGGCAACGCTGCGGCGAGTCTTATCTAACTGGTGTACATCTGCACAACACCCGGGGCCAGGGCCTGGCCAACGCGTTGCGCGCCGTCGAGTTGGGCATTACCACCCTGGACAGTTCCCTCGGTGGCTTGGGCGGTTGCCCTTTTGCGCCCGGGGCCAGCGGTAATATCGTGACCGAAGACCTGGTGTTCATGCTCGAGTCGATGGGCTACGACACGGGGATTGATCTAAAGGCGTTGCTGACTGTGCGGCAGGAGGTCGCCAAGCTGTTGCCGGAGGAAGAGTGGTTCGGCTTTACCGCGGCGGCAGGCTTACCCAAACATTTCGGTGACGTGCCGCTGCAGGAAGCTAGCTGACATGGCGGCGTCGATGCTGCCGGTCCGCAACCCGCGAACCGGGGAGTGGGATCACGAGATTCCTATTACCTCGCCTGAGGATATCTCATCGATTACCACCGCTTTGCGTGCAGCGCAGGCCCAGTGGGTCGCGATGGGTGCATCCGGCCGCGCGGCGTGCCTGAACCGGTTTGCCGACGCGGTGATGGCCGAGGTCGGCCCGCTGGGGCAGGCGCTCTCAATTGACACCGGCCGATCAACCTTCGCTCAGTTTGAGGCGATTAAGTCCGTTGAGCTGATTCGCTTGTGGGCCGAGCGTGCGGGGCCCATTCTTGATGAACTGGCGGGCGCGGGTCAGTCTGGTCAGGTCCCCACCGTCCATTATCAGCACCGGCTAATTCCCTATCAGGTTGTCGCGGTGATCAGTCCCTGGAATGTGCCACTGTTGCTCGCCATGATCGACAGCCTTGCGGCGCTCTCTGCGGGCTGCTCGGTATTGCTGAAGCCATCTGAGGTCACGCCACGATTTATCGAACCATTACAGCGCGCACTCGACGCAGTACCCGAATTGGCGGCGGTGCTACGCATTGTCACCGGCGGCCCTGAAACCGGAAAGGCGATGATCGAGCAGGTGGACGCCGTCTGTTTTACGGGTAGCGTAAAAACCGGTCGGCAGGTCAGTCAGCAAGCCGCAGCTTGCTTTATTCCCGCGTTTCTCGAGCTTGGCGGCAAGGACCCCGCTATCGTCCTACCCGATGCCGACATTCTCCTCGCCGCCCGCGCGATTATTCGCAGCGCGATCGGCATGACAGGACAGGCCTGTCAGTCGCTCGAGCGTGTTTATTGCCACGAGAGCATTGCCGAGCCTTTTGCCAAAGAGCTCCTCGCACAGCTCAAGGTGCTGTCCTTAACCTGTACCGAAGACGGTGCTGGCGATATCGCGCCGCTGATTTTTGAGCGACAGGTGGAGACTATACAGGCGCAGGTCGACGACGCGCTGGCGAAGGGCGCGACTTGCTTGCTGGGCGGCGAACCTGTGCAGGCGGGAGGAGTCTGGTATCCCCCGACGCTCCTTACCAACGTGAACCACGACATGCTGATCATGCAGGACGAGACGTTTGGTCCTGTGATTCCTGTTGTCATTTATGGCGATGTGGAAGAGGCCGTCACGCTTGCCAATGATTCTGCTTTTGGACTTTCTGCGGCGGTGTTCTCTGCCGACACTGACGCCGCGAAGGCCGTCGCCGAGCGTCTTCAGGTCGGCGCCATCAGTATCAACGACGCCTCGCTAACCGGCATCGTCAACGACGTGGAAAAAAACAGCTTTCGGTTTTCCGGCATGGGCGGGTCGCGTATGGGGCCCGCCGGACTGACCCGATTTTTGCGCAAGCGCGCCTTGCTCATCCAGACCGGTGAGCCGGCACCCGTGCAATTGTTTTCAGATACCGCCCAAGACACAACACCCTAGGGGTTGGGCGCTCCGTCAGCGTAGAGGTGTCGCTAAGGTGTGACAGTCACTCGCCGTTAGGAAACGAAGCCGTAAAGCACCCCGGCAATCTTGCGCAGCTGAATTTCTTCAGCTCCTTCGGTGATGCGATACCGTCGATGGTGCCGGTAGATGTGCTCGAAGGGTTTGTGCCGCGAATAGCCGATACCGCCGTGAAATTGCATCGCGGTATCAGCGGCATCACACACCAGACGGTTGGCGCGGTAGTTACACATCGAGACTTTATCAGTCAGTTTTTTAGCCACGTCGACTTTATCCATTTGGTCCATCTGCGCCGCGGTTTTATAAATCAACAGCCGCAGCATTTCCGCCTCGGTTTGTAGCTCCACCAGGGGGAACTGTATGCCCTGATTGGTAGAGAGTGGCTTGCCAAAAGGAGCTCTTTCCTTGGTGTAGACAAAGGTTTCATTAAGACAGTACTGGGCGGCACCCAGAGACGAGGCGGCCTGGCGAATACGACTCTCGTGCACAAAATGCATGGCGACCCGCAGCCCCTGGTCGACATCGCCCAACACATCGCTATCCGGGACGAACACTTCTTTCAGGGTGCAGTGCGGGTGGTCCGTCGGCATGTTGAAGGTCCACAGGTATTCTCCGATTTCAAATCCGGCCGCGTGCGTGGGGGTCACAAAACAGCCGATCCCATTGGGGCTGCCATCCTCACCGGCGTGTCGCGCGAATACCAGCACATGGCTGGCCTTATGCAGGCCGGTGGTCCACATTTTCTCGCCCGTAATCGACCAGCCATCGACGCCGTCACGCGTGGTGCGCTCGGCCCGCGTTTCCATCCAGGTGGCGTCCGAGCCATGCGCCGCCTCGGTCAGACCGAAGCACCAACCCATCTCTCCTTGCAGCAGGGGCTCCATCCATCTTGACTGCTGATCTGCCGTACCGAAGTCGCGCAGCATCATAGGCGTCATCAAATTGCCAACGATCGAGGTTTCGTTCTGTAGATCGTTGTGCAGTCCTAGACCCTTACTGGCGAGATACTCCCGGATGCGCGCCATCGCGAGATTGCTGCCATTCTGCCCACCAAATTCTTCGGGCAGCGCGTAGCGAAAGTGCCCGGCTGCATCGGCCCGCCGACGCATTTCCTTTAGCAGCGCCTCCCAATCCTCGCGGGGCAAGCCGTCGCGATCCCAATCCGTGCGCGCATGCTCCCGGCGGTGGTCAAAGAAGCGGATGTTGTCATCCTGTGCTTCGAGAGGTTTGATCTCGCGTTCGATGAAATCGTCGAGCACGACGAGGTAGTCCTCGATGGGCTTGGGGATATCGAATAGAAAAGGCTGGCTCATACGTGCCTCAATGGTGGTATCTCTGCTTCAGCTGCAAGTCTGACACCGCGGTAAGGAAAATTAGTAAGAAGCGATCTTTCGCGGATGCTGCGCCTCATAAAGGATAAGGCTTCGTGTGCCTTCACGATTCATCTCGCCATTTTTCCTCGGCGACTTTACGGCTGGCATAGCGGGGGTTATTGATCGCGGCGACCAGAAGCTGCCGCTTTTTCAGGTAGTCAAAGAAGTGGCTGTCAGTGTTGATTTCTCTTGCTGCGAGTGCCCGAGAGAGTTGCTGTGGCGCGGTGCTTGGCTCTGCTTCACCGGGGAGCCATTGCTGCGCGGCGGCGGCGTCCAGTGCTGTCAGCTCCGGGCCGAGTTGCTGTTCTCGCTCGATGATGCCTAGCACGTTGGCGGCCACGCGGGCGTTAAATTGATCGCGTCCGGATAGCGCGGGCAGCGCGCTGTCCATCAGGAACCCTTTGACCGCTTTCAGTAACTCCGAGACGGTGACGTCAGAGGCAGTTCTTTGCTCGCTGTCGTGACTCATGCGTTTTTCCATTCTTCTATTAATAGCAGGATATCGAGTTCTGCTTCCGAACGCCGGCGCGCCACCGCGGCGCGCTCCACGTCGCCGTTACCGCTATGCCACAGTGCGCCCATGGTCTGGCAGACCAAGCCCCAACTGAGTGCTGCGAAGATTTCCCAATAGCGGATGGTAGACAGCTCAGGCGTCCACCCCGCCGTCGACGCATAGCCGGCGATCAGCTCATCGTATTCGCCAAATCCACCCACGGGCTTGTGGAGCTGCCCGAATCGCCAGACATTGGCGCAGAGATATCCCAGATCTTCCTCTGCCGGGCCTTGGTGTGTGAGTTCCCAGTCGAGCACGCCTGCCAGACCCTGTTCGTCGACCAGCAGGTTGCCCGTGCGGAAATCACCGTGCAGGAGCACACAGGGTGCCTCGTTTGGCGCATGATCAATGAGCCAGTTCAACCCGAATTGCATCACCGGAGAGATATCGCCATATGCGTGCAGTCGCTTTTGCGCCGCGACAAAGCGCTTGTCCAGTGTTGAGGGGCCAATATTGGCCGGGAGGAGTGAGCAGTCGACGCGGTGAATGCGCCCGAGTGCCTCGCCACATTGAAACGCCAGCCGGCTCCGCGAGACTTCATAAGCATCGTCAACCAGCCATTTCTGCGGGATGCTCTCACCGGGAATAAAGCCCATCACAAAGGCCTCGCCAATGGGGTGCGAGGCGTCAAAGACTGCGTGGATTTCTGGGACGGGCACTGACGTTGATGTCACCAGTTGTATGACTGCCGCCTCATCCACCAGCGACAGTCCGAGAATATTGCCCTCCAACTGATCAATAGAGTCGGCCGAGAACGGCCGTCGCCGCAGGATCAGTGGTGTGCTGCCCCACATCAACCGCCAAGTCTCATTGTTGGCGCCGCCTGACAATCTCTCGAGCTGCATCACCTGCTCGCCAGGTACCTCACCAGCGAGGCATTCGGTCAACGCGCTATTGAGTAGTGCCGTCAGTTGATCAGAGGACATGGGGCATAACGTTCCGGGCACACTGCGTAAGGCGGGGCAGCGGTCAGCCCTTTTCGATCCGGAAGGTCAGCCCTGCGTGCTCCTGCAGTCGCGCCATGAGCGCATCCCCCATGGCCGCTGCGGGCGTCCATAGCCCTCCAGAGGCCAGATCGGGGTTGACCAACAAACACATCGCCGCCTCGGCCAGCATTTTCGAGGTTGAACCGTAGCCGGGGTCCCGATCTCCCTGCACGCTGCTGATCATGAGCTCGCCTTCGCTCGTCTCGCCCACGAAGATCGCGTCGTAATTGCCGTTTTCGCGCTCCTCCTTCGTGGGGCCCTCTCCTGGCTGAAGATCACTTTTGGCCACCGAGTCGTCTTTGGCCACGTAGTCAGCCGCGGCTTTCCCCTGATCCCCGTCGCCGGTCAGGAGCATCTCGTCGTAGCGGAAATCCTCACCGTATGGGTGGCCCATTAGAAAATTGGAGCGGTGGATATTCTTGGTATTGATAGGCGCCATGATAAACGGCGCACTCCAGCTGGAGAGTTCTTCATCGTACTGAGGGGCCATACCCGGTGGCTGCTCCGGACCGGTGAAGCCTTCGGTGAGTGCAAAGGGATTGGTCAGCACCTGAATAATGGCGGGGTTGGCCTTGGCCGAAGCCATCGTGGCTCGCATGGACGCGATGGTGCCGCCCGAGAAGGTGCCGTTCATGGCGCGGACTCGGCCTTTGACTGTGGCGATCGGCTGACCCGTTTTCGCGATGGCATGTTGCTGTAACTGATACACACCCAGATCAAACGGGATGGAGTCGAAGCCGCAACTGTGAACGATACGAGCCCCCGAGGCCTTGGCCAATGTGCTGTAGCGTGCGATCGTCTCGTGCATCCAGCTGGGTTCGCCGGTCAGGTCAACGCAGTCTGTGCCGCGCTCGGCGCATTGCTTAACCAGCTCATCACCGTAGAGCTGATAGGGCCCGACCGTGGTGATGACGACCCGGCAGGCATCGACCATGTCTGATACCGATTCGGGGCTCTCTACGTCGACTTCCAGCAGCGTGACTTGGTCACTGATACCCAGTTCGCTTCGCACGCTCGCCAGCTTGCTCAGTGAACGGCCGGCCAAGGCCCACTTGAGCTCGGTGTTGCCGTATTTCTGGGCGAGGTACTCAGCGACGAGGCGTCCGGTGTAGCCCGAGGCACCAAATACAACGATATCGAATGGCTTTTCCGTAGCAGACATGATCAGACGAACTCCCGAGCGCGGTGTTATTTTGGGACCGCAAGGGTAACCTGTTGGCTTTAGGACAGGAACCGCCCGAGCGTTTGTTGCCTGCTACCCGCCCTATGAGGCGAGCGCCCGGATGAGCCTGCCGCTGCTGTATCGGTGGGTGCCCTGACCGAGAGAACCTGATTATCATTCCACTATGACGCGCCACACACCGATGAAAACCCGACAGACGATTGAGCAGCTACTGTCTGCGATCGAATCCCGCGATTTGAGGGCAGTTGAGCGCTACCTGCATCCCGATGTCGTCTGGCAGAACGTCCCCCACCCACCCGCGTTAGGTCGCCAAGCTGTGACGGAGCTGTTGGCGAATGTCCTGTGTTGGTCCGACCAGGTCCGCTGGGATATTCTGTCGTCGGCGGTCAGTGGAGAAACTGGCTGGTATGAGCGAGTAGACCGCTTCTGGTTGGCGGGCGAGGAGCACGCCGTTCATTGCAACGGCGTCTTTGAGGTTGATACCAGTGCGCAGACGGTTCGCTTCGTCAAAGATTATGTGGACTTGGGGGAATGGCGTTCTCGAATTGAGCCGGTGATGACGCAGTTGGCGAGCCGGCCGGCGTCTGAGGTGGTGGCACGTCATCTCGATGCGGTCAGGCGTCTTGATCCCGTTGCCATGGCCGCCGACTATGGTTTGCACGCCGTGCTACAGAGGCCGGATCGTGCCTATGCAGGATGGGCGGCGATTGCAGACTATTTCGATACCGTACCGACGCGCCTCGGGGATGCCGAAGTGCTGTTCGAACCCATTGATCCCTTGGGTAACGATCAGGCAAGGGTCGCTTGGCGTGTCGCCGCGCCTGGCGGCGCAAGTCACTCGGGCATCGACACTTTTTCAGTATTAGCGGGTCGTATTACCCACCAGCTGACTGAGCTCGATGGCGAGGACTTCGGAAAAATGCCCAAGCGCAGAGATGATTAACCTGCAGGAACGGTAACGAGCACAAGACCTCGACTTCGTGCCGGCTCGTCTCCAGCCAAGCCGCGGGTCGGGCGCTTCACCTCGCTACTGCGAGGCCGCCCAGCTCGACAAGTTATCATTGAGGATATCGAGTGGCATTGCGCCATTCATCAATACCGCCTCATGGAACTCCCGCAGGTCAAAGCGCTCGCCCAGCTTCAGCTCAGCCTCCTCGCGCATTGTCAAAAGTGCCAGTTGTCCCGTTTTATAGGCTGTCGCCTGTCCTGGCCACACCACGTAGCGTTCTATTTCCCGGGTGACCTCTTCTGTGGTCATGCCGGTTTTTGTAATCATGTATTCGATGGCTTGCTCGCGGCTCCATCGCTTGGCATGCATACCTGTATCCACCACCAAGCGCACGGCACGAAACATTTCTGCCTGCAATCGACCAAGATCACCCAGTGGGTCATTGTCGTATAAACCCATATCAGTTTTGGCGATACGCTCTGAATACAACGCCCAGCCCTCCGAGAACGCGCTGAAGGGCGATAAGCGTCGCAGCAACGGTACGCCCTCGATCAGTTGCGATGTCGAAATCTGGAAATGATGGCCGGGTGAGCCCTCGTGAATCATCAGCGTGGGAAGCGTCCATCTCGGGTTGTCTGCTGTCTGCTTCTGGTTGATGTAGAAACGCCCCGGGCGAGAGCCATCGAGAGCGGGTCCGTTGTAGTAACCCCCGGGAGAGGAATCCTGCGAGTATTCAGGCACACGTACAATTTCAAGTGGCTGGGGTGGGATGGTAATAAAGTAGTCCGCGGCAATCGCCATGACGCGACGATCAAAATCCTCCAGATAGGCGATCATATCTGCACGCCCTTCGTCGGTATTCGGAAACTGGTGCGCGGGGTCTTCCATGACGATTCGCACCCGTTCGGCAAAGCTCCCGCCGACGATGCCTTGGCCATCCAGAATATCCAGCATTTCGCCTTCGATTCGGTCGACCTCGGCAAGCCCTGTTGCATGAATTTCATCGGGGGAATACTGGGTGGTTGTGTTTGACTGCAGTTTGGCGGCATAGATAGCGTCGCCATCTGGCAGTCTCCAGATGCCGGCATCATGGGTGGCCTCTGGCAGCATTGACTCGAACAGGCTGATCATCGCCTGATAGCCCGGAATGACCTCGGTGGCCACCAGCTGAGCCGCCTCGTCGACCAGCTGATCGGCATTGGTCTCGTCCAGTCCGTCGAGCGCCTCCAGTTTGGGCCCCAGCGTCGTTACCAGGGGATTCTCCGCCGCCCCGCCCTCAATAAATTTATTCATCCCCACCAATGCTTTCTCGATGACAAAATCCGGGGGGATCACGCCGTTGGCACGATCGTCGGTGACGCGCTCATGAGTTTCACGGAGGACCCGACCAAATTCAGCGAGGCGCGATAAATACCGGCGCACACTTTTCTTATTTTTGATGACATGGGTGTCGGTCAGGAACTGCGGCATGTTCACGGTCACGCCGGATATCTGGTTGACCCGGTAGCCGCTGTAGCGCAGCTCTGCTTGACGCAGCTGGTCATCAAAAAACCAGGCCGCGATTTTCCAGGTCAGTAACTCTTGGCCTGATAAGCCATCGGGTCCGTAATCATCGAGGCCCACTCTCGCATTGCGCAGTTTGGCAATGCTGCGTTCCTCTTCTTCCTTGGTGTAGTCGGCCAGTTTGCCGCTGTGAAAATCGAGCGGTGTGTTATCGATTGCGCCCAGGTAGGTCAGCAACTCGGGCGAATCAATCGCCAATTGAAGTGTGACTTTATTGACATAGTTATTTACCCCGACGGGTGTAAACCAGAACCACATGGAGGCACCAGCCGCAACCACCAGCAGTGTGCCCAGTAGGCCCATGGCACTGCGCTTCAACCCATTCATATTCAACGCCTCGTGATGCGTGGGGGTCGCATTGTAAGACGACCTTCTACGAAGGTGCTCCTGTTTTGAGTGGAGCGGCTAACGATCGCAGGGCGCCTGTTTTTATTCAGCCGGTTCGCGGAGCCATCGTCCGCTGGCGTTGATGGTCTCGATGTTGAGCTGGCCGGCCAGGCCTGCGCTGCGGTGGACGCTGATCTCGGCGTATTCAGGCATCTGGATCATTTGCAACATCGCTTTGCGGGAGGGATACATGGCGATGGCAACTTCATCCCACAGTTCCTCGACTTCGCCCAACATCAGCCGCGCCACCTTGGCGCCAAAGCAAAGCTGACCGCCGACTTCTCTGATGACGCGGGCGACCCCGGTCGCGTAGATCTGATAGGCCTCACATCCGGTCAGCTCACTATCCCGCCCATCTTCATATTCCGCGCGTTCTCTAAATTTGAGCAGATTCACCATGAAGATCGGCTCGTCAGCATCTGGGCTTAAAAAACCTTCCATCTGTTCTGCGGTGGGAATAACGGCGTTTTGAACTTCCATGATGTGCTCCTAGTGACTGATCTAGCTTAGCGCTGCTTGGCCGGGTCCCGCGCTGCGCTTGGGCCGGTGGTCCCAGTGTCGGTGATGCCCGAGCCGGGATGCAAAACCTCTATATTATGACAGTATTTATGCCATAATAATCGGTTCTGACTACCGGTCTTTTTCTCCCATGCAGATACTGCGAACGCCTGATGCTAGGTTTGGCAAACTAGCTGATTACCCCTTCGAGCCGCATTACACCGACGTCGACGCCGGAGACGGTTCCAGACTCCGTATCCACCACATTGATGAGGGCGACCGCCACGCTCCGGTCGTGTTGTGTCTCCACGGTCAGCCGAGCTGGAGCTATCTGTACCGTAAGATGGTACCGCTCCTCGTCTCGGCTGGGTTGAGAGTAATTGCACCCGACCTGCCCGGGTACGGCAAATCCGACAAGCCCGCTGCGAGAGAGAATTACAGCTATCAGGCGCAGGTAGATTGGATGGGTCGATGGCTGGAGGCTAACGACCTCAGTGAGATCACCATTTTCGGTCAGGACTGGGGGGGGCTGATCGGCTTGCGCATGGTGGTTGATCATCCCGAGCGCTTTTCCCGGGTAGTCATGGGTAACACCGGATTGCCGCTCAATACCGAACTCGATCGGGCGAATGTCGACAAGGTACTGGCATTCCGAGCAGATGGCCGTCGACTGAGCTTGCCCAGCATGCTGCGTGTGATCTCCCGACTCCCCGGCGCGGGTGGTGATCCCGGGGCGTATCCCTTCGGTTTCGCGCACTGGCAAAAGTTCTGCTGGAATACACCGGACATGCCGGTTGGGTTTTTGATGGAGATGATGATCAGCCCGCCGCAGAAGTGGAGAGTGATGGCGCCTGTGGCGCTTCATCACTTCTTGGGCACGTCCTTGCGGCCCATTACCCCCTTGGGTCTTGCCTACGAAGCGCCGTTTCCTGATCCCACTTTTAAAATGGGCCCCCGCGCGATGCCCAGTCAGGTGCCCACGCTGCCTACTGATCCGTCAACTCCCGCCCAAACCAACGCTTGGGCCTTTTTTGAACAGTTTGAAAAACCGTTTCTGTGTTTATTTACCGCGGATGATCCAGTCACCAGAGGCCTCGAGAGGACTTTTATTAACCGCGTTCCCGGGACTTCTGGGCAGCCGCATCAGGTGTTTCCCAGAGGTGGGCACATGCTGCAAGAGCGTTGCCACCATGAGCTCACTGATGCGATTTCCAGATTCATCGAGCTGACATGACCCATAAAATTTGAAACGTGTTGCGCCCCATCAATTTTAAGTGACTAATCTTGATGCCCGCATACTTTCGGTCTCATCCGTGAGGTCACCGCCCGGCGTTTTATGGCCACCGGTGCAGGAGGTTGTCGCAAAAGACGCGGTTCACCGTCAAAACTCCGGCTCGGATCTCGGGACCGAAGCAGCCGTTAGCGCATCGAGATAAGATTGAGCTTCTGTCCATGTCGAAGCAATTGAGCAGTGCTCTCAGTGGCAAGAGAAGAAGTCAAAACAGAAGTGTTAGTGGTTGGGGGCGGTGCGGTGGGTGTCAGTGTTGCGCGGTATTTTGCGCTGGCGGACCGGAAAGTCATTCTCATCGACAGCGAGGCCACCCCGGGCTCGGTCAATAGCTCGAGAAACAGCGGTGTCATCCACGCGGGTCTCTACTACGCCAATAGCCCAACAAAAGAAAAACTGTGTATCCGTGGCAAGCACCTGCTCTACAACTACTGCAGGGAGAAAAATATCCCATTTCAACAGCTGGGCAAGCTCGTCGTAGCGCAGGCGGGTGAAGAGCCGCTGCTGAATAGGATTTTTGAGCGTGCCGCTGCCAACGAGGTCCCCGCCAGACTCCTCTCTAGAGAGGAGATCAAAATTGCATGCCCGGACCTATCTTGTGTTGCGGCCCTGGTGAGTCCGTCCACCGGCATCGTCGATACCCAGTCTTTAATGCAGTCTCTTGTCACCGATTTTGAGGCTGCGGGCGGGCTGCTACATTGCCGCGCTCGTGTGCTACGGATCGACACGAGTGCCGATTTGGTTCAGGCGGAGTTGGAGGATGGCACTCGCGTTACCGCTGATATCGTGATCAACTCGGCGGGTTTGAGCGCCTTGAGTTTAGTTCCGTCGGGCGTCGAACATGGCTATGAAAATTTTTTCCTCAAAGGCAGTTATTTCTCCTACGCCAGCAGGGTACCTTTCAAGACATTGGTGTATCCACTTCCCTCACAAGGTGGCCTCGGAATCCACCTGACCCTGGATCTGGCGGGAAGAGCTCGATTTGGTCCCGACGCTTCAGCAATTAGCACTCTGGATTTTGCGGTTCGCCCTGAGGATGGCCCGAAATTCGGTGCTGCCATAAAACAATACTGGCCCGACTGTAACGTGAACAAATTGAGCCCCGACTATGCAGGGGTCCGACCTAAGCTCAAGCTGGCAGGGTTGGTCGTGCCTGATTTTCTGTTTTTGCAGAGTCATGCATCAGGTGGCAGCAAGGTAATCAGCCTGTTGGGTATGGATTCTCCCGGGTTGACGAGTTGTCTCGCGATCGCAGAGCAAGTTTTTGAGATGATCTAAGCAGGCCCTCGTCCTTTAAGGTGTGATCACCGCGCCACTTAGTGGATTGTCAGAGTGAATAAGCTCAAAAAACGCCGCCGCAAGTCGCTCACTCTCGCACACGCACGTCTGCCAGTACCTTAGACGCTCAGTCGGCGACAAGGTTTGAAAGTCTTTGCGATCAGGAATTTTCCCGAAGGGCAAACCCGACAGAAATTCTTCACTGGGGCAAATGAGCACCAGATTATCGAGGGCCGGGGTGCGACGCGTGCGCCATGGTAGCCGTTTGTCAAACCAGCCAGGCGTCAGCCGATCAAGAAAATGTGGATAAAGGATGAGTCCACTCTCTGTGTGGTGCTCAAGAGAGAAGTGATAATCGATAATCCCGCCATCCCAATACGGGCCCA
>PAGS01000075.1 GCA_002705465.1 Halieaceae bacterium
AAGCCCGCCCATGCTGTGGCCAAACAGGAACACGGGCCGCTCCGGATACCACTCGTCGATGCGAGCAAGGAGTGCCCGCATCGGTCCGAGGTATTCGGAGAACGCTTTCAGGTAAACCCGAGCACCCGGCGAGGCACCATGGCCAATGTGGTCAGGGCCGACGACAGCGACACCGCGCTCATTGAAACGCTCGGCAACGTGCTCATAGCGACCGGTATGCTCAGCAAGACCATGAGCGAGCAAGACGCAGGCCTTGGCGTCATCAACTGACCAGTGCCGATACTGAACACCGCTGGAGAGACTTTCCATCAGGCCCGTGTTGCCTAGTCAGCCACTGGCGCCAGCCACTCAGCGTACTGGGGTTGCTCGCCACGCACGGCTTCAAGATAAATGCTTTGCAGTTTTTCCGTGATCGGACCGCGTGCACCGCTACCGATCGTCCGATTATCAACTTCGCGGATCGGTACCACTTCTGCGGCGGTGCCAGTGAAGAACGCCTCATCGGCGACATACACTTCGTCCCGGGTAATCCGCTTTTCCCTGACAGCCAGGCCCTGATCCGCTGCAATGCGGAAAATACTGTCTCGCGTAATCCCCTCCAAACACGATGTCAGCTCCGGTGTGTAAAGGACACCATCGCGGACCAAGAAAAAATTCTCGCCGCTGCCCTCTGCAACGTAACCCTCGTTATCGAGAAGCAAGGCCTCCTCGAAACCCGCATCCAGTGCTTCTCTGAGTGCCAGAATCGAATTAATGTAATTGCCGTTGGCCTTCGCCTTGCACATCGTGATGTTGACGTGGTGGCGGGTGTAGCTCGACGTCGCAATACGGATACCTCGGTCTCTGGCCTCGGGGTCCATGTATGAAGGCCACGCCCAGGACGCCACCATGACATGGGTCTTAAGGTTGTCGGCACGCAGGCCCATCCCCTCAGAGCCAAGGAAACACATGGGCCGGATGTACGCCTCATCCAGATCATTTGCGCTGACAACCTCACGTTGTGCTACGTTCAGGGTCTCTTTATCGTAAGGCATGTCCATGCGCAGAATGTGTGCCGAGCGGAATAGCCGGTCGGTGTGCTCCTTAAGACGGAAAATCGACGTCCCTTCAGGGGTCTTGTAGGCGCGAACGCCCTCAAACACACCGAGGCCATAATGAAAGGTGTGGGTCAGCACATGAACCCGTGCTTCCTGCCAGGGCACCATTTCACCATCTAGCCAGATGTGGCCGTTGAGTTGTGAGAGATCCATCAGGTTTCCTTAATTTTTTTGTCAGCCGGTCCCGGCAAGCGCGCTTTACCCGTCACGCGGGCCATGAATTCTAACCCGACTACAGTCCGGGTAATAATGATTCTGCAACGCGGCGCACCTGCTCTCGTTGAGACGAGTAAGCCGCATCACTTACTCGGGGCCCCAGTCCCTCGAGGGTCAGTACGTGAATAGCGCCTCTGTAAGCCAGATACGCCTCCGACAGCGCCGAGGCGTCGGCCGGCGAAATCAACAGCTTCTGCCCAAGCGCTTCTAGCAAACGAATCACATCAGACCACTTCGTCAGTGAAGGAAATTCGTCCGCATGCGCCAACACCAAAAACTGCACCACAAACTCAATGTCCACAATACCGCCCGGATCCCGCTTTAGATCAAACCGCGTCGCGTTGTCTTTCTGTGCTGTCAATTCGGAACGCATTCGAGCTCGCATTTCGCAGACGGTCGTAGCCAGCGCCTCGCGCTCTCTCGGTAAGGCCAGAACCTCTCGGCGAAGCGCCTCCAATCGCTCACGAAGCGCGACGTCCCCAGCAACGGGCCGCGCCCGCACCAACGCCTGATCCCCCCAACCCACGCTGACTCCAACTGGTAACGCCGGAGCCCTGCAAAACTGGTGGCGACCAAGCCGGACTCACCATCGGGTCTTAACCGAAGGTCGACCTCATACAAGCGCCCCGAGTGAGTGCGGGCGGACAGCACGTGCACGACTCTCTGCGCGAGCCGCGTGTAAAACCGCGTATTGTCGGTGACGCGTGGCCCGGCTGTTTCCCCCTCAGCACCGTCAAATACAAAAACCAGGTCAAGATCGGATCCATAGCTCAGCTCCAGACCGCCCAGCTTGCCGTATGCCATCACCGCAAAACCCGTTGACTGGCCCTGCGGCTCACCGTAGCGCGTTACCAACTCTGCGCGCGCCACGGCCACGGCTTGTTCAATCATCACCTCAGCCAGAAAGCTCAGATTGTCACTCACCTTCATGAGTGGCAGCGTGTTGGTCAGCTCACTGGCCGCGACACGGAGCAACACACCCTCCTTGATTCGACTCAGCGCGCTCATCTGCCCCTCAAGATCTTCTTCAGGTATCCGGAGCAGTTGCTGCCTCACCAGAGACTGCAACTCATCCCGGCTTGGCGCGCTGTACAGCGTCGACTCATGGAGCAGCTCATCCACGAGCTCCGGGCGGGAGGCTAATCTGTCCGCAATCCATGTGCTTGCTGCAACAAGGGAGAGCAAGTGCCCCAGTGCTCCGGGGTTTTCCTGCAACAGCACGAGGTATGCGCTTCTGCGGCATACCGACTTGATGAAGGGCAGACTGCGAATAAGCGCCTGATCTGGATCGCGACTCTTTGCTGCTCCCTCACAAAGGAGCGGGAGAAATCCCTCGAGCCTGCGTCGCCCCTCGGGTTGCAGCGCAGCGATCCAGGTGCTGTCCAAAAGCCCTTCCAAAGCGGCCCAGCTTGCCTCAGGTCGGTGAAAACCCATTTCGCTGAGTGACGACACGTTGAGATCAGCGAAGGCGATGCGCGGGCCCCGCTTAGCCACTTCGGCATGAGTCGTGACCTTTGACGAGGGCTCGGCGATCAGGTCGTTAAAAAGTGAACCGACCTCTCTGCGTGCCTCAACGAGGTGGGCCTGAAGTGTGTCCCAGCTCGCAAAACCCGCTAACAATGCCAGCTGTGAGCGCTCCAGAGGCGAGTCAGGTATTGCCTGAGTTTGTGTGTCCCGCATCGCCTGCAAGGCGTGCTCAACTCGGCGCAACAGTCGGTAGTGCACTGCCAAACGCTCAGCTTGCTCGGAGGGGATGATGTCGGCCTGCGATAACGCTGGCAAAGCGTTGAGCAGGGGCCTCAGTCGAAGCTCAGCGAGCCGGCCACCGTGAATCAGCTGGAGGCTCTGTACGACAAATTCGATCTCTCGAATACCGCCTGCACCGCGCTTCAAATCGGTTTCCATGCCAAGTCGCGCGACCTCGGCACGCATCATGGCCTTCATCTCGCGAAGCGCGGCAATCACCGAAAAGTCGATGTAACGGCGATAAATAAAAGCATCCAGCATTGCCATTAAGGCGGCTCTTGCCGCCGGGCTCCCGGTGACAGGCCTCGCCTTGATCATGGCGTAGCGCTCCCACTCGCGACCCTGCTCCTGGTAATAAACCTCCAGCGCGCTGAAGGCACCCACCAGCGCGCCACTGTCCCCATAGGGCCTGAGCCGCATATCGACCCTGAAGACAAAACCTTCCTGCGTGACGGCATCAAGCAGGCGGATCACCATCTGACCAAGCCGGGTGAAATAGGACTGATTGTCGAGCTGCTGTGCCCCTCCCCCGGTCATGCCGGCCTCTGGGTACGCAAAAATGAGGTCTATATCAGAGGAAAAATTAAGCTCTTCGCCTCCAAGCTTCCCCATCGCTAGCACGACCAGTGACTGGGGTGTACCCGACTCCTTTCCGACAGGGGTGCCGTGCTTTTTCTGCAACGTGACGTCAGCGAAGCTTAGCGCGGCACGGATGGAGCAGTCAGCGAGCGCGCTGAGCTCGCTACTGGACGTGTCGATCGACGAGAGCTGCGTCGTATCTCGCCAGAAAATCCGCAACATCTGCTGATGACGAAAACGACGGAGTCCCGTCATAACCGATGCCTCACTTAGTGGCTCGGTCAATACCTTTGCGAGCGCATCGTCCCAATCTTCGGGACCCCAATTTCGCTCTGATAAAAGGCCGCCCTCAGCAAGCTGAGCACAAAGCCAGTCGCAGTGGCGTGCAATCTGCTCAACGAAGAAATCACTTCCGGCCAGCATAGAGTGAAGCGCGACCAGTTGGCCCTGTGCTCGAGCCAGCTCCATAAGCCTCGCTATTGCACCCTCTCCGAGATGGGCTGACAGACGGGTCATCGCGTCGCGTGCGCAATCCGCTTGCCAATCCGGCATGTTGGGCGCTATCGACATATATCGATCCGGGTCCTCAATGAGACTGGGATAGCCTATCGGCATGGAGAAGCCCTCGCCACTCGGCATCTCAGTACTGCGACGCCCAGATTTTTACCCTTTCTCGGGGTGGCATGACTCGGGTAGGATTCGCCCTCCATAAAATGAAGCGCAGCCTGTTGAGCCGCAGGCTGTCTTAAATAAGCTCATGACCCAAAACGATCATCACATCGCTTGGTTTCGCCAAACGGGGCCCTACATCAAGGCACACCGGGGGCGGACTTTTGTGATCTATCTCGGAAACGGCGCCCTCGAATCACCGGGACTCGTCACGCTGTTGCATGATCTGGCGTTGCTCCACTCGCTCGGCGTTCGACTGGTTGTGGTACACGCCACCCGAGAGGCAATCGACGCCGCTTTGCCACCAGAGTGCCATCCCGTATTTCATCATGGTTTCCGCGTCACTGACGATCGCACGCTTGCGATCGCCAGCGAAATTGCGGGCCGGCACAGGGTGAAGCTAGAACAGTTGCTGTCGATGGGTCTTCCCAACACCCCGCTACGAGGAGCAAGACTCAGAGTGCTGGGCGGTAATCTGGTCACGGCCAGACCAATCGGCATTCACGACGGTGTGGACTGTCTGCACAGTGGCACGGTGCGACGCATTGACGCAAACGGTGTGCGGGGCATTCTCGAGCACAATGCGATTGCACTGATCTCCCCACTGGGCTACTCCCCCGCGGGCGAACTCTTTAGTATCAGCGCCAGCGAGGTCGCCGAGCACGTTGCAGTCGCCATCGAAGCCGACAAGCTGATCTTTCTGGATCGCCATGAAGGTTTTACCGACGGCGATGGTAGCCTGATTCGACAAAGCACGATCGCCTCGGCAGAAGCATTAGAACTTGCTGATGACGAACAGCGGCGCCTTCGTGATGCAGCCTGCCGTGCCTGTGCTCAGGGCGTTGCGCGGAGTCATGTACTCAGCTACGCCCGCGAAGGATCTCTGCTTGAAGAACTGTTCACGCACGACGGTTCAGGCACGCTTATCGCTCAAAATCCCTACGAACAGGCACGCGGCGCAGAAATAGAGGACATCGCCAGTATTCTGGAGCTCATTAGACCACTTGAGCAAAGTGGCACGTTGGTGAGGCGATCACGAGAGCGCTTGGAAGAAGAGATCAGCCATTTCTCAATTCTCGAGAGAGATGGTCGGGTGCTTGCTTGCGCCGCACTGTACCCCTACCGCGATGAGCGCGTCGGAGAAATCGCCTGCGTCGCCACGCACCCTGACTACCGGGGCGCGGGACGGGCCCGGCAGCTGTTGAGCGAACTGCTAAATCAAGCCAAAGCCCAATCTCTTGATCACGTATTTGTGCTCACCACCCAGAGCACACATTGGTTTCTTGAGCAGGGCTTTGAGGCAGCCAGCATGGAACAGTTGCCCGTAGAAAAAAAACGACTCTATAACTGGCAGCGCAGTGCTTCGGTGCTGCGAAGAGCTGTCTGACCTCAACCACACGGCGGTGGTAAGCTAGCCGCCCTCCTTGACATCATCGGAGAGTTCGATGCCCCAATATAGATCCCGCACCTCGACCGCCGGGCGCAACATGGCGGGCGCACGCGCGCTGTGGCGGGCCACCGGCATGCAGGATGAAGACTTCGAAAAGCCGATTATCGCGGTGGTCAATTCCTTCACCCAGTTTGTGCCAGGACATGTGCATCTCAAGGATCTTGGGCAGCTGGTCGCGCGGGAAATCGAGGCCGCTGGCGGCGTCGCAAAAGAATTCAATACGATCGCGGTGGACGACGGTATCGCCATGGGGCACGACGGCATGCTTTACAGCTTGCCCTCAAGAGACCTGATCGCCGATTCGGTTGAGTATATGGTCAACGCACACTGCGCCGATGCGATGGTGTGTATTTCCAACTGTGACAAGATCACACCGGGCATGCTCAACGCCGCCATGCGGCTAAATATTCCGGTGGTATTTGTTTCGGGCGGCCCCATGGAGGCGGGAAAGACAGCACTGTCTGAGCACAAATTGGATCTGGTCGATGCCATGGTGATCGCCGCCGATTCCAGCGCGGACGATGCCACCGTCGAGGCATATGAGCGCTCTGCGTGCCCCACCTGCGGCTCGTGCTCGGGTATGTTCACCGCCAATTCGATGAACTGCTTGACTGAGGCGCTGGGCCTTAGCTTGCCGGGCAACGGATCACTATTGGCGACTCATGCAGACCGCGAGCAACTGTTCCTGCGCGCCGGCCGGCTGATTGTTGAGCTGGCTCGTCGGTGGTACGAGCAAGATGATGCCACTGCCCTACCGCGGGAAATCGCCAGCCGCCGCGCCTTTGAAAATGCCATGAGTCTTGATATCGCCATGGGAGGCTCAACCAATACTATTCTGCATTTGCTCGCTGCCGCACAGGAAGCAGGGGTGGATTTCGATATGGCAGCCATCGATTCGCTGTCGCGGAAGATTCCGCAGCTTTGCAAGGTTGCGCCAAGTACCCCGCTCTACCATATGGAAGACGTACACCGCGCGGGTGGCGTGATGGCCATTCTCGGAGAGCTGGCGAGGGGCGAACTCTTACATCTCGACTGCCCGACAGTGCATAGCGCCAGTCTTAGCGAGGCGCTAACGCGCTGGGACATCATGCAGACTGACGCAGAGGATGTCCGCACGCTTTATGCTGCGGGCCCGGCGGGCATTCCCACCCAACAAGCGTTTAGTCAGAACTTGCGATGGCCGAGCCTCGATACCGATCGCGAAGGCGGCTGTGTGCGCGAGATGGCCCATGCCTACTCCCAGGAGGGCGGACTAGCTGTATTGTTTGGCAATATCGCCGAGCAGGGCTGTGTGGTCAAAACGGCTGGCGTCGACGAGGAGTCACTGCAGTTCACGGGGCCGGCGCACGTCTGCGAGAGTCAAGAAGCGGCGGTGGCGGATATCCTCGAGGATCGCGTGAAAGCTGGTGATGTTGTGATCGTGCGTTACGAGGGGCCGCGAGGCGGGCCCGGAATGCAGGAGATGCTGTACCCGACCAGCTATCTCAAATCGAAGGGGCTGGGCAAAGCCTGTGCGTTAATTACGGACGGCCGGTTCTCTGGCGGCACCTCGGGGTTGTCGATCGGCCATGTCTCACCAGAGGCCGCGGGTGGCGGCGCCATAGCATTGATCGAACCGGGCGACCTTATTGAGATTGATATTCCTGCAAGAACCATCAACGTGAAAGTTGATGAAGCAACGTTCAACGAGCGCCGTACAGAGATGAATCAACGGGACCGGGCGTGGCAACCAGCGGTCGACCGCCCCCGACAGGTTTCAACAGCACTGAAGGTCTATGCGAGCATGGTGACCAGTGCCGACAAAGGCGCCATACGGGACAGCTCACTGATCGACGGATAACCGTCGTTTACTGCCGGCCGTTGTAGAGAGTCTGGGTAGAGTCAAGCGGCCCCGTCTGGCCCGTTCCCGGTTTCACTCCCTGCTCCGCTCTCTGCGACCCCTTCTCAGCCAAGGCAGCCAGATCGTCGCGTAAAGCCGTCAGCTTGCCTCGGAGCTTGCGGTCCTGCTTGTCAGTTCGCGCTACGAGGACGTCCCGAGATAACTGCAGGATCACCTCACCATTGTGATCGATGCCTTGTCGATACGCCGGCAGGAGTGCTTCATCCCGGCCCGCAATTAATCGACGCACCTGGTCTGGCCAGTCCGGGTCTGCCGCGATCAAAATATCAGCTAGCGCCTCGATCCACACGCGGCGATCCTCCAGCC
>PAGS01000076.1 GCA_002705465.1 Halieaceae bacterium
CCCGCCTGTAAGCCGGACCACAGGGCGACCGCGCCAAGGTGGGCAGCCATAACCGATTTAAAACACCGTTTTGATCCGAACTTCATAGGGGCTCGAAGGTCCACGGCGACCAGAATGGGTTGTTCGCGATCTTCATGAAACAGTTTGGTGTGCGGGGTCCCGGAGCGAGCGGTTACCCGCCAATCGATTGCCCGAACGTCGTCTCCAGCGGCGTAGGCTCTGACTTCGTCAAATTCGACGCCCCGTCCTCGTTGTTTCGCCCGACGCATGCCGGCCAGGTTGGCCAGAGCGCGGGTTTGACCGGTTACGTCGACGAATCTTGAAGCGAAACGGCAGGCGATCAGCCCTTCCGCGGTGACGTTAGCACCGCGGGGCCCCACACTGATCGCTGTGTTGGTAGCGTGCTCAGGCAACAGGCACGCGCTCCAGTAGTCGCTCGACAATTCGATCGCTGCTGACGCCGGCGGCCTCAGCCTCAAAGGAGACGATGAGTCTGTGGCGGAGACAGTCCATGGCGACGGCCTGCACGTCATCCGGGCTGACATAATCCCGGCCTGAGATCCAGGCATTTGCGCGCGCGCAGCGGTCGATCGCAATCGTCGCGCGCGGGCTGGCACCAAACTCCAGCCAGTCAGCCAGCTCGTTGTCGTAACGGCCAGGTTCCCGGGTGCCGATAATCAGCTGGATGATGTATTCCTCGACCGGTGCTGCCATATGAATGTTGAGCACGGCCTGCCGAGCAGAGAAGATATCTTTCTGCGTAACGGTGCCCTCGGGTTTGCTATGACTGCCCGTGGCCTCGTTTCTGGCGATTTTCAGGATCGCTTGTTCGGCACTGGCGTCGGGATAGGACACGCGGACATGCATCAAAAAGCGATCCAGTTGCGCTTCGGGTAGCGGGTAGGTGCCTTCCTGCTCGATCGGATTCTGGGTGGCCATTACCAGAAATAAATCCGGGAGCGTGTAGGTTTGACTGCCAATACTGACTTGTCGTTCGGCCATCGCTTCAAGGAGTGCTGACTGCACCTTGGCCGGGGCGCGGTTGATTTCATCTGCCAGCACCAGATTATTGAAGATGGGCCCTTGCTGAAATTCGAATACCCCGGTTTGTGGGCGAAAAATGTCAGTGCCCGTGATATCGCCGGGTAGCAGGTCGGGCGTGAACTGGATGCGATGAAAGCTGCCCTCAATCCCCGCCGCCATTTCCTTGATGGCGCGGGTTTTAGCCAGTCCGGGTGCACCTTCAACCAGCAGGTGGCCATCGGCCAGCAGCGCCAGCATCAGTTTGTGAATAAGATCGTGCTGGCCAACAATCTGTTGCGCCAGCCAACTTTCCAGGTTCGCGAGGGTTTGATAGTTCACGGGTCAGGCCTTAGTTACTGCTGTGTCAGAAATAGCATCATTTCCGACCATTATAAGACCTGACAGCTTAAAAATTGCGGTTCCCGTCGGAGCCCCGTCAGGCGAGTGGTCAGAAGCCCGACAATTTATAGCATGTCAGAGCGTCTGTGAGACCCTCGCGCCAATCGCTTCGGCCCTCTCGCCAGCCTTCCAGCCACTTTACGCGCGCGAGTCCGGTCAAAAAGGGACAGTTCTCTTTAGATCGGCCGGCGAGGCCCAGCTGATAACCCTTCTCAAAGGCTCGTTTGATTCGGTTTCGCTTTGATCGTTTCATTCGCCCTCTCCTTCCACGTTGCCAGAGTCATTCGGCATGACGCTTGGTGCGCCGCGCACACTGCTTTGAGCCCACCAAAGATATGGGGGCATCGGGAAAGGGGGCGCAGGGACGAACCCTCGCCAAGCGCCGGCGAATGGGGATCCTCTGCGGGTCCACTGACAGATCGCTGGCTGAGATCGGTAAAGCTTGATCCGGTCTCTACTGTGGCTTCAAGGACAGACTAGCGCGAGGACTTTGGCGTGTCGAAAAATTTTTTCTCATCAGCAGGTACCACTGTCATCAGCTTAGGTAATAAGCCAATGTTTGCGCGGTCTGGAGAGGGCCAAAACTAATCTTTTATGCATTCCCGGTGATCCGGGGTACATACGGAGGCGTAAACCCTGCAACCGGGTGATCGACTCTCCGGTTAAGCCATCTTCCCCCAGGTGGCGAATTCTTGCCCCGGCCTCTGGCCGGGGTTTTTTTTGAGGGTCTGCCATGCAAAATCGGCCAGTCATGCTCATGCTTGGATACGCGGGACTGTTACCGTTCTATGCATTCTTGCTGGGCGCGTGGCAACTCAAGGATTGGCCTGCGGCGATCTCCGTGCAGGGTTTTGTCATTTACTCCCTAGGGATTCTTTGCTTTTTGGCCGGCACGCTGTGGGGCCGAGTGCAAGCAGTCGAACAGCCATCGATCTCTCGATTACTGGTGAGCAATGGCTTAGTGCTGTTTGCTGTGGCCGCGGTGCTGACGGCCAAGGCGTGGTTGGCGTCGGTGGCCTTGATGACCGCTTACCTGGCGCTGCTTTGGTATGAGTGCGGCGCAGAGACGCTTCCTACCTGGTATCAGTTGATGCGACGCAATCTGACTTTGGGTGTGGTCGCTGCTCACGGGCTTTTTTTTGTTCTTGAGGCTACCCAGCCCTAACCGGAAACAAACGATTCCGGCTCATCCGCATCCGTGAGCCACTCTGAAGCTACCGCGACGGATCGGGCATTGATTGCGCGATAGAGATCGGCCAGTTTTTTCCCGCCGCTATCCAGATAGGCCTCACACACAGGCTTCACCTCCGACCTCAACCTGACGCAAGGCGAGTGACGCCCCTCGGCATCATGCAGCACGAGGGCGACATCATCATCGCGCCATTCTTGCTCCAGCAACCGTATGACGCGGTCGGGCGCGCCAATCAGGTCCACTGGTACCACGATCAGCGAGGGCGCTGTGTTGGCGGCAAGCAGCGCAACGATGCCTGCGCAAGGACCTGCGAGCTCTCGTGTTTCGCTGAGTACGCGATCGCCATAGTGCTGGTAGAAGCGCGCGTTGCTTCGGCAGCAAATGAGAAGTTCTGCCGTCGCCGCGGGTCGCGCTTGGCAAATGTGATCGATGAGCGGCCGGCCCCGCCAGGTGATCAGGCCTTTGTCGCGACCGCCCCAGCGGCGCCCTTGACCACCGGCCAAAATACCCAAGCTGTAACAAGTCGATGCATTCAAACTTTGCGTTCTCTATGGGATCATCCGCGTTCTCTTGTCGACTATAGCCCATGCCACTCATGCCGCGTGTTCTGGCGCTGGATACTGCTACGCAAGCTTGCACCCTCGCGCTTTGGGACGAGCAGACGGTGCGTGCCCGACACGCTGTAGAGGCGCGTGCGCACAACAGACATGTGCTGACAATGCTTGCCGAGGTATTGGATGGTCAACGACTCAGCGATGCCGTTGACGTCATCGCCTGCGGCGTGGGTCCCGGTTCGTTCACGGGATTACGGGTCGCGGTTAGCGTGACCCAGGGCTTGGCTTGGTCGCAAAATCTGCCTGTCCACGGATTCTGCACGCTTACCGCTCAGGTCCACGCCGCCGCCGCCAGCGGATTTCTTCGGGATGGCGCCATGGTGTTGACTACGATTGATGCGCAAATCAATCAACTCTATGCACGCTGGGGTCGGTGGGTTGGTGGCCGGTTTCTACCTGGGGGCGATGTCGTGGTCTCTGCACCTGAAGCTTTGCCCCTGCCCGATACCTTGGAGCCATTGGTTTTGCTGGGATCGGGCGCGCACTACTGCGAGCAGTTGCCCTCATCTGTTCGCAATCTGGCTGAGGTATTTGAGGGGGTGACCCCAAATGCCGGCGTCATGGCGGAGCTTCTGGGGACTGGTGCACTGACTCTGGCACCCCAGCCAGCTTACGAGTTGTCACCTCAGTACGTTCAGCGGGGCATCGGTTGGAAAAAACTCGCGGAGCAGGTGCGGCGTGGCTGACTGGGTTCAGGTGATTGCGCTGGCCGTGATTCAGGGTGTGACCGAGTTTTTACCCGTCTCGAGCTCGGCGCATCTGATTTTACCGACGGAGATTCTCGGTTGGGGTGATCAAGGTCTCCTTTTCGACGTGGGAGTCCACGCCGGCACGCTGTGTGCAGTGCTCTGGCACTTCCGCGAGACACTCCGGAGTTGGGCGATGAGCGTGATGCCCGGGAGCAAGGTCGACCGATCAGAAATGTGGGCTGTCGTGGTCGGGACCCTACCTGCAGTCGTGGCAGGCCTGGTGTTCAAAGACGTGATTGCCAGTGACGCGCGCGCAGTGCCGGTCATCATCGTTACGACGGTTATCTTTGGTGTGCTACTGGGCTTGGCAGATCACTGCGCCAAGCGCAGCAACAATGCGACCGCTGTGGTCTCAGCCCGCCACGCGCTGCTCATTGGTCTGGCGCAGGCGTTGGCCTTAATCCCGGGCACTTCCCGGTCAGGCGTCACCATCACGGCAGCACTTTTTCTGGGTTACCATCCTGCCAGCGCGACCCGATTTTCTTTTTTAATCAGTGTGCCGGTGATTGCGGGTGCCCTGCTGATGATGGTGGCATCCTCCACCGATGATGTGGGCGCGATCGGTCTGGATAAGCTCATCGTGGCGTTCGTAGTGTCGGCGGTATTTGCTCACGTCACGATCAGAGGTTTCCTGTATCTGCTAGAACGCGTGGGCTTGTTGCCTTTCGTGGTGTATCGACTGCTGCTGGGGCTTTTACTATGGATTTGGTTAACGCCGGGATTTTGAACCATGACGCAGATTAACGAATTACTCGATTTCTTGCGCGAGTCGGTGACCCCGTTTCATGCGGTACGGGGGATGTGCAAGCGTCTGGAACAAGCCGGCTTCGAGTCGGTAGAGCGCTTCAATCCCAGTGCCATGGTGTCGGGTCACGGTTATTTCATGACGAGGCAGGGTAGCTCCCTGGTGGCCCTGCGAGCCGGAGCCCAAGAGCTTGAGAGAGGGCTGCGTCTGGTAGGCGCGCATACTGACTCTCCTAATCTCTCAGTCAAGCCCAACCCCGTGACTGGTCGCGATGGCTGCGTGCAGCTCGCCGTCGATATTTATGGCGGCGCATTGCTGAATCCCTGGTTTGACCGGGATCTTGCGCTGGCGGGCCGCCTCACTGTGTTGACGGCCGAGGGGGAGTTGCGATCGGTACTATTTGATTCAGTCAGTCCAGTGGCAGTGGTGCCCAGCCTGGCGATTCACCTTGATAGAGAGGCCAACAAGCAACGGAGTATCAATCCGCAAAAAGATGTTGTGCCTCTGGTTATGTTAGGGGACGCCAAGGGCTTTGATTTCAAGTCCTGGTTGGCGGAAAAGCTGGCCGAGCAAGACAAAACATGCGTTGGCGCCCGCGTGATGGATTACGAGCTCTCGCTCTACGATACCCAGCCTCCCGCTTTGGTTGGTACAGACCAATCATTTATTACATCCGCCCGACTTGACAATTTGCTGAGTTGTTATGCGGGCTTGCGCGCGATCATTGACGAACAGGGGGCAGAGTGGTCCATGCTGGTCGCGACCGATCATGAGGAGGTCGGCAGTGCCTCTGCCATCGGCGCCCAAGGGCCGATGCTGATGGATGCCTTGACGGCGCTGGTGCCTGATCCGCTGCTCAATCAGCAGCTCAGAAATGAATCCTGGATGCTCTCGGTCGATAATGCCCATGCGGTGCACCCAAACTATGCGGATAAGCATGATGAGCATCACAGCCCCAAACTGGGAGCGGGCGCGGTGATCAAGGTTAACCGCAATCAGCGCTATGCTACAGACAGTGAGGGCGCGGCGCGCCTCCGGCTGCTCGCTGAGCGAGAGGGCGTGGGGATTCAAACTTTTGTGACGCGGGCTGATCTCGCCTGTGGGAGTACGATTGGTCCGATCACTGCCACCGAAACGGGAATAACTACCACGGATCTGGGCGTGCCGACTTTGGCGATGCACTCGATTAGAGAGCTGGCCTGCGCCGCTGACGTACCGCAGCTGATTTCGCTGCTTCAGGCGTTTTACCGCCGGGCGGCGTGAGGAGAAAAGCGATGACCCCGACACGGGTACTGACTGGCATCACGACAACGGGCACGCCGCATTTGGGCAACTACGTTGGCGCCATTCGGCCTGCCGTTGCGGCCTCAAAGGATCCCTCCGTCGAGGCGTACCTGTTTCTCGCTGATTATCATGCGCTCATTAAGATCCAAAACCCCGACGAGGTGGCTCAGTCGAGTCGAGAGATCGCCGCTACCTGGCTCGCGCTTGGCCTCGATCCCGAGAAGACTTTTTTTTACCGACAGTCAGACATTCCTGAGGTGACCGAGCTGAGCTGGGTGTTGACTTGCTCAACCGCTAAGGGGCTCATGAACCGGGCCCACGCCTACAAGGCCGCTGTTCAGGCCAATGAAACGGCAGGTGAGGACCCTGACTACGGCATCACCATGGGGCTATTTTCGTATCCCATCCTCATGGCCGCGGATATCCTGATTTTTAACGCGCATCGGGTCCCGGTGGGGCGTGACCAAATTCAGCATGTCGAGATGGCCCGAGACATTGCACAGCGCTTCAATCACCACTATGGAGAGACCTTCACCCTCCCTGAAGCGGTCGTCGATGATCACGTCGCGGTACTGAAAGGTCTCGATGGTCGAAAGATGAGCAAAAGCTACGGCAACACGATCCCGCTGTTTGGTCAGCCCAAACAGCTACAGAAATCCATCAATAAAATTAAGACGAACTTGCTAGAGCCCGGTGAACCCAAGGAGACCGACGACTCAACGGTATTCCAAATCTGGTGCGCTTTTGCCGACGAACCTGAGCGCCAGCAGATGCGTCAAGCATTTGCCGAGGGCATCGGGTGGGGTGAAGCGAAAAAGCAGTTGTTTGAGCGAGTAAATGACGAGCTTGCGCCAGCGCGGGACGCCTACGAACGGCTGATGGCTGCGCCTGCAGCGCTCGAGGAGATCCTGAGAACGGGTGCAGAGCGCCTGCGGCCAAGAAGTTCTGCCCTGCTGGAGGCCGTGCGCGAGGCCGTGGGCTTACGGGGCTACCGACAACGAGACCACTGATAACGAGACGGGCATCGTCAGGCGCCCCCTGGCGCTCGACCCGCGCTGAGCGTCCGATGAGCTGCTACAGTGCCAAGGTCATACCGAGGACCGCGCTACGGGGCTCCCCAACGAAATAACGGTAACTGCCGAAACCGTAATCTGCGCGCTCCGCGTAGCCTTCATCCAGCAGGTTTGTCGCCACCAGTGTCAACGTCACCCGAGGAGTGATTTGCCAGGCGCCCCGAATATTCAACAGCTCGTGACCCGCATACTCGTTCTGGTTGTTGGGGTCTAACCAGTATTTGGCAACCCACAACCACTCCAGTTCCGCACTGATTGCTTGACCGAAGGGTGCCAGATCAGCAAGCAGCCGCAATGAGCCAAAGTGCTTTGGTGCTGTATCGATGTCATTGCCTTCTATGGTGCCGCGAGAGCCAATCAGCTCGATGTCACTGTCGTACCGGTGTCGGGCGTAGGCGCCGTTACCTCGCAATGACCAGATATCGGAGAGCGCCCAGCTGAAGGTGACGTCGATGCCACGGTGCAGCGTATCCGCCCCCGACACGTTGTAGCGGTCGCGGTCCTGAAAGATCACGTTTTCTTTGGCCATCCAATAGGCCGCTAAATCGTAGGCGAATGCACCCTGCTGGCCGCGCAAGCCAAATTCAACGCTGTCGATGGTCTCAGAATCCAGATCTGCTGTGACCTGTCCCGACTGCAGACGATACAACTCCGTGGTTTGCGGTGCACGGAATCCACGCGCTGCGCGCGCAAAGGTGGTGGCATGATCCGTCTGATAACTCAGCGCCAGATTGCCCGTCCAATCGCTGAAGCGGTCCTCCCGGCTCGCCGGCCGAAAGAATCTGCAGGCACTCGCAGTGGGTGCACAGGCCGGCCCTGGAGCGGTGAGATTCCGATAGTCATAGCGTGTCTCTTCCAGTCTCAATCCACCCTTAATTTGCCAGCGGTCGCTGAGTGCCCAGTTTAGCTGAGTGAACCCCGCAAGCGTCTCAGCCTGAACGTCGTAATCGTAATGGACGCCGTCGGGCTGATTGGGGCTGAAAAACTCTGCCTGGTCCTCAAATAGCGACCCCTTGGTATGATCGATGTCGATCCCTGCCAGCCAGCGCAGCCGCGGGGTCAGACCACTGACCATCGCCTGGATGCCCACGCTCCGGTGTCGGTTCGTCTCGGTGGCCTGCCAGGGTAGATAGTGCTGCAGAAATGTCATTTCATTGCTGCGCCAGTAGGGGCGCAGCAGTAGTTCGCCTCCTGTCCCCACTACTCTGCTGAAGCTCAAATATCCCCGTGCAGACCAAGCATCCCGATATGCCTCGGGGTTCGGATTTTCCTCGCGAGCGCTTTCGTTCTTGTATGCCTCAAAGCCGCGGATATAGCCCGCGGTTTCCTGATCAAGATCACTGCCCTCTATCACGCCCGAGACACGCCAGTCCTGCCAGTCCTGATCGAGTCGGACGGTGGCTTTTCGCTGCTGGTACCCCGACTCCTCCTGATACCCGCCGTAACGGGTCGTTTGCGCAGACAGAGCAAGACCATCGATGGCGCCGCTGGCAGAGGCGCGATAGTAGTCTCTGGAGCCCGCCTCGAATCGCAGTTGGTTGGGTGTCTCGGAGACGGACCGCGTCAGCACATTGATAATGCCGTGTAGCGCATTGGAACCAAAAACGACGGTTGCCGGCCCCTTAAGCACCTCGACCTTACCCGCCTGAAGCAGGTTGGCATCGAACAACTGATTGACGTTACAGAACCCCGGTGAACGCATACTGATACCGTCCTGGGCTGTAATGAAGCTGCCGCAACTGCCTGCTCCGGTCAGCACGGGTGACCGCAGGGAAATGAGACTTTCCTGACCGTTGCCTCTGCTGACCCAACTACCGGCAATACGATTAAAAACCTGATTACTGTGCTGTGGCGCGATACGCTCGATGGTGGTTTGATCCAGTGCTGACCATGCCGTCGGTAACATCTGGCCAGCCGAGGGAACTCTCGACGCCGTCACGATGACCGTTTCGAGTAAACCTTCTGTGGTTGACTCCTGTGCTAATGCCGTTGAGTCGGGACCCGTCACCGCAAACGCGCCGCAGAGTGCAAGGGTTCGTCTGAGCGACGACTTATGTATTGCTGGCATGAGGCGGTCCTGAAGGCATTTGAGCCGTGCAGCTCGTGACAAGAGCGCGCATTTTGGGCAAAACTCTCCCCTATGCCAAGTTCACTGGAAGCGACGTCGTGAGTACCGAGGTTCTCGCCGTCAACGATAGCCTGCCAATCCGGACCAGCGGCCCCGTGCACTCTGGCAAAGTGCGTTCGGTCTATTGGCTGACCGAGCGCGACAGCGCGCGGCTGATCACTGAGCGAGGTTATGACGTAGCGCCGGACTCGCAGCTCGCGGTGATGGTGATCAGTGATCGAATCTCGGCTTTTGACTGCGTCTGGCACGGAGAGGGCGGTCTTGCCGGTGTGCCTGGCAAGGGCGCCGCGTTGAACGCCATTTCGCATTTTTGGTTCGCGGAGTTTGCGCAGGCCCGACTCGCTCGGAGTCATATCCTCGACGCGCCGCATCCGCTGGTTTGGATCGTCCAGCGTGCCAGACCGGTGATGATCGAGGCAATTGCTCGCCGATTCATTACCGGTTCGATGTGGCGGTCCTACGAGAGTGGAGTGAGGCGCTTCTGCGGCATTGATTTGCCTGACGATCTGCGCAGGGATCAGCGATTGAGCGAGATATTGGTCACACCCTCCACGAAAGGGGTGATACGAGGGGTGCCCGGGATTCCCGAGGCCGACGACACCAACGTATCGCGCTCACAATTGCTGGCCCACTGGGAGGCGTTTGGTTTTCGCTCGGTCGACGATGTTGATCACTATGAGACCTTGCTAAGAGAAGGCGTTGAACTTATTGCGGATCACCTGACACCGCTGGATCTGATGCTGGTTGATACCAAATTCGAATTTGGGTACGCGCGAGATGCAAACGGGCAAGAAAATCTCATCTACACGGACGAGGTCGGGACGCCCGATTCGTCGCGCATTTGGGATGCCATTGCGTACCGCAGTGGCAGCGTCATCGAAAACAGTAAGGAAGAATTCAGGCAGTCACTATTGCGGCACGTCAATGACCCCCAGCTGTTACTAGATTACAGTCGCTTCGAGGAGCGAAAACGCTACGCGGAGAGTCACGCTTTGCCGGTTGGTCTCCTGCATTCGCTATCGAAGACGTATGTATCCGTGGCTGAGCGGATTACCAGTCAGCCGATCGTCGTGCCGGATCGGCCCGTAGAGAGTATCATGGCGATCCTGGCTGGCGACTTCGGGCTGGCTGTATAGCTGTAGGCCGAAAGAGGGGAATCTCATGTCGATGTATAAACTGACCGATACGCTTTCGGTATCCGCGCAAATCACGCCGCAGGATGTTCCTCAACTCGCTGAGAAGGGCTTTACGGCCGTGGTGTGCAACCGACCTGATGGCGAGTCGCCGGAGCAGGCCTCCATGGAAGCCATCGAAGTCGCCTGCCATAGTGCGGGGCTGTTGTTCGTTCGTTACCCGGTGAACGCCATGAATTTTCCCGGCGCGGACCTCGACGGTCTCGGTGCGCTGTTCGACGATCCCAATCAGGTCGTGCTCGCATATTGTCGCACGGGTGCGCGCTGCGCCAATCTGTGGGTGGCGACACGAGCGGAGGCGGATCTGGCGGGCGCTGTACAAACAGCCCGAGACATCGGTTTTGACTTGAGCATGGTTGCCCCGCGCTGAGCCGATGTCCAGAACGGGTTTACCTTTAATGACTAATTCGTAGCGTATTTCAACGCGCTGAGCAACGTCGCCATTGTCAGTGTTGCATCATCGTCGAGGGCGCATGTGGTTAACTCCGAGACCGGAGTCATACCTGCCAGAGGCGGGATATGTTCGGGATGATGGGCCTCCGCGATGATTGCATAAGGGACCAGTGCTGTGTCGGAGGGGCCCGCCAGTAGTCTGTAGACTCGGATATGGAGCAGTTCATTAATGCCGATTTGCCCTCCCGCCAATTCAGCAAAGCCCTCACCGCAGGGCGCGGTGCCCTCTGCGACCACATCTCGACTGATCGTGAGCCCCACCTGTTTGAGCGTGCTGCCGATGCTGTGGCCCTCACGAATCAGTTTGTCAGCATCGACCAAACTATCGGGTACCGGCGTCACGAAGCGCGTGACAGCGAGGGTGCGGCAAATGTCGTTGCCATCGTGTGCGCTGCAAAGGCTCGCCAGTCGCGAGTTGGTATCCTGTAGCAGGACTTTGACGCGATAACTGCCAAAACGGGACTCAATCTGTTCGCTGTTCACTGAGGCGCAGTTCCTTGGATTGTCTCTGGCAAGCCGCCGGATAATTCTGGCGATAGGGTGCCAAAAGCGGACGGACACTAACCCGACCGAGGGGAATCTGCAATGCGTTAATCGTTTGCGAGGCGTAGCAGTGAGGTATGATTTGTCGGTAGTTTCACGTCTTCGGTGCGGTTGGCCGTGCCATAAAATTCAGGAAGCCGCTGCATTCAGACTGCAGTGGTGCACTAAATCGAGACACGCCATGACTTCACTTCGTAAAACGCTGTTATTTTTGACCGGACTGCTATGTCTGAACACGGGTTTGGCGGCGGATACGCTTCGCGACGACGTCAGCGCCCTGTACGACGAGAAGCTCAGGGATCTGTTCTTGTTCTTTCACCAGAATCCTGAACTGTCGACCATGGAGCATCAAACATCAGCCCGGCTCGCTGATGAGCTTGAGTCTTTGGGTTATAGCGTGCATCGCTCAGTGGGTGGCACCGGCATCGTGGCACTACTGGAAAACGGGGAGGGTCCCTTGGTGATGTTCCGCGCGGACATGGACGGTCTTCCCGTTGAAGAGAAGTCCGGCTTGTCTTACGCATCGCGAGCTAAGCAGATTGACCCCAACGGCAACGAGGTGTTCGTGATGCACGCTTGTGGCCACGACGTGCACATCACCAGCTTGGTCGGCACGGCGCAGATCATGGCGGCGCGGCGCGATGAGTGGCAGGGGACTTTGATGTTAATCGGGCAACCTGCGGAAGAGCGTGTCATGGGCGCTGCTGCTATGCGCGCAGATAATCTGTGGGAGCGCTTCGGTCAGCCTGACTACGCTATGGCGTTTCATGTTACCTCTGCTATGCCAACGGGTATTTTGGGCGCCTCGGTTGACTCACCCTATTCGGGTGCTGACACCGTCGATATATATATCACCGGTGTCGGCGCGCACGGTGCGTCGCCCCATCGTGGTGTGGACCCCATCGTGCTTGGCTCACAGATCGTGATGGGCCTGCAGACAGTGGTCAGCAGAACGCTGCCACCAAGGCGACCGGGTGTGATCACTGTGGGTGCGTTTCATAGTGGCACCAAACACAACATCATTTCAGATGCGGCGCATCTGCAGCTGACCGTGCGCAGCGAGTCAGCAGAAGACCGAGCGCTGCTGCTCGACGGTATCCGCCGAGTCGCTGAAAACATGGGGCGGGTGGCAGGGTTGCCCGAGGAGCTGTTGCCCAGAGTAGTGGAGTCTGACGAGAGCGTCCCGCCGACCTTGAACGACAGGATGCTGACGGAGCGCATCATGACGCTGTGGAACGAACATTTTGGTGAGGGGGTGCTGTTTTCCGGCGAACGACTGGGTATGGGTGCGGAGGACTTCCCGCTGTTTACCGTAAACCCCTACATTCCCAGCCTCTATTTCGCGGTGGGCGGCACGCCGCCCGAGGATTTCGCGCGGGAGCAGGCAGGGGGTGAACCCGTGCCTTCACATCACTCGCCGCTGTTTAAAGTCGAGCCAACTGCCTCCGTGACCCTGGGTGTGGAGGCCTCTGTGACGGCGTTGCTGGATCTGCTCAATCAATGACGACCGCCGGTGCTGTTGGCGCTGAGGCACGGTATCCCGTCTGGGACCGCGTCGTGCGGACGATTCACTGGTACTTCCCCGTTGCGATCGGAACGATGTGGTGGAGTGGTGAGCAAGGACGCATGGATATTCACGAATGGGTGGGCTACAGCATGATCGTGGCGGTGCTGACCCGCATCGTGTGGGGATTCATTGGCAGTGAGGCCGCACGCTTCGGTCATTTTCTGACGGGGCCATCCGGGGTATGGCGCTATCTCAAACAGGGGGGCAACCACCGGGGACACACGCCTTTGGGCGCGCTCTCTGTAATAGCATTGTTGATATTGTTGTTGGCTCAATCTGTGTCGGGCACGATGAGCAGTGATGACCTGCTCTTTGAGGGACCGTTTTCTTATTGGGCAGGGGATTGGGCGGGCGCCATCACTGAATGGCACGAGACGAACTGGCGTTTACTCCAGGTTTTCATCGTGCTCCATTTGCTTGCTATTCTCTGGCACCAGTTTCGGAAAAAAGAGCCGCTCATCCAAGCGATGTGGCGCGGCCGGTCAGGCACAAAGTTTTCCCAAACGCCACCGAGCCCTCAATGGCAAGCAGTGCTCACCGCCGTTGCAGTTGTTGGGTTGCTGGGCACGCTGATTGCAGTAGCCCCTGAGGCCCCCAGTTACTACTGATCGTCTCTCTTGGCGGGAGATCCCCATTGGCGCAATGCGGAGACCCATGCCAAGGTGAGACGTCGCAGCCATCCTCTGCGACGCCTGTGATGACAGGCTGAGCCGGCGGGTCCGGGTCAGTTTAGCGGGTTAGTAGAGATAGTCCTTGGACTTGTATTCATCGTGGCAGGCTTTGCAGGTGCCACCGGTTGCGACAAATTGCTCGCGGCTTGCTGCGGGATCCCCCTCCGCTGCGATGTCTGCCAGATTGGCCGCCGCCGCCCTGAAATTGTCCAACTTGCTCTGAAAGTCATCCATATTGGACCAGATGTTGGGTTTGGCTCTCGTCATACCTTTATCCGAGCCCGGAGCGAAGCCGCGCTCGACGCCAAATTGAGCCGCATGATTCAAGTCATTCGCCCATGTGGTGAACAAGGCGTTGTCCCACTCAATTTTACCTTTCACCATGTCGCCCATCGGGCCAAAAGTCATGCCGAGTAGCGCGAAGTAGGATTGTCGCAACGATTGCAGAGGTTCCGACTGCTCGATGTGAGCGACCGTCGCGCTGGATAGCAAGCTCAGGCCGAGGAGTGTGCCAAGCAGTGTCTGTTTTTTCATGTCATGTCTTCCTGGTCTAGTAGGCCGTCTGGTGACGGCGTGAATACTCAGAACGGAATGGGAGCGCTATCCCAAAAAGGGGAGTGAGTCGCACCCTCACTGGGTTTACACTGCGCCACGCAGAGGAGGCGTTATGTCTGATCATTTACCGCTCGACGCTTATTGGATGCCCTATACCGGCAACCGACAGTTCAAGCGAGACCCGCGCATCATCGTCGAGGCGAAGGATGTCTGGTTTACGGACGATCGCGGCAGACGGATTCTAGATGGGCACTCCGGATTGTGGACTTCCGGCCTGGGTCACGGGCATCCCGAAGTCTCAAAAGCCGTCGCTGATCAGATCGATCAGCTGGATTTCGCCCCGCCTTTTCAGTTTGGTCATCCCGCAGCTTTCAGACTGGCCGATAAGCTGCGGCAGCTCATGCCGGGTGATTTGAACTATGCGTTCTTCACCAACTCGGGCTCTGAGTCGGCTGACACCTCGCTCAAGATGGCGCGGGCCTACTGGCGTCTCAAGGGTCAGCCAGCTAAGACACGTTTTATTGGCCGGCAAAAGGGTTACCACGGAGTGAATTACGGGGGCACGGCGGTAGGCGGCATCGGTGCTAATCGCAAACCCTTTGGGCAGTCGCTTGAGGTTGATCATCTGCGACATACCATGCTGCCAGAGAACACATTTTGCCGCGGGATGCCCGCTCAGGGGGCGCACCTTGCAGAGGAACTCGCGGAACTGATTACGCTTCATGATGCCTCCACGATTGCTGCAGTGATCGTCGAGCCGATGGCTGGTTCTGCAGGGGTGATTCCGCCCCCCGTTGGGTATCTGCAGAGGCTGCGAGCGCTGTGTGATCAGCACGATATTCTGCTGATTTTCGATGAGGTGATTACGGGGCTTGGCCGATGTGGTGCCTACACCGGTGCGGAGGCATTCGGTGTGACCCCCGATATCCTCAACTTGGCCAAGCAAATTACTAATGGTGCCGTGCCAATGGGTGTGGTAATGGCCACGCCAGAGATTTATGAGACCTTTATGGCGCACGGTGGACCTGACTACGCGTTGGAGTTTGCGCACGGTTACACGTACTCCGGGCACCCCGTCGCCTGTGCGGCCGGCTTGGCCGCGCTGGAAGTGTTGGTCAGGGATGAATTGCCCGCGAGAGTCACCTCGGAGTCAGGTTTTTGGGAATCATTGCTCCATGATGCGCTGGTAGGGAAACCGCACGTGGCGGATGTGAGAAATTATGGCTTCGCGGGCGCAATGACTCTGGAGTCCTACGCCGGCGAGCCCCTGCGAAGACCCTTTGAGGTGGCAATGCGGATGTGGGACAAGGGTTTTCTGGTCCGCTACGGGGGTGACACGATTCAACTGGCGCCTCACTTTGTGATGCAGCGAGAACAGATGACCTCCCTCGTGGAGGCGCTTGCCGAGTCACTCGACGAACTGGCCGCCTAGCCCTCACGCGCTCGCGCAGCAGGTGCGGCTCTCATGCTCAGGGCCGAGCGGCCAGCTCGGATGCGAGCCAGGTATCCATCCGGTTTTCGAGCACATCCAGTGGCAATGCCCCGGCACCGAGTAGTTCGTCATGAAAGTCGCGGATGTCGAAGGCGTCGCCGAGTGCGGTCTCGGCCTCATGCCTCAGCTCCAACATCTTCAGCTGGCCGATCTTGTAAGCCAGCGCCTGTCCAGGCCAGCCAATGTAGCGATCAATTTCATTAATGATGTCAGCCTCGCTTTTGGCGGCGTTGGCGAGAAAGTAATCGATGGCGCGTTGCCGATCCCAGCCAAAGTAGTGGATGCCGGTATCGACAACGAGCCGCACCGCCCGCCACATGTCATAGATCAGCTGGCCGTAGCGGGAGTAGGGGTCGGTGTAGAGACCCATGTCGTAGCCAAGCCGCTCGGAGTAAAGGCCCCAGCCCTCGATGAAGGCGGTGAAGCCTCCACTGCGCCGGAACTCCGGCAGTCCGTTAAGCTCCTGAGCTAGTGAGATTTGCAGGTGGTGCCCCGGGACGCTTTCGTGCACGCTGAGCACTTCCATTTCAAATTTGGGTCTCACTTCGGGGCGGTGGAGGTTGACGTAATACCAGCCGGGCCGGGAGCCGTCGATGGCCGGGCGCATGTAGTAGGCAGTGGTCGTGTCAGGAGCCTCTTCGTCCGGAATGGCGCGTACGCCATAGGGCGCACGGGGTAAGTTGCCAAACAGCTTGACCAAGCCGGGATCCAGTCGCTTCGACACAGCCTGATACCCCTCGAGAAGCGCCTCAGGACTGTCGTAGTAAAACTGTGGGTCGGTTCTCAAGAAGGTATTGAAGGCGGCCATGCCTCCCTGAAACCCGACTTCGGCAATCACGGCTTCCATGTCGTGCCGTATACGCTCTACCTCTTGCAGGCCAATTTCATGGATCTCATCCGGCGTCATGTCTGTCGTGGTGAAGCGCTGCACTAGATGCGAGTAGACTTGCTTGCCGCCGGGCAGTGATCCAATGCCCGGGGCTCTTGCCGCCGGCAGATAAGTCTCCTCGAGGAAGGACAGGAGTTCCTGAAATGCGGGATTCAACTCGGTCTCGATGATGCGGGTAGCCTCGGCCTGCAGTTGTCCTCGCTGATCTGGCTCAAAATGCGGGGGTAGTGCGGTAAACGCCTTATAAAAGGGGCTGTCGGTGGCGCTTCCCTCCAGCAGACTCTGGATTTGCGCTGGCACGCGCGCCATCACGATCTGAGCCTGAGTACGGTTGCTAGTTATTCCCTCCCTTAGCAACCCTTGATAGTTCGCAAGTTGATCGGGGAGGGCGCGCAGGCGGCTGAGCCAGTCAAGGTAATCCTGCTCGGTTTCCATCGGCAGGTAGTCGATCATGCTATGCCAGTGTTGCGGCCCGGAGCGCATATCGAGCGCAATGAGATGCAGACCATCCTCGAACCGCCTCCGGCTCTCTCGGAGTTGGCGCATCAGCATGCTGCGATTGATGCGGGCATCATGGCCAAGGGTGGCGGGCTCGATCTGCTCGAGACGCGCTACAAAGGCGCCCTCGTCCTGGTATCGCTGCTGAAATGCCGCAAGACTGTTATCTGTCCATTGTCCGTTTCCCGAGCGGTCGCCGTACTCGAGCCGTCGTTCGGGATACTGTTGTAATACCCATTGCCAGTGATCCTCGATGACTCCCTCAAGCGATTGCTCTGATGCGAAAGTCGCGGGCGCCATAGCTAGAACGACCAGGCAAAGACAAAGACAGAGCGAGGCCTTGTTAATCTGAGGAGGATTATTTTCTGGAGGGTGAGTCCGCGCAGGTGTCACGCACTCTCGGGAATGGGCGATCATGCAGCGTCTCCAAAAGCCGGGCGGCAACTGGACTGCGCTCCCGGATCACGCGGCGAAGTCGCTCCGGGCCAGCAGGCGACTAGCTGAAATAGCATGTGGCGCTAGCGACCCAACATCGATCTGGCGACGAGTTCTCGCATGATCTCGGATGAGCCACCATATATGGTCTGGATACGCGCATCGACGAAGAAGCGCGAGATAGGGTATTCCGCCGTGTAGCCGTAGCCGCCAAAGAGCTGCAGGCATTGATCAGCGACGCGACACTGCATTTCGCAGCTGGCGAGCTTCAGCATGGCAGCCGTATCGGCGGTCAGGGTGCCGTTGGCATAGTCTCGCGCGCACTGCTCGTAGAACGCCCGATTGATGGCGATATCCGTTTTAACGTCTGCCAGTTTGAAGCGGGTATTCTGAAATTGCCCGATTTTCTGTCCGAAAGCTTCGCGCTCCTGAACATATTGCACCGTGATATCCAGAGCGCCCTCAGAGGCGGCGACCGCCTGAGCGGCGATGCCGAGTCGTTCTCGAGGGAGTTCTTCCATCATGATGACGAAGCCCCGATTCTCCTCTCCCAGTAACGCTGTTGCCGGTAGCCGCACGTCATTGAAAAACAACAGTGCGGTGTCGGAGGTGTGTTGACCAATTTTTTCGATCTTCTTGGATTTTTCGAATCCGGCACTGTGTGCGTCGACCAGAAAGAGAGAGGTCCCTTTGGCGCCCTTACCCGGGTCTGTAATGGCGGCAACGATCACGAGATCAGCGTGAATGCCGTTGGTGATAAAAATCTTTGACCCGTTCAAGACCCACTCATCGCCATCGCGCACGGCGTTGGTGCGAATACTTTGAACATCGGAGCCCGCGCCCGGCTCAGTCATGGCGAGGGCACCGACTACCTCGCCTTTGGCCATGCGGGGCAACCAAAAGGCTTTCTGCTCCTCGGTGCCGTGACGGCTGAGGTAGGGTGCGACGATGTTGTTGTGGATACCATAGCTGGATGCGAAGCCGCCGAAGCCCATCTCCGATAGCTCTTCGATCATGGCGAGCGTGACATGGGGCGACGTACCCGCGCCTCCGTACTGTTCCGCCAAGTCAGGGCAGAGTAGGCCGGCGTCGCCGAGTCGGTTCCACAGCTCCCGGGGGACCATACGGTTGGCTTCCCACTCTTCATAGTGAGGTGTAATCTCTCGCTCGAAGGCGCGGCGCGCCATGTCTCGAAAAAGCGTCAATTCGTCCAGATCAACGGCTTGATTCATGTTCCTGCCCTGCGTAAGTTGCCGAGGCGGGCAGTATGAAGAAACTTGTCGGGAAGCACAAAACACCATCGGAGTGAACCGTCTTTGAACGCGCATGACCCTCAGACCATGGCCGTCGCCACACCGGTGCCGCGGAACCTGGCTGATCGCTTGGCAGCCCATTTGCCGATCGATTGTGTGGCAGAGCTGATCCATGCCTTTGAGACTCAGGGCTTTTGCGTGATTCCTGATCTGCTCGATGCGGCAACGCTCGCGAGTCAGCGGGAGGCGCTGGCGCCCTGGATTGAACATGGGCCCAAAGGCCGCAATGTCTTCGAGGGCACGCGGACGCACAGGGTCTACGCGATGCTGGCGAAGGATCCGGTATTCACCGAGTTGGTGGCGCACCCCGTTGCGCTGGCATGGGCAGAGCATTATCTCGGGGAGAGTTGCCTGCTGTCGGCTTGTCTGGCCATTTGTTTGGAGCCGGGCGAGTCGGCTCAGCCGTGGCACACGGATGATGGGCACGCTACGCTGGCGCCCCCCCATGACCTGCTGGGCGTGTCGACTTTTTGGGCGCTTGACGATACCACTGTGGAGAATGGCGCCACGGAGGTGTTACCGAGCAGTCATCTGTGGTCTGTGACAGAGTTCCCCGGCGCGCTGCGAGATCTGGATTTTGCGCAGGGGGACGATGTCGAGGGCGACCCCGGTGCTCACCCCGATGCGGTATCCGTCACCATGCCCGCGGGCTCTCTGATGATCGCCCGGGGGGATCTGTGGCACCGCGGGGGTGCCAATCGCTCCGATCAGGCGCGTCGCGTCGTGACGCCACAGTATTGCGCAGGCTGGTTGCGGCCGCTGGAGAGCATGTTGCTGTCGGTCACGCCCGAGCAGGCAGCGTTGCTGCCTGAGCGCGTCAGAGAATTGCTGGGTTATTCCATCCACCCGCCGTTTATGGGGTACTCTGACGGGGTGCATCCAAGGCGTCTGTTGCCGTGAGCGACGGCGCACAGTTTTGAATTCAAATCGTTATAAACGAGGTCATCATGCGCGAGTACACACAGTTTTATATCAATGGTGAGTGGGTTGAACCCGTCACGCCAAAAACGCTTGAGGTGCTGGATCCGTCCACAGAAGAACCCTGTGCGATGATTTCGCTGGGGACGGAGGCAGACATTGATCGAGCTGTCGCGGCGGCGAAAGCGGCCTTTGATACCTTCAGCCAGACCAGCGTCGAAGAGCGAGTCGGTATGCTCGAGCGGATGGCCGAGATTTTTCAGCGACGCATCGGTGAAATCGCCGAGGCGATCCGCCTCGAAATGGGGGCCCCGATCAAGCTGGCCAGTACCGCCCAAGCCTACGCCGGTCTCGGCCACATTACCGAGGCCGCTAAAATCCTGAAGTCCTATGCGTTCACCGAGGATCTGGGGCCACATCGGGTGGTCAAGGAGCCCATCGGGGTCTGCGGGCTGATCACGCCCTGGAACTGGCCGCTGAATCAGGTGAGTTGCAAGGTCGCGCCGGCACTGGCGGTGGGATGTACGATGGTATTGAAGCCCAGTGAGATTGCGCCTCTGTCGGCCTATCTCTATGCGGAGATCATGGATGAGGCGGGGGTGCCAGCAGGCGTATTTAATCTGGTCAACGGCGACGGCCCGACGGTCGGTGAAGCGCTCTCGAGGCACCCGGACGTCGACATGATGTCCTTCACTGGTTCGACGCGAGCGGGATCTCTGGTGGCACAAAATGCGGCGCCAACCGTTAAACGCGTGACCCAGGAGCTTGGTGGAAAGTCACCAAACATCATCCTCGAGGATGCCGATCTGGAGGCGGCAGTCACGCGCGGCGTCATGCACATGTACAAC
>PAGS01000018.1 GCA_002705465.1 Halieaceae bacterium
ATCATTGCGACCACCGTGAGCACCCCGAAATAGAGACTCGGAGTGAAATTGGATAACGTCAGCATGGCGAAGCCTACAACGACCGTCAGCGTCGTGTAGTACATCGCCCGCCCGATACTCCCATGGCTTCGCTGCATCGCAGCGCGATAATTTTGATCCACCGCAATTTCGTCACGGAATCGGTGCAAGTAGTGAATGCAGTCATCCACGCCGATACCCACCACAATGGCTGCAATGGTGATGGTCATAATATCCAGAGGGATACCCGCCAAGCCCATCAAGCCCAGCACCAGGCCGGCAGCGAGGACATTTGGCGCAAGCGCTAGCAGCGCGATGGAAAGGGAGCGAAACAACACCCAGAACATCAGACCAATCGCTAAAAATACGGCGCCCAGCGTCATGATCTGCGACTGAAACAGGCTTTGCAGCACATTGTTATAAAGCACCAATAGTGAGGTGAAATGTAAGCGCTCAGGCGCAATACCCGTCTGCAGTAATATGTCTTCTCGCAACTCCCGCAGATAAGCATCACGGCGGAGTGACTCACTGGTCTCCATGACTCGGACACTCAAACGAGCCTCCTGCTCTTCTGGATAGTAAAAGGGGGCCACCAGCGCTGAGTTCACGTCATCCGGAAGACTGTTTTCCACTAAAGCCAGCTCCACACCACCCAGTTTCCCGCCATACAATCCGTCCATCACCTCAAACGCCGTGGAGAGTGAGAGGACCTTACCGGACTCACTGCGGTCCTCGATAATGCGATGCACCTCGTCGAGAATCTGGCGGCCAGGCACCGAAAACCAATATCCCGTCTGTGTCGTTTCCTCGGCCCCAAAACCAAAGTCGATCTCAAAAGCGTCATCAAAAAAGCCGTCGTCGTCCGCCCAACCATCCTCATCGTCCGCTACGGGCTCGGCGGTGCTGTCAGCCGCCTCGGCGGGCGCCAGCAGAATTACATCGAGGGGAATCGTCCCGCCCATCCTCGCGTCCAGCAGTTCCATACCCTGATAAATTTCGGTGTGCTCCTTGAAGTAGTCGATAAACCGGTTTTCCACCTCGAGCCCGCGGATACCCGCGACAGAAAGCACGATCAACCCCGCTGTGACTGCGATCACGGATTTGCCAAAGCGCTGCACCAGGTGAGCGAATTGCAGTGTGAACGGTCTATCGCTCTGCTTATCGGGCAGTGGACTGCGATCAGGAAGGATCGTCATCAGCGCGGGAACGACCGTGAACGCGGAGCAAAACCCCAGCACAATGCCCGTCGTCATCATCCAGCCAAAATCGATGACGGGCTGGAGCCCTGCGACGACCAGAGAGGCAAAGGCGACGATGGTCGTCATCGCCGTGTAGAGGCACGGTACCAGCATCAATCGGGCCGAACCCGCTGACAAATGGCTGCGCGGGGCTTGAGGTTGCTGAAGCAGCAATTCCCGGTAGCGCACCACCAGATGTATAGAGAGCGAGAGCGTGACAATGAGAAGCACCGCGACTGAATTGGAGGAAATCACCGTCATTCGCCAATCGGTGGCACCGAGGACACCCAGCAGAAGCGTGGCCGTCGCACTACACGTGAACAGCGGTAGGAACACCCATTTCAGACTGCGGAAAATAAGCCACAACACCAGTGCCATGACCACCAGTATCGCAGTGCCAAAGGTCACCAAGTCAGACCGGACAAAGGCAATCATGTCCGCGGCGATCATCGGTACGCCACCGACAAAAATTTTGGCGTAGGGCCGAAAACGCTCAGCCACGGCACGGACCGCAGTAACCATCCGGTCGCGCTCAATACCGATTGCGGCCAGCGCCTGATCATAATCAGCCTCCACCGAGGCGAGGCGGCGCTTGCCTGCGACATCTAATTCTCCGGACCGTTCAAGGCGGCGCAGTGCCTCCCGTTCTTTCTGCAGCGCTTCTGCCGACTGATTGGCCTTGAGTGATACCTGCACTGCGGTCAGGTCGCCCTGCTCGCTCACCAGAAGATTGCGATAAATGGGGCTGGAGGTTAACTCTACTAATGCCAGAGCGCGATCAACGCTGGGGTCGCGCAGAGTCGGCATACTGTCTGCGCGGGCGAGGTCGGTCAGTGACAGGGGCGGGCTCTCGAGCAACGGCACATCAAGTAAGGTGGTGACACTGGCGACGCCTTCAATCCTTGCCAGTTCGTCGGCCATCGCTGCCAGTGGCTCCAGCGAGTCGGGTGATAACAGAGGCACGCCCGGCTCCCAGGTCAGTATCAGGAATTCTTCCCCGGCATATTTCTCTGCGGACTGCCTGAAGTAAGCCAGGTCGGGATCGCCTTGCAGAAGCAGGGAATCTGATGAAGCGTCCAGCTTAAGTTTGGGGAATTGCGACAGCGCCGCCATCAGAATCAGCAGATAAACGAAGAGCACCCAGCCCGGCTTACCGAGCATCCAACCGTAAAATCTCTCGACCATACTCACCGCTCTGCCAATGCCGTCAGCAACCGTTTATGCAAGCCATCAAAACTACCATTACTCATCACTACAATACTGTCGCCGGTTACCGCCGCCGCCACTGCCCGTTCAATCATCGCCTCAACACTGTCGAACGCTTCCTGACCTGATGCGCTCTCCACAGTATGGCTCAAATCCCAGTTGAGACCAGGTGGATCAAGCCACAGCGCGAGATCCGCATCGGCTGCGCAGGAAACGAGATGCGCCTTGTGCTCACCCAAGCGCATGGTGTTGGAGCGCGGCTCGATCATCGCTATCAGCTTGCCGGATGTCGACGCGGCGCGCAGGGCATGGAGAGTACTTTGGATGGCGGTGGGATGGTGCGCGAAGTCGTCATAAATCGCGATGCCGGCTGGCCTACCCAAGCACTCCAATCGACGCTTTACCCCGGTAAACGCCTGCAGGGCCGCGATGGCTTGCTCCATACTGACACCGACATGCGCTGCCGCTGCCATCGCGGCGGTGGCATTCGCCGCGTTGTGTTCTCCAATCATTGACCAATGCAGCCTGCCACAGGTGCCATCAGGTGCCGTCAGATCAAGTATGTCCGCCTGGGCAGAGACCGCTCGCCACGACCAGGCTGACGTAACTGGTGCAGCAGAGGATTCAGCCTGCACAGATCGAACCGGGGTCCAGACGCCTCGTTCCAGAACACGATCGATGGCATCTCCAGCCCCGCGGACAATCTGTCCGTTGCTCGGGACACACCGGATCAGATGATGAAACTGCGTCTCGATAGCCGCAAGGTTGGGGAAAATATCAGCGTGATCATATTCCAAATTATTGATGACCAGCGTGTTGGGGCGGTAGTGCACAAACTTCGACCGCTTGTCGAAAAACGCGGAGTCATATTCATCTGCCTCAACGACAAAGTATCGCCCCTTTCCAAGACGGGCAGAAACATCGAAATTGGATGGTACGCCCCCTATGAGAAACCCGGGCTCAAGACCGGCGTGATCAAGAATCCAGGCAAGCATACTGGCAGTGCTGGTCTTGCCATGGGTACCGGAAACAGCGAGAACCCATCGCCCATTCAGGATCTCTCGCGCCAGCCATTCGGGGCCCGATGTATAGGGAAGCCCCTCATCCAGCATCGCCTCCACAACAGGCTGACCGCGGGATAAAGCGTTACCAACCAATACACGATCGGGTGCGGGTGAGAGCTGATCGGCGCCATACCCATCTGTTAACGCAATGCCGGACTCTGATAATTGGGTGCTCATGGGGGGGTAAACATTTCGGTCAGACCCAGTGACTGAGAAGCCTGACTCCCTTGCAAGCAAGGCGACACCTCCCATGAAGGTGCCACAAATTCCCAAAATGTGGATGTGTTCCGACAAGAAAACTCCCTGCGCCGGTGGCAGATTATCACGAGGGTTTGCCATTGTGCGCCGCGAGGTCTACGGTACGCGTTCTCCCCCAGCCCACCGGCTCCCAGCCCATGAAAAAACCCAACCTTTTTTACGCCCAGTCAGGCGGTGTCACACCCGTCATCAATGCCTCGGCCGCCGGTGTGATTCAGACAGCCCGTCGACACCGCGATCAGATAGGCAAAGTGCTGGCAGGACGAAATGGCATTTTAGGCGCGCTGCAGGAAGCGCTCATCGACACTTCGCGAGAGAGCTCCCGTGCCATAGAAGGACTGATCAGCACCCCGGGAGGCGCGTTCGGCTCGTGCCGATACAAACTCAGAAATCTCGATGACAACCGCGCAGAGTATGAGCGCCTCATCCGTGTATTCCGTGCCCACAATATCGGTTATTTCCTCTACAACGGCGGCGGCGATTCGGCGGATACGTGCCTCAAAGTCTCTCAACTCAGTAAACAACTGGACTCCCCCATTCAGGCCATCCATGTCCCAAAAACCATCGACAATGACCTGCCACTAACAGATAACTGTCCGGGCTTTGGCTCCGTAGCGAAATATGTCGCCATATCAACCCGCGAGGCGGCGCTGGATATTGAGTCGATGTGCGCCACGTCTACTAAGGTGTTCATTCTTGAAGTCATGGGCAGGCATGCCGGTTGGATTGCCGGCGCGAGCGCTCTGGCGGCTCAGCAGCGGGGTGATGCGCCCCATATTATTTTGTTTCCCGAGATCGCCTTCGATGAAGAGCGGTTTTTGGCCAAGGTAGACGAGAGCGTGAATCGGCATGGCTATTGCGTGGTGGTCGCCTCTGAGGGAACGAGTACCGCAGACGGTCGCCTGCTGGCAGATCACGGCGACAGGGACGCCTTCGGTCACGCGCAGCTCGGTGGGCTGGCGCCATTGCTGGCAGGCATCGTGAAGCAGCGACTCGGTTATAAGTACCACTGGGCGGTGGCGGATTACTTGCAACGCGCGGCAAGACACATCGCCAGCCAGACGGACGTCGACCAAGCGTACGCGCTTGGACAGGCGGCGGTGGAGTTAGCGCTAGCTGGTGACAATGCTGTCATGCCGTCGATCGAGCGCCGATCGGATAGACCCTATCGTTGGCGTATCGGTAGAGCGCCACTACACCGTGTGGCCAATTGTGAAAAAACGATGCCCCGCCGATTCATTTCAAAAGATGGTTTTGGCATTACCCCCGCTGGCAGGGCCTATTTCGAGCCTCTCATCGCCGGTGAGGCCTACCCCGATTATAAAGACGGCATGCCCGTCTACACTCGATTGAAGAACGTCCTCGTACCGAAACGGTGCGAGCCCTGGGCGCAATAGCACTGCGGGAGCAAAGGGTGATGCACACCGTGTAGCGCCTCACCGGTGCTACTCATCGGCAGAGAATCTCGACAATATTTCCGCTATTGAAGACGCCAGAACGTCAACCATAGCAAGCGGTTCATGCGCTACGCCTAATGCATCCGGCTCCCCACGCCACAGCGACAGCAAGGTGTCAGCCGACAGCAGGCGTCGATAGCGAGACGCAACGGGGCGATAACTGATATGCCAGGCCTCTGGCGCGACACCCCCGCTGTCAATCGCATAGGGCTTATAAAACCCCTCGGCGTCATCGGCTCCGATGAGCTTATCCATCCACTGAGTCATCGCAGAGAAGACACCATCAGCGACGTACTCGGCGGGCGACAGTCTGAGTGCGTAGTCGGGCTCGACGGCTGCGGCATCCCAGATATCCAGATCGGTACCCCAGTGATGCCGGGAGGTACCCGGCAGTGCGGAATATCGCAAAATTGCGCCAAGCCAGGCAGTATCCGACATTGAGGCCCTAACAATAGGGCAACCCGCTTCATCTTCTACCCGGCGATTCCCAGACCACTTCTCGTTCACAATCCGTGCCTGTCGGTCATAGTCGCGGAACGCCGATGCGGGACGCAAATCAAAACCCTCAGACGCCGCCCGTCGCGACAAGGCAGTGAATGCGCGGCTGGCGTCGGGGTCGGCGAGCAGGCCGGGAGATATCGACACCAGATGATCCGTAAACAATCCCAGTGCGATGAGCGTCTCGTTCATATTGTCAGCGCCTCCAGCCGCTCTGCGTGCCGAGGATAAATACCGCGCGAGGTGATGTCATTGAAGAGCGTGTAAACCTCGAGGCCCTTGCACATCGCGCGCCCAAGGGCCTCGGCAAATACGGCATCGACGTGCCCGGCAACTTGCACTGAGGAAATCCCAGCGTGCAACACACAAAATATGAGGGCCGCACGGCGACACTGCGCCATTTCGTCATAAAGCTCGGCGATATGCCGGGTGGCGCGCTGACTGACCGCATCGGGAAACGCCCCCCTCCCATCGCCCAAATGCAAGGTGACCGCCTTCACCTCAATGAAAATATCCGGGGAAGCCGGTATCAAAAAATCCGCCCGCGACCGATGCCCAAGGAGCGCCTCTCGTTGCAGATTAGCCTGCGGCGCCATCAACTCAGGGAACAACCCCGCCAGTAGCCCCTCCTCCACGACACGATTGGCGCGCGCTGAGTGGATACAGGCAAGACCTACGTCGGTCTCTATGAGCTCCCAGGTCCAAGGTAATTTCCTTTTCGGGCTGTCGTGCGAGGATAACCAGATCCGCGCGCCGGCTGTCTGGCATCCTGTCATCGCCCCGGTGTTGGGACAATGCACACACACCACATCCTCCCGTCCCGGCAACTCGACATCTGCCAGAAACCGTTTGTAACGACGTACGAGCCGCGCGGGCGTCAAAGCAGGAAAATCCATAGGCCTCTTAATATCAGTGTTTTTGCCCGCATTTGAAAGGCTCCCAGCGCTTCCGTGGCCCGCCATGCAAATCAGCGGTAGCACGGACGGAAGAAGTCTGATAGCTTCCCGTGCCCAATCGGTCCGAGCAAGCGGTAAGCGGACGCATTACGAGGAAGCTCATCACTATGGCCAGTCGGAAAACAGCAGCCAAAAAAGCGCCCGCCAAGAAAAAAGCCGTCGTCAAAAAAGCACCAGCCAAGAAAAAAGCCGTCGCCAAAAAAGCAGCAGCCAAGAAAAAAGCCGTCGCCAAAAAAGCAGCAGCCAAGAAAAAAGCCGTCGCCAAAAAAGCACCAGCCAAGAAAAAAGTCGTCGCCAAAAAAGCACCAGCCAAGAAAAAAGCCGTCGCCAAAAAAGCACCAGCCAAGAAAAAGGCCGTCGCCAAAAAAGCGCCCGCCAAGAAAAAGGCCGCCGCTAAAAAAGCGCCCGCTAAGGCGACCTCTTCAGGGAAGCTGGCGAGAGCCGTCGGTGAACTTCAAAAATTCGACGACTTCAAGCCTTACAAGCCCGGCCGCAGTGAGAGCTACATGAATAACGAGCAAATTGAGCACTTCCGCGGTATTTTGCTGAACTGGCGGAGTGAGTTGGTTGATGAGATGTCCCGCACGGTCTCACACATGAAAGATGAGGCGGCCAATTTTCCTGACCCCGCGGATCGCGCCACACAGGAGGAAGAATTCAGCCTGGAGTTGCGGACACGGGACAGAGAGCGCAAATTGATCAAGAAAATTGATTCCACGCTCGACCGCCTTCAAAACGACGATTATGGATACTGCGATGCCTGTGGTATCGAAATTGGCATCCAACGCCTCGAAGCACGACCCACCGCCACCATGTGTATCGATTGCAAGACGCTGGCGGAAATTAAGGAGCGGCAGGAGCTGGGTTGATCACATCGGCCGCCGCATCATCCTCTGAACCATACCGAGGGCGTTTCGCGCCCTCACCCACAGGTCCCTTGCACGCAGGCTCGTTGGTCGCGGCACTCGCCAGCTTTCTGGATGCGCGCCACCAGGGCGGTGTTTGGCAGGTGCGTTTTGACGATATCGATCCACCCAGAGCGGCAGAGGGCAGCGAGCGAACCATCATTGCGGCGCTGCGCGGCCACGGGCTTCACTGGGACGGACCCATCCTTTATCAGTCTAAGCACAGCGAGAGATATGAATCTGCATTGCAGACACTCTGGCAGTTGGAGTACCTGTTCCGATGCATCTGCACTCGCACCAC
>PAGS01000077.1 GCA_002705465.1 Halieaceae bacterium
AAACGCCACCAACAGATCTTGATCGCTGACTGGCGAGCCGTTTACGCATATCCGCTCATTGAAGCTGACGAGATGTGGGGAGGTGTAAGATCCAACGCGAAGACCGCCTGCCAACAGGACCGATGACAGCACAGCGACAACGCTACCTTTGCCATTGGTGCCGGCGACGGTTAGCGTCGGCATGGGCGCGGGAACAAGATGCATGGCTCGCGATACGGCCGACACACGCTCCAGACCGAGATCAATTTCTACAGGATGCTGTGATTGAAGGCGTTTCAGCCAATCGCTCAGCGTGCTGTCGGTCATACTGCTGCTAGAAGCCCGCTCCGCCTGCCTCGATGATCTCACCCTCCAGCGCCGCGGCGGGCTGGCCGGGAGGCGGCATCGCCGTCAACTTTGCTAACACCCGAGCGAGGGTCTCCCGCATTTCATCGCGGTGCACAATCATATCGATCGCGCCATGTTCAAGAAGAAACTCGCTGCGCTGAAAACCTTTGGGCAATTTTTGACGAATCGTTTGCTCAATGATGTTCGGCCCGGCAAAACCAGCGCGAGCGTCAGGCTCGGCGATGTTGATGTCGCCCAACAGCGCAAGAGACGCCGAAACTCCACCATAAATAGGATCAGTAAGCACAGAGATGTACGGGATACCTTGCCCCTTCAGGCGCTCAATCACGGCAGAGGTCTTTGCCATTTGCATCAGCGAGATCAGGGCTTCCTGCATTCTCGCACCACCTGATGCGGAGAAACAGATGAGCGGCAGCCCCTCCTCCAAAGCGACGGTCGCCGCTCGACTAAACTTTTCGCCGACGGCATAGCCCATCGACCCGCCATGGAAATCAAACTCAAAGGCCAGGGCGACGACCGGCACGCCCAGGATGCCACCACGCATCGCAATTAACGCATCCTTCTCACCGGTGCTGCGCTGCGCTGCGGTTAGCCGGTCACGATACTTCCGCTTGTCTTTAAACTTTAGATGATCTACCGGCTCGAGTTCTGAAAATAACTCCGTCGCGTCACGATCCAGACACAGCTCCAAACGCCTGCGCGCACCGATCCGCATATGATGATTGCACTTTGGGCAAACCTCGGCATTTCGCTCCAGATCGGGCTTATACAGAATGGCGTCGCACTTCACGCACTTCTTCCAAAGCCCTTCTGGTACGCTCGCACGGGTCGCGTTCTCGTCCTTGTTGACCCCTGAGGGCAGGATTTTATCAATCCAGCTCATCGGATTCTCCAATGCCATGGGTTGGCGAGTATGAAAGCGCCCACTCTCTCTAGGAGAGTGGCGTGTCAACGCCTGCTCTTATGCTTTGGAGTAATTGTACAGCCGCGCCATGGATCTGGATCTCCCCAATATCGCCGTCTGTCTGCGACGCACGCTCCATTTCAGCGATCAAGGCACTACCTACGACCACAGCGTCGGCAGAGGAGGCAACGACTCTGGCACTATCGGCGTCCTTAATGCCAAAACCCACCGCCACTGGCAGGGGGGTCTTGCTCCTGATCAATGCGACGCTTTGGGCGACAGCCTCAGTATCCAATTGACCGGACCCGGTCACGCCTTTGACTGCCACGCAGTAAATAAATCCGCGAGCTCGATCAACAATCGTCTGGATACGAGACTCTGGCGTCGTGGGTGAAATGAGGAAAATGTTATCCAGCGAGACCGCCAGCAGAGCCTGGTCTATCTGATCCACCTCCTCGGGCGGGAGATCTACGGTAATAAGGCCATCGACGCCAGCTTCCGCGCAGGCGCTGGCAAAGGCATCGTAACCGAAGCGCTCGATAGGATTCGCGTAGCCCATCATGACCACAGGGGTGTTCTGATTGTCTCTGCGAAAAGCTGCAACGATCTCGAGCACTTTGCGCAGTGTCATACCATTTTCCAGCGCCCGCTCATGCCCCTTCTGAATGACCGGACCTTCAGACATGGGATCCGAAAAGGGCACGCCCACCTCTAAGACGTCTGCTCCCGCTGCCACCAACTGATGAAGGAGGTGTACCGTGCCCTCAGGCGTGGGATCACCGGCCACAACATAGGGGATCACCCCTTTCCGCCCGTTAGACTTCAGGTCAGCAAACACTCCACCGAGACGACTCATGCCAACGTCAAACCTCAATCCCGTCTAGCGCTGCAACGGTAAGGATATCTTTATCGCCACGCCCGGACAGATTGACAACAATATGCTGATATTCAGTCATCGTTGCTGCCAGCTTCTCCGCATATGCCAGTGCGTGAGCCGTCTCAAGCGCGGGCATAATGCCTTCAATTTTGGTCAGTCGATGAAAAGCGTCGAGGGCCTCGTCGTCGTTAGCCGCCACATATTGCACTCTCCCAATATCCTTCAACCAAGCGTGCTCGGGACCTACGCCGGGATAATCCAGTCCGGCTGAGACCGAGTGGGTCTCAATAATTTGCCCGTCCTGGTCCTGCATAAGGTAGGTGCGATTACCGTGCAGCACCCCGGGACTTCCCGCTGACAGCGGAGCGGCATGCCGCCCGGTCTCCAGACCCTTGCCGCCTGCCTCAACGCCATACATCGCGACGGAGGCATCCCCAAGGAAAGGGTGGAATAAGCCAATGGCATTAGAACCTCCTCCGACGCAGGCAACTAAGGCGTCGGGGAGCTTGCCATTCTGTGCCAGTGATTGGGCACGCGCTTCACGACCAATGACGCTCTGAAAGTCTCTCACCAGCATCGGATACGGATGCGGGCCGGCAACCGTACCAATGATGTAAAACGTATCGTCGATATGTGTCACCCAGTCTCGCATCGCCTCGTTCATGGCGTCTTTCAAGGTGCGCGAGCCCGAAGTCACTGAAATAACCTGTGCTCCCAGCAACTTCATGCGGTAGACGTTGAGAGATTGGCGGCGAATGTCTTCTTCACCCATAAAAACATGGCACTCCAGACCCAGCCGTGCCGCCACTGTGGCGCTCGCCACACCGTGCTGCCCTGCCCCAGTCTCGGCAATCACCCGCTTTTTCCCCATGTGCCTAGCCAGAAGCGCCTGACCGATGGTGTTGTTCACCTTGTGGGCGCCCGTATGATTCAGGTCTTCTCGCTTCAGGAATATTCGCCCGCCACCGATCGCGTCGGAGAGCCGAGCGGCTTCATACAATGGCGAGGGGCGTCCGACGTAGTTCGCTAAATCCAGATCAAACTCTCTTTGGAAGTTAGCGTCGTCTTTGAGATCTGCATACAACTGCTCGAGGTCAGCCAGCGCTGACATCAGGGTCTCGGCCACAAACTTACCGCCAAATCGACCAAAACGACCGCTCGCATCTGGTACCGTCGAAAACAATTCTGGCGTTATTTCACTCGTCATAATTCATCATCTCTATAGATCACTAGCTGCAGACTTTGCAGCCTCAATAAATGCACGCATGCTGGCTGGGTCCTTAATGCCTTTTGCCCGCTCAACACCACTACTTACGTCGACCGCTGCAGGCTTGACCTGCCTCACTGCTGCCGCAACATTATCGGGATGGAGCCCGCCTGCGAGGATAACGCGGTCCGCGAGAGCCCGATCTACCCAGTCCCAGTCAAAGCTGTTACCCGTACCACCACATTGTCCCTCGTGGCTGCTATCCAGCAACAACGCGCTGGCAGCGTGGAACCGCTCAGCTTCCCTGGCTAGATTCACATCCGCGCTCATGGGTATCGCCTTCAAATAGGGCCTGCCAAACTGACCGCAGAAAGCCGGGGATTCCTCTCCGTGAAACTGCAGTAGGTTTAAAGGCACGGCCTCAAGTACGGCCTCGACCTCCTCCACGCTCGGGTTCACAAACAGCCCCACCAGCATGCCCAATCCGGACACCGCACCCCGAATAGCCTGAGCCTGCTCAATGGTAACGGAACGAGCACTGTTGGGATAAAAGACAACACCAACCGCATCTGCGCCCAGCGCCAGCGTCAACGCCGCGTCTTCTTCGCGCGTGATCCCGCATATCTTTACGCGCATTGAACGCCCCCAGCCAAACCTACAGTTTAACAGCTTCGTAAATGCTACAGGTGGCCTGTGAGCAATGTTGGCCCCTCCGGCGTATCGGGTAGCTCAAACCCGGGGGGGTAGCTCACCGCGGTGAGGTAAAGTCCGTCAGGGGGAGCGGTTTCGGCAGCTAGCGTCCGGTCCCTTTTTAAAAGCACGTTCTCGAACCATTCAGTATTTCGTAACCCTGCGCCGACCGCCAGTAACGAGCCCACTATGTTACGCACCATATGGTGCAAAAATGCGTTGGCGCTGATATCCACAACCACCAGCCGGCCGCGGCGCTCGACACAGCATCTGTTTATGCGGCGATACGGGGTTTTAGCCTGGCAACTCGCTGCGCGGAATGCGCTGAAATCCTGCTCACCCAGCAAAAGGTGGCAGGCTTCGTTCATCAGATCGAGGTTCAGGGTATGCGGGTACCACGTCACCAAGCCATCGAGCGCCGCAGACTTGGTCGGCGTATTGCATATGACGTAGCGATAACACCGCTCTGTCGCACTAAAACGGGCGTGGAAATCGGCACCCACGGACGCCGCCCAGTGCACTCTGACATCATCGGGCAAGTGTCGATTCGTGCCCAGAACCCAAGCCTTGATGCTACGCCCCGCGGGGTCATCAAAGTGAATAACCTGCGAGTACCCGTGAACGCCGGTATCGGTCCTACCGGCGCAGTTGGTGGTAACACTCACACCTGCAACAGATGACAGCGCCTCTTCCAGTGTTTCTTGCACGGTAGCCACATCCAGATGCGGCTGCGCCTGCCAGCCGTGATACCCGCCCCCATGATATTCAATCCGAGCGGCAACCCGAGTGCCAAGTACCAACGCTTCATCAGAAAATCTCAACGGGTCACGTGACCTCAATCCGCAGAAGTAATTCTCTCGCCTGAGCTTGCTGACTGAGGTCGCCCTCCTTAATCACGCTCGTCAAAACAGGTCGAGCACCCTCCTCGTCGCCCATGTCAATATAGGCTCGTGCCAGATCTAATTGACTATCCATCGGATCGGTCTCTGATCCATAGATAGCAGCATGCTCTTCCCCCGCCGCTGGCTCATCTCCTGTTTCAGCATCGATAGACGCCAACGAAAGCCCGGACGTCGCTCCTGATACGGCAACTTTTGCACTCGTATTCTCCTCCGATAGCTCAACCTCTGAGCGTTGCGCGTGTGCCTGCTCCAATTCAGACTTAGAGCCTGCGGCTGTAACCGAGCTTGCTCCCGCGTCCACAAGCCGTTGTCTCACCTGTTCCAACAATTCGGGAGGTAAACTGCGTGCCAGTTGATCAGGTAGCGCCCATGCCTCGTCGATTCGTCCTGAATCGACGTAACAATCGATTAAACGCAACGTCACTGTCTCTGAGGCCAGCCCCTCGGAGACCGCGTCATTCAGGACTTCGATCGCCTGATCAAGTCGACCATAGGCAATATACACTTCGGCCTCTTCGATAAATGAGGTGGCCAGCGCGGCAGTTTTTGTCCGGGGTTCAGGAATCACAGCCGTATCAGCAATATCATCAGCCTCGCCGCTGGATGTCGAATGCCGAGCGCGCCTGCCCCATATCGCCATCGCGCCAGCCACCAACAAGACAGTGGCACCAAGCGACAGTGGCCAGAGCCACACGGGTGAACCGAACGTCCCGGATAAGGCAGTCTCCTCACTAGCTACCCCTGCCCCGTCGGTAGTTTCGTTTGCTGCCTGTGTTGCCAACCTCGCGCGTAACCTCGTGAGCTCCGCATCCTGTTCAGCCAACCTTGCCTGCAGAGCCTCGATGCTGGCCTGTAATTGACCCACTGTCGTAACCAATGACGCCAATTCAGATAGTTCTGCGGCCGAGCTGCTCGGCGGGGCCAGTGTATTTTCTGCGAGGTGAGCCGCCTCCGACTCCTCAGCTGGCTCAGGGTCGATATCAGTCTGAACTCGCTGGGCATCGAAAGTCGAGTTCTCATCCGCAACAAGCGTCAAACCGGACGCGGCGAGACCGGAAGCAAGCGCCCATTCGTCATGTTGCTCAGCAACCTTATCCAATGCGCTCGCCAAGCCGATGCGAATATCTGCCTCATCGGGCAACTGCAATACGTAACCGGCCTTTAAACCATTGACATTGCGGTCCTGAAACGCGGCCGGATTTGCGGCGACAATCTCCAGCATCGTCTGCTCAATAGAAACTCCGTCTACTGCCGCCTCAGAAGCAATTCGCCACAAGGTATCGGTCGTGCTAACGAGGTACTGCCCTCCGGCGGCGGGACGATCCGACGTCCCGTCTACATAGCGCTCAATATCGTCATCGATGCCAGCATCTGCCTCCATACTCACAAGGGACGCAGCTTCGGCCGCAAGCCCGCGTTGAGTATTCGCTGCAGGATTACCTCCAACAGGCCGGGGCGGCAAGTCAATCAACACCGTGTATTCTTTTAGCATGCGACCTTCGGGCCACCTCGCCTCTACAACTAGTTGAAGATATGGTTCGCGAAGAGGTGCCTCACTCCTCAACAACACTCGCTTATCAAGGCCGTCTGACTCGATCGCAAATTCTATCTCCGACAGGTACGGATCGCGGCGTACACCAACGCGAGAAAATTCCTCGGAAGATGCAAGGCCAATTTGCAGGTCGCGAACCGCTAGTTCGCCTGCCTCAAGCAAGACAATTTCTGCGCGCAAAGGTTCATTCAGATGGGAACTGAGGCTGATAGCGCCCAAGCCAAGAGACCACCCTTCCAAGGGCACTGAGAGTGAGAGGGCAAAGCCCAAAATTAGACTGAATCGTTTATGCATGGGCTCGCCGCCTTTACCTTCCTATGGTGTGGCTTCGAATCAGCCCCCGCAACCTTTCCTTGGTCACTTTGCTCATGGGGCTCGATATTACGAATCGCTTAGAGATACTGCGCCAAAAGCTGCTCCGCTATCTGGACGCTGTTCAGCGCTGCACCTTTACGTACGTTGTCAGCCACAACCCAAAGATTCAAGCCTCTTGGATGTGAAATATCTGCACGAATGCGGCCGACAAACACAGGATCCTGGCCCGCAGAGTCTGTCACCGGTGTTGGGTAGCCTCCCGCCTCATGCCTATCGATGACGGTTACGCCATCTGCACCCTCGAGAAGCTCCCTAGCAGCATCAGCGGTAATGGCTTCGCGGGTCTCGATGTGAACCGCTTCAGCGTGCCCAAAAAACACGGGCACCCTCACACAGGTAGGATTCACCGCAATGCCAGGGTCGTTCAGGATTTTTTGCGTTTCCCAGACCATTTTCATTTCTTCTCGGGTGTAGCCATTGTCCTGAAACTGATCAATATGGGGCAAGGCGTTAAAAGCGATTTGTCTGGGGTAGACTTCGGGCTCCGCCGGCTTGCCGTTTAGCAGTCGTGCCGTCTGACCCGCGAGTTCCTCGATCGCAGCCTTGCCGGTGCCACTAACTGCTTGGTAGGTCGCCACGTTAATTCGATCGATGCCGACAGCATCGTAGATTGGCTTGAGCGCCACCAACATGCCGATGGTGGAGCAATTGGGGTTGGCAATGATGCCGCGATTGACATAGTGGCTGATCGCTTTAGGGTTGACCTCAGGGATCACTAGGGGG
>PAGS01000019.1 GCA_002705465.1 Halieaceae bacterium
CATGGGCGCCCTTTTAGCGGTCTTAGGGGGTGCGCAATGATCATGAATTTGCGGGCTCTGCTAGATGCGCCGATGGTGCCTGACATCGTTGTAGGTGATCTCGTTCTGGATAGCCGGCAGGTCAAGCCCGGTGACGCATTTGTCGCGATCCCCGGCAGCGAGAAGGATGGCCGGCAGTACATTTCGGCCGCGTTCGAGCGCGGCGCGTCAGCTGTGCTCTGCGAGGCAGAGGGCGCCCCTGCGCAGGGTGATTCTCCTATCGTGCCTTTGCCTGCGCTGCGCTCCCGATTGGGTGCGTTGGCCAACCGATTTTATGGGTCGCCGTCAGAGGCGCTCACCCTGATCGCTGTCACAGGCACCAACGGCAAAACGTCGGTGGTTGATTTGACGGCGCAGATGCTGCGGCACGTCGGTCATAAGGTGGGTTCTATTGGCACTTTGGGGGCACGGCTCACTCAAGCTCCTGTCGAAGCCGGTAATACCACCCCTGATTGCCTTGCCTTGCATCGCCAACTCCGCGACTGGCGAGATAAAGGCGTGCGTGTTGTTACGCTTGAGGCATCAAGTCATGCGCTGGATCAGGGCAGGCTCGACGGGCTATCGGTGGATGTGGGCGTATTCACCAATCTGTCGCGTGACCATCTGGACTATCACCCATCGATGCAAGCTTATTGCGATGCAAAGTTGAAGTTGTTTCGTGATTTCAATCCGGCCAGACGGATTTACAACGCCGATGACGACATCATTTCCCAGTACGCGGATGTCTGGTCTGAGGGGGGGATAGGAATCTCGGTGAGCTCCCGACCCGGCGAGGTGTCGTTCGAAGTGCGCCAAACGGCCCCGCTGCTGGTGTCTGTATCGACGCCCTGGGGCGATGGCGAGCTTAAATCGACGCTGTCCGGTCGGTTTAATGCGTTCAATTTGGCAGCGGCGCTCACCGTAACGCTGGCTTCAGGCGTTCCTTTTTCTGATGCCCTGTCTGCGGCGGAGGCCGCCCTGCCCGTGGCAGGACGATTACAGACAGTTGATGACGCCTCCGATATCACAGTCATTATCGACTACGCCCATACGCCTGACGCTCTGGCCAGAGCATTGTCTGCCCTCGCGGAGTCCGACGGCTGTGGTCAGCTTTGGGTGTTGTTCGGTTGTGGGGGCGATCGTGACCGCGGCAAACGGGCCGAGATGGGCGAAGTGGCCTGTCGTTTCGCGGATCGCGTGGTGATCACCAGCGACAACCCGCGTTCGGAGGCACCGGCTTCAATCATCGAGGATATTCTTGAGGGCTGCGGTGATTGCGCGCCACTGGTGCAAGTGGATCGTGCTGCGGCGATCGCGTTTGCGGTCTCTCAGGCACACGCGGGAGACACGGTACTGATAGCCGGCAAGGGCCACGAAACCTATCAGGAGGTGGCCGGGGTTCGTTCGCCATTTAGTGACGCGGATTGTGCCGCGGCGCAGTTGTTGCAAAGGCGAGCCGCCTAATGGGTACCGTCGCGCTCAAAACGCTAGCAGAAGAGACCGGGGGTGAGCTTATTGGCGGGTCGGTTTCTCTTAGCAGGCTGGCACTGGACAGTCGGCATGTGGTCAGGGGTGATTTGTTTGCGGCCATCAAGGGATCTCAGGTTGACGGCCATGATTACGCCGTTGAAGCCCTCAACGCGGGTGCGGCGGCATTGCTCACTCAGAGAAAATTGGAGGGCATAGCGCCGCAGTTGGTGGTTTCCAGCGTTATGTCGGCCGCCGGGCGATTTGGATACCTCAAGCGCCGAGCTTTTAGCGGCGACATCGTCGCTATTACCGGCAGTGCCGGCAAAACCACAACGAAAAATCTGCTGGGAGCTGCCTTAGAGCCGCTGGGGGCGGTGCACGCGACGTCCGGTAACCAGAATAACGAACTGGGGGTCCCGGTTACGCTCGCGGGGCTGACCGACGCGCATCGCTTCGGGGTCATTGAGATGGGTGCCGGGCGACCAGGGGATATAGCCTACCTGTGCACCTTGGCTGCCCCGGATGTCGCCGTCTGCTTGAATGCCTCTGCCGCGCACCTCGAGAATTACGCCGACGTGGGTGCGATCGCCAAAACAAAAGGAGAGATTTTCGAGGGGCTGGATCGGCAAAGCTTGGCCGTGATGAATGCTGATCAGGAATGGCTCTCTGGCTGGCGAAAGCAGGCAGGCAATTCACGTCAGGTGACATTTGGCTTCTCGCCCGACGCGGACTATCGCGCTACGGATGTCGCGCATCATGGGGTTGAGGGTGTTTCGTTCCATCTTACTGGGCCAATGGGGACTTTACCGGTGTCGCTTAGCCTCGCCGGTGAGCAGCACGTTGCCAACGCGTCGGCGGCGCTGGCGGTGGCGATCGAACTCGGTGTAGATCCCGTTCTTGCGGTAGAACGCTTGCTGACTGTGAGGCCCAGTGCCGGCAGGGGGGCAGTGTTTAAGCGCCCAGCAGGCGGGCGGGTTGTGGATGACAGCTACAATGCCAATCCTGCCGCGGTGAGAGCCGCCGTTGACGTGCTCGCGCGTGAGCCTGTATTTCGCGTGTTGATTCTGGGCCCCATGCTGGAGTTGGGTGACGCCAGTGCTCAATTGCATGCTGAGTTGGGAGCTTATGCACGGCAGGCAGGCATCGATCGGTTGATTACTGTTGGTGAGGAAGCGTCTTCAGCGGCTGAGAGTTTTGGCCGGGAGGCGTCACATTTTGCTGACCTTGGGGCGTTGCGCGCTGACTTTCCAGCATTGCCGACAGATCACATCGTTTGGGTTAAAGGTTCCCGCGCCGCTGGGTTAGAGCACCTCGTTTCATGGCTACTGGGCGCTAAAGAGGTGCCACCATGTTGATGTGGCTCAGTGCACAACTGGTTTCCTTCGACACCGGATTTGCCGTTTTTCAATACTTAACCCTGCGCGGGATTCTCGCCGCATTTACTGCGCTGGTGATCTCTATGGTTGTAGGCCCTTTCGTGATCGAGCGTTTGAACCGGCTGCAGATAGGGCAAACCATTCGGGCCGAGGGCCCGCAGTCTCATCTTGAGAAAGCCGGTACGCCCACCATGGGAGGCGCGCTAATTTTGTGCACGGTACTGGGTTCCACGCTTCTTTGGGCAGATCTCTACAGTCGTTACGTGTGGGTTGCCTTATTGACCACTGTCGCTTTTGGGACCATTGGCTGGGTAGATGACTACCGGAAGGTGATCCGAAAGGATACGCGTGGACTGCCTGCACGATGGAAGTACTTCTGGCAATCGTTGTGCGCTTTTGGGGTCACACTCTATTTGTTTGACACCGCATTGGTGCCTGAGGAGACCACACTCTATGTACCGTTCTTTAAGGATGTGGCCTTGTCAATGGGCTGGTTATTTGTCCCGTTCAGCTATTTCGTTGTGGTGGGATCCAGCAACGCTGTAAACCTGACTGACGGGCTGGATGGCTTGGCCATTCTGCCAACGGTGATGGTGGCGACGGGTCTGGGTGTCATTGCCTATCTAACCGGTCACATCGAGTTTGCCGACTATCTCAATATCGCTTATCTACCGGGCACGGGAGAGTTGGTTGTTTTCTGTGGTGCAATAGCTGGCGCTGGTCTTGGATTCCTCTGGTTCAATACCTATCCGGCAATGATTTTTATGGGCGACGTCGGTGCGCTGGCTCTTGGCGCTGCGCTCGGCGTGGTGGCCGTGATGACACGGCATGAAATCGTGTTATTCATTATGGGCGGTATCTTCGTACTGGAGACGGTGTCCGTCATCATTCAGGTGACGTCCTTCAAACTCACCGGCAACCGCGTCTTTCGAATGGCGCCCATTCACCATCACTTCGAACTCAAGGGTTGGCCAGAGCCGCGCGTCATTGTCCGTTTTTGGATCATTACCGTGATGCTGGTGCTCTTTGGTCTCGCGACGCTGAAGTTACGGTGAGCTAATGTTGACCCCCTCCAATACCATTGTCAGTTCAGAGCGGCGCCTGTTGATGGGGCTCGGCGTGACGGGTCAGTCAGTCGCGCGTTGGTGGCGGCGGCAGGGTGTCAAGTTCACTGCGATTGAAACCCGGGAGGAATTGGCAAGCCACTCTGCTGCCGTCGCCGATGTTGATCCCGCAGCGGTCACTTTCGGCGAGGTTGACGCGTCTTGGGCTGATGGGTTCACTGAGATGATTGTCAGTCCCGGTGTGCCATTGGACCATCCCCTAGTGGTCCGAGCCAGTGAGCAAGGTTGCCGGGTTCGCGGGGACATTGATCTGTTCATCGAGGCGGCAAAAGCCCCCGTGGTGGGAATAACCGGATCAAATGGTAAATCGACTGTCACCTCACTCTTGGGTGACATGATTGAAGCCTGCGGCGTCAAAGTGGCAGTGGGCGGCAACCTCGGCCGACCCGCGCTTGATCTCTTGCCAGACGAAGCAGATCTCTACGTCTTGGAACTCTCGAGTTTTCAACTAGAGCGCGCCGAAACGCTGGGGCTTCGTCTTGCCACGGTCTTGAATATCAGCGCCGACCACTTGGATCGCTACGCGACCTTAAGCGACTACCACCGCGCAAAGCACGCTATTTTCAGGAGGGTCTTCCAAGTCGTAGCGAATCGAGACGATCCGCTGACCGTTCCCTTGGTATCGGATTCAGTACCCGTGACGTGGTGGCGCATGGGGGAGCCTGATCTCGAGGATTTCGGGGTACGTGAAATTGACGGAGCGTTATGGATTTGTCGTGGCTTTGAGAAGCTGATGTGTTGCGATGCGCTGAAGATCGCCGGTGACCACAACATTGCCAATGTATTGGCTGCGTTGGCTCTCGGTTCGGCGCTGGAACTGCCGATGGCGGGTTTACTGAAGGGCGCTGCCGGTTTTAGGGGTTTACCTCATCGTTGCCAGTTGGTGAGAAAGGTAAACGGTGTGCGATACGTCGATGACAGTAAGGGGACGAATGTTGGTGCGACAGAAGCCGCCCTGACCGGTTTGTCTTCAGAGGGCCCGATATGGCTGATACTGGGTGGTCAGGGTAAGGGTCAGGATTTCTCCCCGTTACAGCAGGTGGTTTCGGAGCGATGTGCGGGTCTGTTAGTCCTGGGTCAGGCTGCGGCCGAGATCACGGATCACCTCGGCCGTGCGGCGAGGATCGAGCAAGTCGATACTGTTGAGGAGGCGGTGCTTCGCGCGTCTCGGTTGGCCAGATCTGGAGACACAGTACTGCTGTCGCCAGCATGTGCCAGTTTGGATATGTTCAGCAGTTACGTCGAACGTGGCGAACGATTCCAGTATGCCGTTCAGGCGCTGGAGGTGGCATCGTGATAGGCGTCGGGCGTGCCGGATCCCTCCACGGCGACACGGTATTGCTCACGCTGGGCGCTACCTTGATCAGTATCGGCGTCATTGCGATCGCCTCGGCGTCGATTGAGTATGGTGATTTTCACTTCGGTAATCCTTGGCACCATACCCAACGCCACGCCGCCTACTTGATGCTGGCGATCACCCTGGGGGCCTTGGCTTACATGGCACCCGCTGCCTCGGTGCAGCGGCTCTCGCCTTGGTTACTGTTCCTCGCTGTTGCCTTACTCATTTTGGTGATGATTCCCGGTATTGGCCGCGAGGTAAATGGTGCGCAACGCTGGCTGCCTTTGGGGGTCATAACGCTTCAGCCATCGGAATTCGCCAAGCTGGCAGTGTTGCTCTACGCCGCGGGCTACTTGGTCAGACAGGAAGATGCGGTTCGGCATCATTGGAGCGGGCTGGCAAAGCTTATTGCCATTCTCTCCGTTGTTGCCGCGTTGTTGTTACTCGAGCCCGATTTTGGGGCCACGGTCATCATCGTCGGTGTCGTCGTCGGTATGACGTTTCTGGCGGGCGCGAAATTGGTTTATGTGCTCGCGATGTTGGCCGCCGCCGCGATGGCCTTGGCCTTCCTCGTACTGAGCGCCCCTTATCGCATGAAGCGGCTGACCGCTTATCAGGATCCGTGGGCAGATCCATTCGGTTCGGGTTTTCAGTTGGTGCAGTCGCTTATTGCCTTTGGTCAGGGCGAGTGGTGGGGGGTTGGGCTGGGTAACAGCGTCCAGAAGCTTTTTTATTTGCCTGAGGCGCATACCGATTTTGTGTTTTCTATTTGGTCCGAGGAGACCGGCCTGATTGGCGCGACGGCGATGATCGCTCTGTTCGTCATGTTGATCGCACGGGTGCTCAACATTGGCTGGCGTGCCGCAGCTCAGCAACGTCTTTTCGAGGCCTATGTGTGTTTTGGAGCAGCCTTGATGTTTGCCGGGCAGGCGTTTGTGAACATGGGGGCCAGTTCAGGCTTGCTGCCTACCAAAGGTCTGACGCTGCCGTTCGTGAGCTATGGCGGGAATAGTCTGATCGTGAACTGCATGCTATTGGGCATGGTACTGCGCGCTGCAGGTTCACCGGAATCCGAGCGGCCAGAGTCAGTCAGTGCACTCAAGAGGGTGAAAGCGTGAGCGGTCACGCCTCTTCGTATCGCGCGTTGATCGCCGCGGGCGGCACGGGTGGACACGTGTATCCGGCACTGGCAGTGGCGGCGCATTTGGTCGAGCTGGGTTGGTCGGTGGACTGGGTGGGTACTGAGCAGGGCATTGAGCATCGTCTTGTACCTGCTTCTGGCTTGCCTCTGCATTGCCTCACCATGTCGGGTTTTCGCGGTAGAGGTCTGATCAAGAGGATAATGAGTCTGCTTCACCTAGCTCTCGCCGTGGTCGAATCCTGCAGTCTCATTCGCCGATTAAAACCGGATGTTGTATTGGGGATGGGGGGTTATGCAGCAGCACCTGCAGGGTTGGCCGCGTTCCTGACGCGTCGGCCGCTGGTGATTCATGAGCAAAACGCCGTTGCCGGGACGACGAACCGGTGGTTATCGCCGATTGCGGTCCGTGTCTTGTGCGGATTACCCGGGCCATTCGCAGAAGCCCGGATGGCCGAGGTGGTGGGGAACCCGGTGCGGAATTTCTTCCGTCGTGCTGATCGGCACGAGTTGCAAAGCCTTGCCCGCTTTTCAGGGGCGCGCCCCATGAGGATTCTGGTTCTCGGAGGCAGTTTGGGCTCCGCGCCGCTCAATGAGTTGTTGCCCGCTACCACGACGCGTCTTGTATCAAAAGGATACGGCGACACCATTTCGGTTTGGCACCAGTGTGGTGAACGCAACCGATCGAGTGCGGAGTTGGCGTGGAAAAAACAGCCTTTCGGCAACTTGCGTCTGGATGCTTACATCGACGATATGGCGACGGCATATGGCTGGGCGGATGTGGTGATATCGCGTGCCGGCGCGTTGACGGTTTCGGAGTTGGCGCGAACGGGCACCGCGGCGATTCTGATACCGCTGCCCCATGCAATTGATGATCACCAAACCGCCAACGCGCGGGTATTGGAGGCGCAGGGCGCCGCCGTTTTACTACCTCAGGTCGAGGCGACGCCGGAGGCCGTTTCCGATCTCTTGGAACGGTGGATGGTCTCCCCGGCGATTTTGAGCGACATGGCGACGGCCTTGGAGTCTGCGGTCCAGAGCGATGGCACCGCGTGTGTGAGCGCCATACTGATGGAGGTGGCCCATGCAAATGCTTGATCCACGCCCGGTTGCTTCGGCGGGTATGGGAGGCATTCAGCGGATCTTTATGGTCGGTATCGGCGGTGCAGGAATGAGCGGCATTGCGGAAGTTCTGGCGGGATTGGGTTACACGGTGTCAGGGTCCGACCAGATTGAAAGCCCGGTAGTGGCACGCTTGCGTTCTCTTGGCGTCGTCGTCCACATAGGGCATCAGGCCGAACATGTTGAACACGCAGATGTCATCGTTGTCTCAGCGGCAGTGCCTGAGGACAACCCGGAGCGGGTGGCGGCTCGTTCGTTACGTATCCCCGTGGTGCCCCGCGCTGAGATGCTCGCCGAACTCATGCGTTATCGATTCGGTATTGCCGTAGCCGGCACTCACGGCAAAACCACGACCACCAGTTTAATTGCAGCGATATTGGGAGAGGCTGGCGAGGACCCAACCTTTGTCATCGGCGGTTTGCTCAATCAGACAGGCGCCAATGCAGCGCTCGGTGAGGGCGACTACTTGGTGGTAGAAGCTGACGAGAGTGACGCCTCCTTTTTGCACCTCCAGCCCATGATGTCTTTGGTGACCAATATTGAGGCGGATCATATGGAGCACTATGGTGGAGATGAAGCGCGCTATAGCGCGGCATTCGATGCCTTTCTCCATAACCTGCCATTTTATGGTAGCGCCGTGATGTGCCTCGACGACAGGGGTGTGCGAGATCTGTTGCCCGACTTGTCGCGACGAGTGGTGACTTACGGTCGTCATGCCGATGCTGACTATCGCGTCGAAAATTATCGTGCAGAGGGTTTGAGTTGCCGATTTGATTTGGTCCGCCCGGGCGATGACGAGGTGCTGTCATTGACTGTCAAAATGCCCGGACTGCATAACGCGCTAAACGCCGCGGGCGCAGCAGCGCTGTGTTGCGAGCTCAATATCAACGACCAGGCCATCATTCAGGGTTTAGGGGAGTTTGGGGGAGTGGGCCGCCGGTTTGCTGATCTGGGTTTGGTTCGGTGGCGGGAGCATAGTGCGAGACTGATTGATGACTATGGCCATCACCCGACTGAGGTTGCCGTAACGCTCAAGGCAACCCGCGGCGCCTTCGCTGCGACGCGGGTGGTGATGGTTTACCAACCCCACCGCTTCACCCGTACCCGAGACCATTTCGACGAGTTTGTATCGGTGCTCAGCGAGAACCAGGTGTTGATCCTTTTGGATGTCTACGCCGCGGGCGAATCGCCGATTGATGGCGCGGATTCGCAAGCGTTGGCTAACGCGATTCGATCCCGTGGTGTGGTGGAGCCCATCGTTGTATCGGATCAAGGGCATTTGGCGGCGGTATTAATGAGCGTCTTGGAAGACGGCGATATTTTACTGATGCAGGGTGCCGGTGATATTGGTCGCCTATCGACGGCGTTGGCAGAGTGCGAAACGCTGGAGGTGCTGCTGTGACTGCAGCGACCTTCAGTGGGATGAATCTGGCAGTGTTGCTGGGTGGCACTGCGGCGGAGCGCGAGATATCGCTTGAGAGTGGCGCGAATGTCGCCGAGTGCCTTGAGCAAGCGGGAGCAGTGGTTTCCCGTATAGATCCGGCAGTCAACGGCTGGCAGACGCGATTGAAAGATGCCACGTTCGTTTTCAACCTTCTCCATGGACCGGGCGGTGAGGATGGCACGCTGCAGGGCCTCCTTGAGTTTATGGGTCTGCCTTACAGCGGATGCGGTGTGCTCGCCTCAGCACTGACGATGGACAAAATTCGCACCAAGCTACTTTGGCAAGGTGCGACGCTTAAAACGCCGCCCTTCAAAGTGCTGACAGTTGATTGCGATTGGCAGGCCGTCATTGATGAGCTGGGAAGCGTCTTCGTCAAGCCAGCGCTGGAGGGCTCGTCTTTGGGTATGAGTCGGGCTGACTCCGCTACTCAATTGAGGGAGGCCTTTGATCAGGCCGTGCGCTTCGGTAGCGCGGTCATGGCCGAACAGTTCGTGTCGGGACCGGAGTACACCGTTGCGATTCTCGGTGATCGGGCGCTTCCGAGCATTCGAATCGATGTGTCCGGCGAATTCTATGATTTCGATGCCAAATATCGCTCTCACGAGACGCTGTTTTCTTGTCCATCTGATTTGAATCCAGCAGAGGAGCTAGCGCTGGCTGATCTGGCGTTAAGCGCATTTCGCATCACCGGTGGCGAAGTCTGGGGTCGCGTCGATGTGATGCGCGATGCCGCTGGAGATTGGCAGCTGCTGGAGGTGAACACCGTACCCGGTATGACGTCCCACAGTCTGGTTCCCATGGCGGCAAAGGCCGTGGGTCTGTCCCTCGTTGAATTATTGAGCGAGATCTATCTGCACAGTATGGGAGCGCGCCATGCCCAGCGTTAGGGCAGCAACCGGGCGACGTCGCGTATCTGGCGGGTCAGTCGATCATCCTGCAACCGTTTCAGGGCTCAAACGCTGGGTCAATCGCGGCGCGCTAGCGTCCTGCACGGCGCTGCTGGGCTTCGGACTGTACCAAGGTGCGGCGTATCTCGGCTCGCAGCAAATTGATCGCCTGACAGTGAGGGGTGATTTACGACACATCGATGCCCAAGCGATGCATGCTCAAGTCGCCCCTTATACGACGGGCAGCTTTCTGACGGCCGACCTGAAGACGCTGCGTCGAGAGATAGAAAAACTACCTTGGGTTTACCGTGTCACCGCCCGGCGCCGTTGGCCGGCAGAAATCGAGGTGACGCTCACTGAACAGCAGCCGCTCGCGCGCTGGGGAACGCAGGGATATCTCAATCATGAGGGCGAGTACTTCGCGGCGCAGCAAGAGCCACTGCACGATGCATTGCCTCTGCTGCTCGGGCCAGAGGGCACTGAAGCACGGTTAATGCGCCATTACCAGTTGCTGGCGGCGCAGCTTGAGTCTCTGGGTCCGGTGATCACAGAGTTGAGTCTTGATGAACTTGATCAGGTATCGGTCCGTTTCGATAGCGGATTGTTTTTGTTATTGGGCGCCAAAGACTTGTCTCAACGCGTCGCTAGATTTTTGCGGTTATGGGAAGGCCCACTGCCATCCCAGACCATCGCAAGGATTGATTTGCGGTATGAGCACGGCGCTGCTGTCAGATTCAGCGACCAAGGACTGGCCATGCAGGCCACAAGCAATGGGGGTGAGGGTTAATGGGCAATTCTATCGGCAAGCAGATGATTGTCGGGCTCGATATCGGGACCTCTAAGGTCGTCGCAGTGGTAGGGGAGATCGACTCTGACGGTGAAATGGAAGTCGTTGGCATCGGCTCACATCCTTCCCGCGGGATGAAGAAAGGGGTCGTCGTCAACATCGAATCCACGGTTAACGCCATCCAACGCGCGGTAGAAGAGGCGGAGCTGATGGCGGGATGTCAGATTCACTCGGTCCATGTCGGCATTGCCGGCAATCACATTCGGTCAGTGAATTCCCATGGCATTGTCGCCATCAGAGATCAGGAAGTTTTCCAGCAAGACATAGATCGCGTCATCGATGCTGCACAGGCTGTCGCCATCCCCGCGGACCAAAAAGTACTGCACGTGTTGCCTCAGGAATACGTCATTGATAACCAGTCTGGAATTCGCGAGCCACTCGGAATGTCGGGGGTGCGACTTGAGGCCAAAGTGCATCTGGTGACCTGCGCGGTCAATGCAGCGCAAAACATCGAGAAATGTGTTGAGCGCTGTGGGCTGACTGTCGACAGCATCATTCTCGAGCAACTGGCCTCAAGTTACTCCGTGATTACTGAGGATGAGCGAGACCTCGGCGTCTGCCTCGTCGACATTGGTGGCGGTACCTCGGATATCGCTATCTTCACCGATGGGTCTATTCGCCACACCGGTGTGATCCCCATTGCCGGTGACCAGGTGACGAATGATATTGCGATGGCTTTGAGAACGCCTACGCAGCATGCGGAAGAAATCAAAATCCGATACGCATGCGCGCTTACTCAGCTTGCGGGGCCGGATGAGACGATCAAGGTGCCCAGTGTGGGGGACCGGCCCCCTCGGGATCTGTCGCGTCAATCCCTCGCAGAAGTCGTCGAGCCGCGCTACGACGAGCTCTTCACGCTGATCCAGTCAGAGCTCCGTCGCTCGGGATACGAGGAGCTGATTCCTGCCGGCGTTGTACTGACTGGCGGCACCTCAAAGATGGAAGGCGCAGTAGAGCTGGCTGAAGAAATATTTCATATGCCGGTCAGAGTCGGTGCACCCCAATACGCGAGGGGTTTACACGACATTATTCGAAATCCGATCTACGCAACTGCAATTGGTCTGCTCTTGTGCGGCGCAGAGGCGTCTATTGAGGACGATCGCAACAGTCAGCGCGGATCGTTGGACGGAATGAGCTTTACCGTCCGGGTAAGGGATTGGTTCGCGCGACATTTTTAGACCGCAGGAAAACAGTTTTTTAGCAGGGCTCTGTGTTTTGGAGCTTTTTTTAAAAAGGGGAGTAAACGATGTTTGAACTAGTAGATAGCGCACCACAAAGTGCCGTGATCAAGGTGATCGGTGTCGGTGGCGGCGGCGGTAATGCCGTTCGACACATGATCGATCACCAGGTAGAAGGTGTGGATTTCATCTGTGCCAATACTGATGCTCAGGCGTTGTCTGATATCAGCTCGAAAACCGTGCTGCAGTTGGGCTCGGGAATTACCAAAGGGCTGGGTGCAGGCGCCAACCCAGATGTGGGTCGCGCAGCTGCCCTGGAAGACAAGGACCGTATTGCTGATGCGCTACATGGTGCCGATATGGTGTTTGTTACCGCGGGAATGGGCGGTGGCACCGGCACGGGTGCTGCCCCGATTGTGGCAGAGGTTGCGAGGGAACTCGGCATCCTGACCGTCGCTGTCGTGACTCGCCCTTTTAGTTTCGAGGGTAAAAAGCGACTTAACACCGCAGATGAGGGTCTGATAGAGATCGCGCAGCATTGTGACTCTCTAATCACAATTCCCAACGAGAAGCTGCTTGAAGTGCTTGGTTCAAATACTTCTTTGCTTGACGCCTTCAAGGAAGCGAACGACGTCTTGCTTGGCGCGGTACAGGGTATCGCTGATCTGATCATTCGACCCGGCCTGGTAAACGTTGACTTTGCAGATGTCAGAACCGTGATGTCGGAAATGGGGGCGGCCATGATGGGCACGGGTACGGCCAGTGGTGAAGGTCGGGCTCGAGACGCGGCAGAGCGCGCCATCAACAGTCCGCTCCTCGATGACATTGATTTGAGCGGCGCACGCGGCATTTTGGTGAACATTACGGCGGGCCTCGACCTATCGCTAGGCGAATTCTCTGAGGTCGGCGCAACCATTGAGGATATCGCCTCTGAGGACGCCACTGTGGTGGTCGGCACCGTGATTGACCCTGAAATGACCGATAGCCTTAAGGTCACCGTTGTGGCGACAGGGTTGCGCAATGTGGAGGTGCGGCCCTCGCTGACAGCAGTGGAGACCAAAGTGCCTGCGCGTCCTGCGCCTGAGAGCGCCGACTATGGTGATTTTGACTTACCTCCGGGCAAGCGCCGTCAGGCGACTGGTGGAGTCGATGGACAAGCGGCTCTCAAAATGGACGAAGACCTCGACGAACAACTCTTTGATGTCCCGGCGTTCCTGCGTAGGCAGGCTGATTGAGGAGTTGAATGCCGCTGGTGGTGTGCCTGACAGTGGAATTTGTTGGGCCAAGAGAGCTGGAATGACGGTGCCTGCCCTAGTAATGTCTCGCCTTGAGAGAGGGGAAACACCATGCTGCGGCAACGCACCCTGCGGGAGTCGATCAAATCGACAGGAGTAGGGCTACATTCCGGTAATAAAGTGACGATGCAGTTGAGTCCAGCACCAGTGGATACGGGCATTGTCTTTCGTCGCACCGACCTGAGTCCGGTTCGGGACATCCCCGCCCGAGCGGACCAGGTGGACGAGACTGAACTCTCCACCAGCCTTGGCCGTGGCGAATTCCAAGTGACTACGGTGGAGCACCTTTTGTCTGCGCTCTGTGGGCTTGGAATTGATAACGCCTTTATTGAGATCGATTCACCCGAAGTGCCAATCATGGACGGCTCAGCAGGGCCGTTTGTTTATTTACTTCAGACTGCCGGTGTACAAGAGCAGCCCGCCGCCAAGCGATTTATTCGTGTCACGCATGAGATCACTGTCAACGACGGAGATAAGGTAGCCACGCTCAGGCCTTACGAAGGATTCCGGGTCACCTTTGCTATCGACTTCGATCACCCCGTATTTAAGGAACAAATCGGCCATGCAACGCTCGACATCAGTAGCGAGGCATTTGTGCGAGAAATCAGCCGCGCGCGCACATTCGGGTTCGTTCATGAATTCGAATACATGCGCTCGCGCGGACTCGCGCGTGGCGGTAGCGTTGATAATGCGATCGTCGTTGATGACTACCGTATTCTGAACGAGGGCGGTCTGCGCTACGACGATGAGTTCGTCAAGCACAAAATGCTGGATGCGATTGGTGACCTGTACCTTGCTGGATATCAGTTGTTGGCTGAGTATGAGGGGGTCAAATCCGGCCACGCACTGAACAATCAACTCGTCAGAGCGCTTTTTGAGCAGCCGGAGTGCTGGGAGTGGGCGACCTTTGACGATCCGGCTGAATCCCCCGTCGATTGGACCTTATCGCAGGATCTTCAGTTCGGGTAACCCGGCCGGGTCTGCCAAAAAACCAGTTTTGATGGAACTTCTACAGTTCCCACTGGATCCTGAAAATGGCATCATTTCCCCTCTTTGCCTACGATAACTGCACTTGAAGCTAATCCTTCTCAATCGCCATGCGGCTTCGCGCACCCTTGAATTGGGGAGGTGGTCGTGGGCGCTGCTTTCTGCCTTATTTATTGGGTTGCCGATCGGCTTGGTCAGCATCAGTTACCACATCGGCTTTGGGGAGGGGTTGGACTCCGAGCAGGCAACGCGAGTCTCTGCGCAGGAGCAGCAGGCGATTGATCGCGCCGAGGCGCTCGCCCAAATGAGCGTTGAGGCGCAGTCTCGACTGACAGCTATGACACGGCGCTTGGCCACGCTGCAGGCACACGTAACACGGCTTGATGCCTTGGGTAGCCATTTGACGGAACTGGCGGGCTTGGAAACAGAAGAGTTTGATTTCTCTGTGCCGCTGGCGTTAGGCGGGCCCTCCATTCCCTTGTCGGGAAAGTCCTTACCGAGTGTGGATGAGGTCGAGTCACAGTTCAGTGCTCTGGATGCGCTGTTTGCCCGCAGAGAGGCGCAGTTCGACGTTCTTGCCGGTTTATTGTCGGCTGAGCAGCTCCGCGCCGAGTCGACGCCGGCCGGGAGGCCCATTCGAGCTGGATGGCAATCCTCGCCTTACGGAAACCGCATCGATCCGATTACGGGAGAACGTGCTTGGCACGCGGGCATCGACTTTGCCGGTCGTGATGGCTCAGACGTACTCGCAGTGGCCAGCGGCGTAGTGAGCTGGAGTGGCCACCGGCCTGGCTTTGGCACGATGGTTGAAGTGTCCCACGGCGATGGACTCAGTACGCGTTACGCTCATAATCAGAAAAACCTTGTAGAGGTCGGCGACCTGGTTCGCCGCGGGGACGTGATCGCTCTGATGGGCAGTACAGGGCGCTCTACCGGACCTCATGTTCACTTCGAAGTTTTCAAGCACGGCCGTGCCGTCGACCCCGCCACCTACGTGCGGCGCACGCGTCGCTGACTGTTGATTTTTGGCGCGCAGCCGCCACCGCAACCTTTCCTTCGATTCTTTGTGACTCAACAGTGAGCCGTGCATGTTTATTTCCACTATGAAGAAGATTTTTGGCACCCGGAACGATCGGGAGCTGAAACGAATGGGCAAGGTTGTCGCTCGCATCGGCGCGCTTGAGGAGACGATGCAAGCGCTGTCAGACGACGCGTTACGTGACAAGACGGTGGAGTTTCGATCGCGTCTTGCAGACGGGGAAAGTCTGGAGCAGATGCTGCCCGAGGCGTTTGCAGTGGTCAGGGAAGCGGGCGTCAGGGCGCTGGGGATGCGCCACTTCGACGTGCAATTGATTGGTGGTATGGCGCTTAATGACGGCAAAATCGCTGAGATGCGAACGGGTGAGGGTAAAACGCTGGTAGCGACCCTCCCTGCTTACCTCAATGCGCTACCTGATCATAGCGTTCATCTTGTCACCGTCAATGATTATCTGGCCAGCAGGGACGCCGCCTGGATGGGGCCGCTTTATGAGTTTTTGGGTTTATCGGTGGGCGTCGTTCGCTCCGGCCATAGTGCTGAAGAGAAGAAGTTGGCGTACAAGTGTGATGTTGTCTACGGCACAAACAACGAGTTTGGTTTCGATTATCTACGCGACAACATGGCTTTCAGCATGGCCGATAAAAGCCAGGGAAAGCTGGCTTTTGCCATCGTCGATGAAGTCGACTCGATACTGATCGATGAGGCCAGAACGCCACTCGTTATTTCAGGCGCTGTCGAGGACAGCTCTGAGCTCTATAAAGCTGTGAATCGACTGATCCCCAAACTCAGCCCAGAGTCGGAGGAACAGGAGGGCGATTTTACCGTCGACGAGAAGCAACGGAGCATCGAGCTTACGGAAGCCGGCCATGAAAAAGTGGAAGGCATGCTGATTGAGGCTGGATTACTGCAAGCCGATGACTCGCTCTACGCCGCCACAAACCTCGGTCTGTTACATCACGTTCACTCCGGTCTGCGAGCGCACGTGCTGTTTCATAAAGATGTTGAATACATTGTTCAGGAAGGTCAGGTGGTGCTCATCGATGAGCACACCGGCCGGACAATGCCGGGCAGGCGACTTTCAGAGGGCTTGCATCAGGCGATCGAGGCGAAGGAGGGTGTGAGGATCCAAAGTGAAAGTCAAACCCTCGCCTCTACAACGTTTCAAAATTTCTTTCGCCTCTACGACAAACTTGCTGGCATGACGGGCACGGCAGATACAGAAGCTTTTGAATTCCGGCAAATTTATGGTCTCGATTGCGTGGTCATTCCCACCAATGTGCCGATGCGCCGCGATGACTTAAACGATCTGGTGTACCTCACGCGTGAGGAGAAGTTTGAGGCAATCATTGAGGATGTACGCGCTTGCATCGACAGTGGTGCACCCGTTTTGGTGGGCACAGCCTCTGTGGAGACCTCTGAAGAGCTCTCCCA
>PAGS01000020.1 GCA_002705465.1 Halieaceae bacterium
TGACCAGAGCCGCCACAGCCGCCACAAGTGACGGGGCTGCTACCTGGCTTGGCACCGCTACCGTCACAGGGCGCACAATGCTGCAGTGAAGGCACCCGAATCTCTGCTGTAGAACCGCGCACCGCTTCTTCGAGAGAGACCTCCAGGGTATAGCGCAGGTCTGAACCGCGCTGCGGTCCCTGACGACGCCCCCCTCCACCGCCGCCAAAAATATCGCCAAAGACATCTCCGAAGATGTCCGAAAAACTGCCGCCCTGAAAGCCGCCACCACCCATTGAGGAGTCGACACCAGCGTGTCCGAACTGATCGTAAGCGCCACGCTTCTCGCCGTCCGAAAGGACCTCGTAGGCCTCCGTTGCCTCTTTAAACTTGCTGTCCGCATCGGCGTCGTCCGGATTGCGGTCCGGGTGATATTTCATCGCGATGCGGCGATATGCCTTCTTGATGTCCTGCTCAGAGGCCGATCGATCAACCCCAAGCACTTCGTAATAGTCGCGTTTAGACATAATTCAGGCATGGGTTCTTACAAACACCACGCTCCCTCTTGAAAAACGGACGCGGGTGACATGGAACTTGCCATGACCCGCGTCTGGAGTGTTGCCCTCACACTGGGCTTGTATTCGGGCGCCGCTATAACGCGTTGCCCTCGACCGATGACTTCGATCAGGCGCGTTTGTCTTCCTTAACTTCCTCAAACTCAGCATCAACGACATCGCCTTGATCCGCCTCATCCGCCTCTTCGGTGGCCGTATCGCTGCTTGCACCCTCGGCCTGCTGCGCCGCATACATCTTCTGCGCAACGCCTCCCGTGGCTTCAGTCAGTTTTGTGGTTGCGGCCTCCATCGCAGCGGCGTCATCACCCTTGATTGCCTCTTCTGTCTCGGCAATGGCGGCCTCGATGGCGGCACGCTCCTCATCCGTGGCGTGCTCCCCGGCTTCCTCGAGAGTCTTGCGCGCGGCGTGCACCATACCATCTGCAGTATTTCGGGCAGCCACCAGCTCCTCGAACTTCTTGTCCGCTTCGGCGTTTGCCTCTGCATCCTGCACCATCTGTTCGATCTCGTCCTCTGAGAGTCCCCCCGAGGCGGTGATACGAATCGACTGTTCCTTGCCGGTGGCCTTGTCCTTGGCAGACACATTGAGAATACCGTTGGCATCGAGATCAAAAGTCACCTCAATCTGCGGCATCCCCCGTGGCGCGGGCGGAATATCCGCCAAATCAAAGCGACCCAGAGACTTGTTCTGTGTTGCCTGCTTGCGTTCACCCTGCACGACGTGAATGGTTACCGCCGTCTGGTTGTCCTCAGCTGTTGAGAACACCTGCGATTTCTTGGTCGGGATAGTGGTGTTTTTCTCGATCAACGGGGTTGCGACGCTACCCATTGTCTCGATACCCAATGTCAACGGCGTGACGTCGAGTAGCAGAACATCCTTGACGTCGCCCGCGAGCACCGCCCCTTGAATCGAGGCACCCATTGCAACCGCCTCGTCGGGGTTCACATCCTTCCGCGCCTCTTTACCGAAGAACTCGGCAACGGCCGATTGCACCATTGGCATTCGCGTCTGGCCGCCCACCAAAATAACGTCCTCCACCTCCGCCGGAGATAAACCCGCATCATCCAGCGCGATCTTTACAGGCTCGAGCGACCGCTTTACCAGATCTTCCACCAAACCCTCCAATTTTGAGCGGCTCAACTTCACGACCAGGTGTTTGGGTCCGGTGGCATCCGCAGTGATGTAGGGCAGATTCACCTCGGTTTGCTGCGAGCTGGACAACTCGATTTTGGCTTTCTCAGCGGCCTCTTTGAGACGCTGCGGGGCCAACGGGTCGTTGTGCAGATCGATGCTGTTTTCCTTCTTGAACTCATCGGCGAGAAATTCAATCAGCCGAAGGTCAAAGTCCTCACCGCCGAGGAACGTGTCGCCGTTAGTGGCCAGGACCTCAAACTGATGCTCTCCATCAACCTCTGCAATTTCAATGATGGAGATGTCGAAGGTGCCGCCGCCCAAATCGTAGACCGCGACAGTGCGATCGCCCTGCGCTTTGTCCATGCCATAAGCAAGCGCGGCCGCGGTGGGCTCATTGATAATCCGCTTGACCTCAAGACCCGCAATCCGACCCGCATCTTTGGTGGCCTGCCGCTGCGAATCATTGAAATATGCGGGTACTGTGATCACTGCCTCAGTCACCGCCTCGCCGAGGTACTCCTCAGCGGTCTTCTTCATTTTGCGCAAGACTTCGGCCGAAACCTGCGGCGGCGCCATCTTGTCATCATTGACCTGCACCCACGCGTCACCGCTTTCAGCCTTGACGATCTGATAGGGCACCATCTTGATGTCTTTCTGGACCACGTCGTCCTCGAAGCGACGACCGATGAGGCGCTTCACCGCGAACAACGTGTTGGTTGGGTTGGTAACGGCTTGTCGCTTGGCCGACTGGCCCACCAGAATTTCGTCGTCGTCTGTGTAGGCGACGATGGATGGCGTTGTCCGGCCGCCCTCTGCGTTTTCAATGACCCTAGGCTTACCGCTCTCCAGAACAGACACGCAGCTGTTGGTGGTGCCCAGGTCGATACCGATGATCTTACCCATGTTGCTTTCTCCTGTGCGCCGGCGGCTCTTCGCCAGCTTGCTTCCTTGTATCCTGATGTGGGGGTTGCGGACTCAAATTCAACCGCTATTCGCTGTAACTAATATGCCTTACTCGGCGCTCGGCGCTTTGGCGACCATCACCATGGCGGGCCGCAATAGCCTTCCATTGAGCAGGTAGCCCTTCTGCATTACTGCCACGACCGAGTTGGGCTCTGCATCGGGCTGTTCAACCATGCTCATTGCTTGCGCTGTCTCGGGGTCGAAGGGCTCGCCCGTTGGGTCCACCGCTTCAACGCCATATTTTGCGAGCACGTCCATGAAGCCCTTCCGGGTCAACTCAACGCCCTCCGCCAGTGCTGCGCCGCCCTGTTCATCTCCGCTCGATTCCAAGGCGCGTTCGAGGTTGTCGACCACGCTCAACAGATCGCCAGAAAAGCGCTCCAGCGCAAATTTTCGCGCTTTTTCGATTTCCTGTTCAGCACGACGTTGCACATTCATGGCGTCGGCCCGCGCTCTGAGCGCGGCGTCTTTTGCGGCTTCGAGCTCTGCTGCAAGCGCTGCAACGCCTGAATCCTCACCGGTGGGGACGGCCGCATCACCTTCAGTATCTACTAACCCCTCGTCATCACCCTTTACCGCCTCGGCGCTGTCTGCCGCCTCTGCGTGATGAGGATCACCCTCTTCCTCCGTAGGCTCGTCGGGCCGTTCATCCACCATGGTTGTTCTCCGATCTGTCGTCTGTCTGGTCTGTGGCCTAGCATGTTTATTGTGAACAGTGTCCTGCCACTGCAGCAATCACGCGACTGCAGTGTCCGATTTGGGGGGGAGAGATAACGATTTCAAGGCTGTGGGCACGCTTTTTTAGCAGCAGCGGCGAAAGCACCCTAAGACAAGTTGCTCCGAGAGGGGGTCACACACCCTGAGTCGGCCACATTGCCGCCTAATTCGGTAGCAAGCGCGAACCGGGGTGCAGGTTTAGCAAGCCTCGCGGGGCTCAACGGGAGAGCGCTGCACTCAGCATGCGGGCCGTCACATCAACAATGGGAATCACCCTTTCGTATGCCATGCGGGTCGGACCAATGACCCCCAGTACGCCGAGTAACTGAGCACCTTGTGCATAAGGAGCCGTGATGACGCTGAAATCACCGAACACGTCGAATCCAGCCTCTTCACCGATGAAGATCTGGATACCATCCGCCTTGGAACAGCGCTCCATTAAGTCCAGTAAATCGCGCTTCCGCTTGAAAGCATCGAATAATTCACGGAGCTTCTGAATGTCCTCAGGCGAAGCCTGGTTAAGCAAACTCGATTCGCCTGTGACGACGACACTCTCGGCCTCCTGTTCCGCGTCAATTGCTGCCTGCGCAAGCTCCAGAGCCGCTTCTAGGTAGCGATCAATTTTTGTGCGCGCCTCAGCCATTTCTCGCACGATGTGTTCTTTCACATGTGCGAGATCGTTACCGGAATAGCGCAGGTTGATCAGGTCAGCCGCCGACTTCAGTTGCTCCTCAGTCATTGGCCGGGGCATATGAACAATGCGGTTTTGTACCTCTCGCTCGTTGATGACCAAAATCACCAACACGCGATCGCCTGAGAGCGGCAAGAACTCGATTTGCCGTAACTGACTTGCTGCAGGCTTCGGAACGGTCACGATGCCAGTCTGGTAGGTGATTTGTGCCAGAAGGTTCGATGCACTTTGGACCAGCTCGCTGGAACTGCGGTTTGGGTCGAGGCCAGCGTTCAATACTGACACCGCATCCTCCTCCACAGGACCCACCTGTACCAGGCTGTCGACAAAGAAACGGTAGCCCTGCGGGGTGGGGACTCGGCCGGCAGAGGTGTGGGGCGAGGCCAGATAACCGAGATCTTCAAGTTCAGACATGATATTGCGCACCGTCGCCGAACTCACCGACAACCCGCTTTCACCTTGCAGGTTTTTCGACGCAACGGGTTGCCCCTCGCGGATGTGCATTTCTACAAGAGTTTTTAGCAGCGATGAAGCGCGGGGCGACAGGGCTTCCACGTTATGCCTCTGAGGATTCAGATACTGGTGTTGTAGCACAGGCCGGGCGCGCAACAAAGCAACCCATTTGGTCAACAGGCCTAAACGCTCGGGAACCGCGGCGCTTCCTCCGACCCTACAGGGCTTCACTCATCGTGGCACTGGGGCGAGATCCATGCTGAACGTATCAGATGTTCACAGCACCGTCGCCCTGCGCTATAAAAGCCGCTCAACAAGCTAATATGAACACTATGCTCCTTAACCTCGCGATTCAGGGCTATGCCGTAGTCGATCAGTTGGAGGTCGACCTGCACCCGGGAATGACCTCCATCACCGGTGAAACCGGCGCCGGAAAATCCATCATGCTCGACGCGCTGGGTCTTTGCGTCGGTGACCGCGCGGACCCTAAGGCAGTGAGACCCGGCGCGGCGCGCACCGACATTGCGGCGAGCTTTGACGTGAGTCAGAACACCCGCGCCCGAGTATGGCTCGCAGAGCGGGACCTCGACGCGTCTGGCGAGTGTATATTGCGCCGCACCATATCCGCAGAGGGGCGCTCGAGAGCCTACATCAATGGCTCCCCTGCGACGCTCGCTGACTGCGCTGATCTCGGGGAGTTGCTGGTGGACATACATTCGCAGCATGCCCATCAATCGCTGCTTCGCCGGCCCACTCAGAGAAGCCTCCTGGACACCTATGCGGGTGGCGAGGCGCTGATTGTCGAGGTCAGCGAGACGGCGCAGCGCTGGCGGGTACTGCAGGAGGAGCACGCTCGACTGGCGGGTAAAACCGAGGAAGCTGACGCGCGAAAAGCGCTGCTCTCCTACCAAATTGCCGAGCTTAAAACCCTTAACCCGCAACCAGATGAAATGGATGAATTGGAGGCGCGTCACAAGCTGCTCGCCAACGCCGCTTTCATCATCGACTGCGCCAATGACATCGCCGCCGGCTGCGAGACGCAGCGGGATCAGCTTGCACGATTGGTGCAGCTTGCCAACGACGACCGGATGCGGTCGCAGGCGACGGATAATCTTCGAGAGTTATTGCAGTCTGCGCTCATTCAACTTGATGAGGCCGAAGCCGAGACATCGCGTTTCGCGGAGTCATTGGAATTGGATCCCGAGGGATTGCGGGCAACCGAGGAACGCTTGAGCGCACTGCACGATCTGGCACGCAAACACCGCGTCCAACCCGACGCCCTCAGCGAATTGTTGACTGAGTTACACACCGAGCTCGAGGCGCTGACCGGCGGATCGGAGCAGTTGGAGGCGCTGGAGAAAGCAATGGCAGATACTGCACTGGCCTGGCGAACCCAAGCCAACAAGCTGTCTGCTCTGAGACAGCAGGGAGCCATCAAACTCGCGCGACGCGTGATGGAGATGCTGGACCGGCTTGCGATGGGAAGGTGCGTATTTGACATCGCGCTGATTCCCTTCAAGGACGACAATCCTGATCCGCGCGGAGCAGAGGACATCGAGTTTTTGATCAGCACCAATCCCGGCGCGGCACCGGGCCCACTCAGCAGGGTCGCCTCGGGTGGAGAATTGTCTCGAATCAGCCTGGCGCTTCAAGTCGTGGCTGCCGATACAGCGACCTCACCCACCATGATCTTCGATGAGGTCGATGTCGGCATCGGTGGAGGTGTCGCTGAAGTGGTGGGGGAGCTCCTCGCACAATTGGGCGCCAGCAGTCAGGTATTGGTTGTGACGCACCAACCTCAGGTTGCGGCCAAAGGGAACCAACATCTTCTTGTCACCAAGACAGGTGAAGACAGTGTGCACTCAGAGCTCACTTTGCTCACTGACGCGGGCCGGGTTGAGGAAGTCGGCAGAATGTTAGGCGGCTCAAAGCTGACCGAGAGCACGTTGGCCCACGCCAGGGAGATGCTGGAGAACAGCTAGGCCTCCGGTTTTTTTCGGACGTAAAGCACGAGGGAGTGATCGATAATTTCGTAACCGTGCTTTTCGGCTATCAAGTGCTGACGACGCTCAATTTCCTCGTCTATGAACTCGATCACCTCGCTAGTATCCACATCCACCATATGATCGTGGTGGTGGTCCGACGCCATCTCGAAAACAGAATAGCCCGCCTCGAAGTTATGCCGGATGATCAGCCCCGCGGTTTCAAACTGCGTGAGCACTCTGTACACCGTCGCCAAGCCGATATCTTCGCCCGTGTCGCGTAAACGCTGATAAAGGTCCTCGGCGCTGAAATGATCGCCCTGACCCGATGCGTCGCTCAGCATTGAGAGGATCTTAAGCCGCGGCGCGGTTACTTTGAGTCCCGCTTTTTTCAGTTCACGATTTTCGGAGGACATACCTGAACAGTTCTCTGACGGGGTCTTTGTCGGGTATCATGCCAGCCCATCTTGCGCCTTGGAAGCTAACGTGCACCCGGTAATCCCTCATTTTCGAGTTGCCGTCTTCAGTTGTTTGCTGACCGCCATGGTCGGATGCGGCAGTAACATTGGTTTTCCGGGGGTTTATCGCATCAACGTGGAGCAGGGTAATGTGGTCACTGAAGAGATGGTCGAGCAGCTGCGCCCAGGTCTCAACCGTCGGCAGGTTCGCTACATCATGGGCACGCCGCTGATCGAAGATGCCTTTCACAGCGACCGCTGGGACTACCGCTACCTAATGCGCAATGGCACCACTACCCTCGTCACGACACAATTGACGCTGTGGTTCGATGGAGACCAATTGGTTCGTGCGGAAGGCCCGGATGCCCCGGACTGGGGTCAACCTCCATCAGCGGAAGACGCCTCAGAAGCATTCTGAAACTCACTCTCGCTGCGTGCCGCCTTCGCGCGCGCCGCACGGGCTCGACGCACCTCTTTTGGATCCACCAATAAGGGACGATAGATCTCAACCCGCTCGCCTGCGACGAGGGCGCGATCAGCGGTGACCGCTTTGCCCCAGACGCCCAGCTTCAGATCCTCACTGAGTGTCAGATCTTCAAAGATGGAGTCCATCTGGCTCATGATGACCGCCTGCACCACCGTCGTGCCCTCGGGCACATCGAGCTTGATGATTCGCTGCTTGTCTGGCAGCGCGTAGGCAACCTCAATCGCAATCGTGTTACTCATCCGGCCGGCTCCAATTTCTGGCTTGCACGCCTGACTACGGCGTCCACCAGATCGAGTGCAACTTTATCGAATAATTTCCCGATGGCCACGCTGGCGAGGCCGCCGGCAAGCTCAAACTGGAGACGCAGCGACGCCTTACAGGCGCCCTCCCCCAGCGGCCTGAAAACCCAATACCCTGAAAACGTTTCGAAAGGGCCCTCTATCAACTTAAGCTCCATGCACTCTGGACGCTTGAGCGTATTCTGGGTCGTGAAACCGTGACTGATCCCACCCTTGGACAATCGCAGCGTGGCGGTGACTGAATGCTCTGTGCGCTCGAGAATGTGCGCACCCACGCAACCCTCCAGAAATTCGGGGTATCGCTCAATATCCGCAACCAAATCAAAAATTTGCTCGGCAGAATGTGGCAGCAAGGCGCTTCGCTCGATCAGAGTCATCGACGCAGTGTACAGAACACGACCGCTACCCGCGCAGGCACAATCGGTTTAACCTAAGATCAACCACAGCACGCAACAAATAGGCGCACACCAGCGGAGCAACCACCACCACAGCCGAAACAGCCACGCGGGCTCACGGAAGAGTTCACCCCGCAATATTGGCCTCGGCAACACCCAGCCGACAAAGAGCGCCGTGATGAGAATACTGGCAGGCAGGAACGATCGAGTCACCCAGTACCCCACATCCAAGAGCGGCGCCTCGGCACTGAATAAGGTTATCGTTGCGGTGACCGCGGTGATCGCAGAGGTCAGGATGGCCCCGCTGACTCGACCCAGACCCCACTCGTTAGCTAACAGCATCAGTGCGGGCTCGTAGAGCACCACCACTGCGCTCCAGGAAATCAGCGCCATCGCGAAAAAGAACAGTGCACCATACGTTTCCCCTAGCGGGAGATTCGCAAAGGCGTAGGGCACACCCACCAAAAGAGCAGACAGGCCGCCCTGCGGCGAGACATTGGCCCCGAATAACAGCGCCGAAATGATAACCGCTGTGACAATGAGAAAAGTCGTATCAAGCACAGCGACGGCGAGGACGGACCGCCCCCATGGTAGGCCCGGCGGTGCCTGCGCACCCAGCGCCATCCCTACACCAAGCCCCGCACCCAGGGTCATACCGGCAGCAACAACCGCCTGCGAGAATGCCTCGAGACTCCAGTCACTCGGCCGTCGCGCGAAGAGAAAGTCTTCAACCGGTCGCAAATCGCTATAAAAAAAAATAAAGTCCAGCACGCCGAATAAGGTGACGGCAACTGCCGGTAGGCATATCCAGGCCAGTAATCCCATACCGACCCGAATACCCATAGTCGATATTGCCCCGGATACGGCAAGAACGATCAGCATCGGCATCAATTGGGCGGCGCGATCATCGAGGCGCATCGTGAAAGCCTGCGCCACATCGACGGCACTGGCTGAGGCCAAAGTACCCGAGTACAAGGTACTGGCCCAGTGCAGACACCATGCAACCATAAATGACGCGACAGCAGCGAGCAACAACGCCAGTAGTGCTTGCGCCACACCCAGATACCGCCAACGTGAGTCCACGTTGGCGGTACTCGCGGCCCAATGTATTGCGAGGCCGGGAGAGCCTCTGCCCAAACTGCCGACGGTCACCTCGGCAATTAACACCGGAACGCTCAACAAGCACAGCGCAATGAGGTAAGAGACGAAGAAAGGCGCCCCGCCGTACTCCCCCATCAAAAACGGCATCCGTTGGATATTGCCGAGACCCATGGCTAGCAGCGTCAGTGTCAACACCAAGGTAGTCCGCGCCCGCCATGGTTGAGGGATGTTGTCATCCAGCACAATCAACCCCCGCTCGAATCCTCGGGCCTGTATTGGGATGTAAGAATACCGGCACGGTCTGGAACGCACGCCCGTATAATGCCCGCATGGCGAAATCCAAACGCAACAAACCGTCAGACAATACCATCGCCCAGAACAAAAGAGCACGCTTCGACTATCACCTGCTGCAATCCTTTGAGGCGGGCGTTTCACTGGCGGGATGGGAGGTCAAATCTCTTCGGGCTGGCAAAGTGCAGCTGACTGACAGCTACGTGCTGATGAAGGGTGGGGAGGCCTTTCTCTTAGGGGCAAATATTACGCCACTTGATACGGTATCGACGCACTTCGTATCGGATCCCACTCGCACCAGAAAACTACTCTTGCATAAAAAAGAGCTGGCACAAATCAACGCCGGTGTCACGCAAAAGGGTCAAACCTGCGTGTGCACCGCGCTGTATTGGAAAGGACATCTGGTGAAAGCGCGCATCGACCTGGCGACTGGCAAGAAACTCCACGACAAGCGAGAAACTGAGCGCGATCGCGACTGGCAAAGACAGAAGGCGCGTATCGTGCGAGATAATGTAAAACAGTGATTAGCCCCACCAGATGGCTTTCGCCGAGATGGTCAGTCCGATCAAAACGCATAACCCCACGACGAAAGGCCGGTAGGCCCCGCCAGCAAAGCGAGTAAAGGCCCAATCTCCAACCTGATTACCCAACCACATCGCTGGCAGCGCCACCCAGAGCAGCTGAAATGGCCTCGGCGTGACCAATCCTGCCAACGCAAACATGGCCAGCGACACAATGCTTGAGCACCAGAAAAACATCATCAAAAAAGCACGAGACTGGGTTGCCTCAGTCATGGTGGCGATAACATAGAGAATGACCGGTGGGCCCGGAATCGCGAATGCGCCATTCATTAGCCCTGACGCCACGCCGGTGCCGAGCGACGTCGCTCCAGAGGCGGGTCTCTCACTGGGCGTAAAGCGAGACAGCACGATAGAAGCAGTGACCACCAGCACCCCGATCCACAGCTGGAATTCGGTCACCGAGAGCGATGCAAGGAACCAGACGCCGATCGCTGTGCCAAGCACAGCGCCCATCAACATGAATTTAGCAGGCGCTACCGGGAACAGGCCCCACCAGGATCGGTGACTCATCAGCCCCAGCAAAAGCGCCAGCACAGCGCTCAGTACGACGGCATCGCCGGGCGATAAAAAAAAAGAAAAGGCGGGCACCACTAGCATCGCAAAACCAAACCCGGTAAAGGCCCTGATGAGGGCCGCCAAGCCCACAGAGAGGGCGACCAGCAGCACCTGATCAACTGGCAGCGCTAAGGGGTTCCAACTCACGATGAGCGCCCCAGCCACCTGACGGCCGCACCCACTTCGATGTCTCCGCTACTGATAATCTTGGCGCAGAACCCGCCGTAGCCGCACATCGCGATCACGCCGCCCGGGCCCAACTCGGCCTCCATCCTCGCGCAGGGGTGGCAAAGCTGGCTCGCCTCCAACAGCGCCTCGCCAACCCAAAATCGCTGCCGGCGAAGCGCATTGAGGTTGATCCCAGAGATGACGATGTTGCGGCGTAAACGACTCGGATGCAGCGCCTCTATGCCCAGCTGAGCGGCAATATGGCCAATAAATTCAGCTGAGATCAGGGTAACCTGCCGGCCCGAGCCCGGCGTTTTGGCCATACGGTGATCGCCCTCCAAGCCCCTATCAGCGACGGCTAAAGCACGCGGCACAGCCATAAGTGGCTCGCGTCTGCGAGGTCGCACTCCGATCCAGTCGACTAACCCCTCACCCAAGGTATCCAGGTATCGGTCGAGGGGATACGAGCGTGCTGTCATGGTGATGTCCTATCGGGTTAGCTGCACAGCCACTCAGACCTGCGTTTTTGCAGATGAATCACTCGCAGCAGCACGGAGCATAGCGTTGCTTGAGGGCGCCGTCATGATGGCTGGGCCAGAGTCCTCTCTGGTGAGACGCGACACCCCCCCGCTGAAGCTTTTGTCGCGTCAAAACAAGTGATCCAGATGGTAATAGTTGGCGTACCTGAGATGTCAGTGTCTACAGGCCGCTTGCCATCATGCAAA
>PAGS01000078.1 GCA_002705465.1 Halieaceae bacterium
CACTGAGCCACCACCGGCGCTGGCCATTCCGCCACCAAAAGTGGGTTCCCCGGCATCGTTTGGCTCCGAGCCGCCGCCCCCGGTTTGGGCAGTCTGCGCGGCGCGATCACGAGCTGCCTCGCGCTGGCGCTGCTCCTCATCATAAATAATGCCGTCGAAATCACGGGTGCTTTCCTCGAGCTGTCGGTCCAAAATCGCGACCCGCTCGGCCGCGGTCATGGGCCCACCGGTCCCCGCACCTGAATCCATGCCACCACTGGCGCGAGTGCCGGGCCCGGTCGCGTCGCCGCTGTCTGCAACGCCGCTGTCCTGCCCCGTACTGCCGGATCCGTTGTTGCCGCCAGCGCCACTGCCGGTCTTGTCGCTATCTGGTGCGCCGCCTTCTTGCGCACCGCCTTCGGCATTGCCTTCCGCGCCATAGGTCTCATCGAAGGTCGGGAGGGTGTCGACCATTGACGGCAAATCAGTGCCCCCTGCCGTATCACCAAAACCGGGCTCACCGCCGCTGGCGCCTGCATCACCCGGCATATTCCCGCCCGCACTGTCGCCCCCGGTGGAGCTATCACCCGCGCTGCCTCCGCTAGAGGGGCTCCCCGGCATACCAGCCCCCGGGCTGCCTGATGCACCGGCACTTGGGCTGCCGCTACCCGAGCTGGGCGCGCTGGAGCCGGTACTCCCGCTGCTGCCCGATGAGCTGGGACCGCTGGCGCCAGAGCTGCCGCTGTTCGAGCTGGAGCCCGAGCTGCTGGAGCTCGGTGAGCTGGGCCCGCTGGATCCAGTCGACGCGGGCGAGGAGGCGCCGGAGCTCGAGGGCGAAGAAGGGGGCGTCGGCACAGAGGGCGTCGTCGGCGTGCTGGCGGAGGGACAACCCATCAACGTCAACATCACACCGACCAATGCGCCTGTCGCGAGCCAGCGAAGGAGCTTGGGCTGATGCGCTTGCATGAAAAATCGGGTGTTCATGGGGTGTATACGACCATCGCTTATGAACCCGTCGGATTCAGATCAAAAGACCACACAATCATATCAGTCGCCACAGGCTTGCCGCCCTCAAATCGAGGCCGGAAACGCGTTTTACGCATTTTCCTGAGCAAGCGGTCTACATTAGGGTCGCTCTTGATCGCGGGTTGTGCTGCGGCTTCGTCCTCTTCGGTATCTGTGTCTGGGCTCGTGGCTTCAGTCTCTTGGACAGGTTCCACTGCGAGACGTTCAAGTTGTGTGATTTTTCCGGACTCATTCAAGCGAAATTTCACGACCAAAGGACCCGTCGCATCCCGCCTGAACGGCGGCAGAGCGCGAATGCCGTCGACGTCAGGAAGTGGTGAGGGCGATTCAAAAAGTGCCGCCCGCATCACGGGGTCATCGACGGGTGGGCCGCCCAGCTCAATGGCCAGTAGCGGCTGTGACGCGCCGTCCACTCTTGTCGCTAACTCGGCATCGTCTGCAGGCGCTTGTGATGCGACACTCGTCTCGTCAGAGGATTTATCCGCGGCGTTTTGATTGGGGGTTTTAATGTCCTCAGGCAGGCCAGCGTCGTCTGTCACATCGGCGTCATTCCCGTTAACGTCCGCGAGACCCAAGCCGTCGGCAGCCGCGCTTGATGCTTCCGTCTCCTTTGCAGTCGGGCTTGGCGCTTCCGTTGCGCCGGGCTCTCCCGTGGCGCCGGACTCGTCTTGCGTATCGGCCGGGGGAAGCGTGACCCTGTGCCATGCCTGCTCGTAGTATTTGCGCGCGTTGGAACGTTTTCCAATCCACCAGGCCCAGTCACCCAGACGCGTGAGATCACTTGCCTGCTCACCGGCACTCGAGCCGTTCTGGAGTTTGAGGCTATAAATAGTGGAGAGTACGGCTTCCCCTCGCCGGAAGGCGCCACCCAGAGCGGTGGTTTGGCGATAGTTGCTGTTACCGAAGCTGCTTTGACTCGCGCTCTGCCGCTGCAGATTAGCAAAGCGATATTGCAGGCGCAGCATCCCCTCCAGCGACTTGAGCAGCTCCGGAGACTGATCGCCATAGAGTTTGACGCTCTGGTTATAGGCCAAGAGGTAGTAGTCCCAGCTCCTTGCCAGATGCTCCAGATGTGCCTCCTGCTCCCCCAGCTTGAGCTCCCAGGCTTGTTCCGCCCAGGCACCTTGGTCCAGCAAGGCAGCGATCGAGGCGGCTGATCCCTCCAGTGCCTCGGATTCCACGCGCGCCAAATAGCGCTGGTGTTCATCGACCTCGTCAAAACGCTGTAGCGCGATCAGACTGCGGATCTCGGCCCTGAGAAGGGGGATTTGATCCGCCGAGTACAGGCCTGACTGAACCCGACTCACGTGCACACCGCGCTTAAGCACCGCGGCCGCCTCGGCATGACGATCCAGCGCCTGCAAATTCAACCCGAGCCCCAGTAACTGTTCTGTGAGGCCAGACGCGAAGGCGCCACCACTTGCCTCCAGCAACTGGATGTAGTTTCGATACACACCCATAGCGCTCGGCTCTGGCGGCGGCGCACGCTCCAATGGCGCGGCCATATCGATTACGATAGGCGCCGCTTCGGCGTTGTTTCCGGCGTTTTCAGGGACGGTTTCTTGCGCTTGGGCATTAACAAAAAACGATGCCGCCCCAGCAAAAAGTAGGGTCAGAAGCGGCAATCCTTGCCGGGCTGACAGTGGACACGTATGGGCCAAGATCCTTCTCCGGCTCGGAATACGGCAACCCAGTATAGATCGATGTGAGCCAAAAAAGCACTGACAGGGTATGGGACGCAGAAAACGTGCCTGAACGGATACCGGACAAACGCCCCTGTGCGGGTCGATAGAGGAGCTGTATGAGCCAGTTTATGTCAGATACGGCGGTCTCGCCGCGGGGTGAGTCGCGATGGCGGGCGGAGGTGCATCTAGGCTGGCGCATTGGCTCAGTGGCCAATGGCGGCTATGTGCTCGCGCTTGTCGGGCGCGCCTTGTCTGAGGCGCTCAACCAGCCCGATCCGCTCAGTATTAATGCGTTTTATTTGGCGCCAGTGGCACTCGGGGAGGTCGAGTTAGCCGTCGAGTCAATTTCAGAGACGCGGAGCACGCAATTTGCCAGTGCCGATCTGCGACAGGAGGGTCAGCTCAAGCTCAGGGCGACCGCAGCCTACACCGATCTCGACTTACTGAAGGGGCCCGATTGGACCAACGTCACGCCGCCCAAGGTGCCCGCATTCGATGAAGCTGCCTCACTGGCCATGTCGCATCTGGAAATTCACCAGAGCATCGATCTGCGCATGGTTCAGGGTGCCGAAGTCTTTACCGACGGGCAGACCAATAGCTCGGGTGAGTTCGTTGCCTGGCTGGCACACAAGGACGGCGCCGCGCCCGGGCCGATTGACCTCCTGATGTTTGCAGATATCATGCCGCCACCGATCTTTACGCTTTACGGCGCTTATGGCTGGGTGCCGACGGTGGAGCTCACGGTGCAGGTGCGGCGCAAGCCCGCGGCGGGCCCGCTGCTTGCGCGACACAGCACGCGGCAGGTGACGCGCGGCGTGGCCGAGACCGATACCGAGATCTGGGATAGCGACGGCGATCTGGTTGCTATAGCCCGCCAGACCTACAAAGTGCGGATGCCTAAGGCCGACTGATGCGCTCAGTCAGGGCAGCAATGCCAGCTCAATGACCTGATCGATCAGGTTGATCCAATCGGTCTAGTCTTTTTTGCTGTGGGGTTCCACGTCCAGTAGCATCCGCCCGATCGTGTAGGACTGAACGAAGAGCGCGGCCGAGCGGGCGGGGAAGTCAGAGCGGACGTAACCTTTCTCCCGCCACGCGCTCCAGTAACGCCGGCCGGCTCCCCGCCATGGCCAGTAGCTTGATCCTGAGCATCCGTCTGGGTGCCCGGTCTGCGCGTCGCGTGAATAGCGCTTACTCGGTTGCTACGTGGCCCCCAGGGCGGCGCATATCGGCAAAGCCCTGCATCCATCCCTCGTCAATCATCAGTGAGTTCGAGCGTCCGATGGTGCGGCGTGTGGGCGTCAGGTTGTGGCCCCATGCCTCTAGCAATCGCTGCGTATCTGCGCTGATGCCTGGCTCGACCAGCGTGCGGTCGGGCATCCACTGATTGTGCACGCGGGGTGCCGCCACCGCGGTGGCGATGTTCATGTCGAACACCATGGCGTTGAGGAGTGTTTGCAGCACGGTGGTGATGATCAGCGAACCGCCCGGGCTGCCGGCGGCCAGCCAAGGCTGCCCTTCCTTGAAGACGATGGTGGGGGTCATTGAAGAGAGCGGTCGTCTGCCGGGGGCAATGGTATTCGCCTCGCCCTGCACCAGCCCGTAGGCGTTAGCGACGCCCGCCTTGGCAGCGAAGTCATCCATTTCATTGTTGAGTAAAACACCGGTGCCCGGCACCACGATGTGTGAGCCAAAGCTGAAGTTCAAGGTGTAGGTGTTGGCCACCACATTGCCGTCGGCATCCGCTACCGAATAATGCGTGGTGTCGGGGCTCTCACTGGGCACCGGGTTACCGGGACCGATCTCGTCAGGGGTTTTGGCCTCATTTGCGGCAATCAGTTTGCGTCGCTCGGCGGCGTAATCTTTGCTGATCAATGCCTCAATGGGGATCACGGTCTGATCCGGGTCACCGAGGTAGCGGCTGCGGTCTGCGTAGGCAAGCTTCATGCTCTCGATCACCCGGTGCAGGTAGGCGGCACTGTTGTGCCCATAGGATTCCAGTGGGTAGGGCTCAAGGATATTCAGTATCTGCAGAATATGAAGGCCGCCGGAGGAGGGTGGCGCCGCGGAGACAATCTCGAAGTCGCGGAAGGTACCCCTGACGGGCGGGCGCTCTAGCACGCGGTAGTTGGCGAGGTCCTCTTGGGTGATCAACCCCTCATTCGCCGCCATGTCGCTGGCGATTAACGCCGCGGTCTCGCCGGTGTAAAACCCGTCAGCCCCCTTATCGCGGATACGGGACAGGGTGCGGGCGAGATCGGGTTGCTGCAGTAGCGTGCCCGGCGCAGGCGCGGTGTCACTGCCTCGCAGGTAGATACGTTTGGCCTCTTCATTTTTGGCGAGGCGCTCAGCGCGGGCATTCAGGCTCATGTGCAAAGCCAGCGGCGTATCAAACCCTTTTTTGGCGAGATCGATCGCGGGCTGAATCACTTCTTTGAGTGAGAGCTTGCCGTAGCGCTCCTGCGCATGAACCAGACCTGCGACGGTGCCAGGCACCCCGGCCGCTTGATGGGAGAAATAGGCTTTGGCTTGATCGACCGACCCGTCCTCCTTCAGAAACATATCGCGGGTCGCCGCGGCGGGTGCTGTCTCTCGGTAGTCGATAAAAACTTGTTCATCCGTCTGGGCAAGATGGATCAGCATGAAGCCACCACCACCGATGTTGCCGGCCCGGGGTAGCGTTACCGCCAGGGCAAAGCCTGTCGCCACCGCTGCATCAACGGCGTTGCCGCCTTGCTTGAGCATATTGAGACCGATGTCACCAGCGAGCTTTTCGGGGCTCACCACCATCCCCGCATTGCCATAGGTGGGCAGGTAGCGGTTCTGGTAGTCGATGATCGGCGCGTCTGCTGCCGGCATGGGTGGCAGGCTGCTCTGCCCAGCAACTCGGTCAATGTGGCTCGCGGTCGTGAACAGACAGAAGGTCACGAGCGCGAGGGTTGAGCGGGTAATCATGGCGTTGGCTAACATGGTGCTTCCTGAGTCTTAAGCCCTGTTTGGCGATTGATCACTGGTGTATACGCAGCCCACGCCAAAAAGGTGCGTGAGGCTAACACAGCCTTTCGCCTCATGGGCAGGCACCTGCGCTACACTTTCCACACTTTTTGACCTTTGGAGATGCGATGCGTTTCAGCGATCACAGACGTCAGTACACGCTGGGCGGCCTCCACCGGGCAGACCTCGCAAAGGAGCCCGTCGTGCAGTTTGTGGCGTGGCAGGAGCAGGCGATTGCGGCTGGTCTTGCAGATCCCACCGCCTGCGTGCTGGCCACCCAGCAACCCGACCAGAGGTTGCGCCAGCGAATGGTACTGATGAAGGGCGTCGACGCGCACGGCTTGGTGTTCTTCACCAACTACCAGAGCGGCAAAGCGGCTGCGCTCGATGTGTGTGATCAGGCCTCGATGCTGTTCCCGTGGAATGAACTTGATCGGCAGGTGTCGATAAGCGGCATCGTTGAGCGCGCCAGTGAGGAAGAATCCGATGCGTACTTTGCGTCGCGCCCCCGTGACAGTCAGCTCGGGGCCTGGGCGTCGGCACAGAGTCAGGCGATAGAGAGTCGGGAGGCGCTGATGCAACAACTCGCCGGGGTCACTGCTCGCTTTGGTGGTGGTGATATCCCCAGGCCCCCGAATTGGGGTGGTTATCGGTTGGTGCCTGTGAGCTGGGAGTTCTGGCAGGGTGGAGAGAGCCGACTGCACGACCGCTTTCGATACACCCGGGACGATGGCGAGAGCTGGCAGGTGACGCGGCTGCAGCCCTAGGGGGCGTCTGTATTCCTAGATAGCCCGGCGGCTGAAATAGTGGGGCAGTTTCGGTAGGCCCAGAAGTTGGCGCCGAATCAAATCGAGGCCCGCCGCGGCGACCAATTTTTGAAACATAGCGCGGTCTGTGTGGAGCATGGTCTGCAGCGTATGCATGTTATCGGCCGTGCCCCACGCGAGCCATACGGTACCCACCGGTTTGTCGTCTGTGCCGCCATCGGGGCCGGCGATGCCCGAGACCGCCACGCCAATATCGGCCCCGGATCGCTCCAGCGCGCCACTCAGCATCTGCAGAACCACGGGCTCACTCACGGCCCCCTGGGATTCCAGTGTCTGCTCGTCAACGCCCAATACCGAGTGCTTTATAGAGTTGGCATACGTCACGAAGCCTGCCTCAAAGACCGCCGATGAGCCGGGCTCTGCTGTCATCATGGCGGCGATCAGGCCGCCGGTGCAGGATTCCGCCGTGACCATCTTTTTGCCTTGCTCGCAGAGCACCTGTTGCAGCGCGCCCGCCAGCGTCATGTCGTCCTCACCGATAATGTGGTCGCCAATCAGACGCTCCAGACTCTGACGGCACTGGTCCACCTCGACGGATGCAGAATCAGCGGAGAGCTTGATTTCCAGTTGCGGCATGCTCGCGCGAAATCCCAGTGTCACGCTCTCCGGCCAGGGCTCGGTGTCTTCGTCGAGTCTCGCTTGAGCGGTGGATTCACCGATGCCAAAGGTTTGTAGCCGGACACGATGGCTTTGCCCGCCGCCTATCGCCGCAACAATGCGTTCACACACCTCCGGGAGCATGGCGCGCAGTTCGCCGGGCACCCCCGGGGTCGTCAAAATGAGGGTGCCGCCGACTTCAATCGCAAAGCCCGCGGCGCTACCTCTGGGGTTAGCAATAATGCTCGCGCCTGCCGGTAGCCAGGCCTGTTTCAGATTCGCCTCGTTGGGCTCGATGCTGCGCGCGGCGCACCATTCGCGCACGTGCCTGTCGGCCTCGGGGTGCAGTACGAGCTCGGTCCCCGCCGCCGCGGCAACCAGCTCAGCGGTCAGGTCATCCTGGGTGGGGCCGAGACCCCCGTTCATGATCAGTATGCGCGCGGCGCCCGTGGCACGCTCAAGCGCCCTGATCAGCCGTGTGCGGTCATCGCCCAACGTGACTTTTTCTTCGACTGAATGGCCATATGCCGACAGCGATTGAGCGATCATCGATGAATTACTGTCCACGGTGTCGCCGCTCATGAGCTCGTCACCGGTAAGCAGTAAGTGAATGTCAGTGTGAGTCATCAGAAAA
>PAGS01000021.1 GCA_002705465.1 Halieaceae bacterium
CCACCGCCCGGATTCTTCCCACAGCTCGCCGGGCTGCACAACTGGCATCGTGAGTTCCAGTGCGCCCGCTCGCTCCATCTCTTCACGGACGACTTGCTCTACCTTCCGCAATACCCGGAGCCCCATTGGCATCCAGTTGTAGATCCCGGCGGCGACCCGACGAATCAGGCCAGCTCTCAGCATTAACTGGTGACTGACGACTTCCGCGTCTGCTGGCGTCTCTTTCAATGTGGAGAGCAGGAATTCACTGGCACGCATAAACGACTCCAATTCAGGCGCGACCATTCTAATGTTGGTGGGTGCTTGGCGTACAGCTGCCGCTGTAGAGGTGGGGCGTCAATGGGAATGTCACGCGGCATTGGGTTTGCAAGAATCCGGGTTTTTCATGTTGAGCACGCCTGATTCTGCGATGATGGGGGCTGACCGGAACATACCACTGTAGCGAGACCCCGCTATGCCCGATAAAAAAGCTGTCAAACAATCGCCAAAGAAAATGAGGGCAGTGAAGGCGAAATTATCCAAGGCAGAGCTCGTCGCTTTATTGTCGGCCGACAGCGATGTCTCCACGGGAGACGTCAAGCGTGTGCTGGGCTCTCTCGAGCGGCTTATGGAGGCGAGCATTGCCAAGCGCGGCATGGGAAGCTTCACTTTACCCGGTTTGATGAAGATCACGACGTTGCGGCGACCGGCGGTCAAGGCGCGCAAGGGCATTAACCCTTTCACCGGGGAAGAAACGTGGTTCAAAGCCAAACCGGCGCGCACACAGGTCAAAATTCGTCCACTCAAAAAACTGAAGGGGTTTGCCAACTGAGCGGTGCCCACGCGGGGCCCGGCGTGTCCGGTGCTACTGAAGATTGGCATCACCAAAAAGTCGCCGCAGACTGCCGCTCGGTGCCGAGCTAAATCCTCACGCTCTGCGTACCTTTCACTAGATCTGCGTTTACTGTACGCTCCGCGCCCTTGAAAGCTATTCCTATGGCCTCATGCAGGTGTCCGGGCGTTACGCGGACTTGAATGAGGAGAACGCCATGCCGATTTATGAATATTGCTGCAGGGAATGTGGCCACAGTCTTGAAGCGATCCAGAAGCTGGCTGATGCGCCGCTCACAGACTGTCCTGCTTGTTCCCGCCCCACCCTGAAAAAGCAAGTCAGCGCACCTTCGTTCCGGTTATCCGGCGGAGGCTGGTACGAGACTGATTTCAAAACCGGCGAGAAGAAAAATATTGCCGGCGAGAAAGCAGACGGTGCTCGCAAGGGCGCCGCTCAATCGGAGCAGGGCGGTAGCTCAGGCACAAATGAGAAGAAAACCGAGCCCAAAACCGCGTCGTCGCCCGCTAGTGAATCCTCTAAGGCGGGATGAGAACCGGATATCAGATCATGGAGACAATGATGCGAACCCACTATTGCGGCCTGATTGATGAAGCTTTGATTGATCAAACCGTCACGTTATGTGGCTGGGTGGATCGGCGCCGAGATCATGGCGGGGTCATCTTTCTCGACATGCGAGATCGCGAGGGTGTTGTTCAAGTTGTCTTCGACCCCGACACCGAAGAGCATTTTCAGCGTGCTGACAGTGTGCGAAGCGAGTACGTCCTTCAAATCACGGGGCGAGTCAGGGCGCGCTCGGCAGAGACGGTGAATCCGAATATGGCCTCTGGCCGGATCGAGGTATTGGGCAAGACGCTCGAGATTTTGAATGTGGCTCAGACGCCACCCTTTCCTCTGGACGCCCACCACTCCGTAGGAGAGGACGTGCGCTTGCGCTACCGGTATATGGATTTGCGCCGCCCTGAGATGCAACAAAACCTGATCGCCCGTGCCCGCATTACCTCAAGCATTCGACGCTACCTTGATGAGCAGGGTTTTCTCGACATCGAAACCCCCATACTGACCCGAGCAACCCCTGAGGGTGCCCGGGACTACTTGGTCCCCAGCCGAACTCAGCCCGGATCATTCTTTGCCTTGCCGCAGTCTCCACAGTTATTCAAGCAGTTGCTGATGGTGTCGGGATTTGATCGCTATTATCAAATTGCGCGCTGTTTTCGCGACGAAGACTTACGCGCGGACAGACAGCCAGAATTTACGCAGATCGATATTGAAACCGCCTTTCTCAGCGCAGAGGAGGTGATGTCCATCACTGAGGGTATGGTGCGCAACCTTTTTCAGGAACAACTGGGCGTGGAATTGGGAAAATTTCCCCGGATGGCCTGGGCGGAGGCCATGGAACGTTTTGGCTCCGATAAGCCCGACCTCAGGATCAAGTGGGAGCTGGTTTCGATAGATGATTTGATGACTGGCGTTGATTTCAAGGTCTTTAGCGGGCCCGCGCAGGATCCCCATAGTCGGGTCGCTGCCTTGAAGATTCCCGGTGGCGCCTCGCTGTCTCGAAAGGAAATCGATGACTACACCGATTTTGTTGGGGTCTATGGCGCGAAAGGGCTGGCCTGGGTCAAGGTGAACGATCGCGCGGCAGGGATCGAGGGTTTGCAGTCGCCGATTCTCAAGTTCATGCCCGATGACACGGTGCTCGCCATGCTGGAGCGACTCGGTGCCGCCGACGGCGACATTCTCTTCTTCGGCGCCGACAGGCGCTCGGTTGTTAACGAATCACTGGGTGCTCTGCGACTGAAAGTGGCCGCCGATATGAACCAGATCGCCGATAGCTGGGCGCCGCTGTGGGTGGTGGATTTTCCGATGTTTGAGCGCGATGAACGTGGTGGTATGACCGCGCTGCACCATCCCTTCACTGCTCCGGTTTGCACTGCAGAGGCACTGAAAGAAGACCCAGAGGCCGCGCTATCTCAGGCCTATGACATGGTGCTCAATGGCAGCGAAATCGGCGGTGGGTCTGTGCGTATACACGATCAGACCATGCAGCAGACCGTTTTTGAGCTCTTGGGCATCGACGCAGCGGAGGCGGAGTCGAAATTTGGATTTTTGCTCAGTGCGTTGCGTCACGGTGCTCCGCCCCACGCCGGTCTGGCCTTCGGGTTGGATCGTCTTGTTATGCTCATGGTCGGCGGGCAGTCAATTCGCGATGTGATTGCATTTCCTAAGACTCAGAGCGCGCAGTGTGTGATGACCGAGGCGCCCGGCACGGTGTCTGAGCAGCAGATGCGGGAGCTGTCATTGCGCTCCAGACGCACCGAGCCCCCCGCCAGCGAGTAAATTGCCATGGCTGGCCACAGTAAATGGGCAAATATCAAGCACCGCAAGGCGGCTCAGGATGCGAAGCGCGGCAAGCTGTTTACAAAACTGATTCGTGAACTTGTTGTGGCCGCTAGAGCGGGTGGGCCCCTCGTAGAAGATAACCCTCGTCTTCGCGCGGCGGTCGATAAAGCCCTCGGTGCCAACATGAAACGCGACACTATCGACAACGCCATCGCCCGAGGCGCCGGCACCGGTGAAGCGGACAATATGGAGGAGCTGACCTACGAGGGCTATGCCTCTGGTGGCGTCGCTGTGCTAGTTGAGGTCATGACAGACAACCGGAACCGGACCGTCGCCGAGGTGAGACATGCGTTCACCAAGCGAGGCGGCAATCTGGGCACCGATGGATCGGTCGCCTATCTGTTCTCGCGGACTGGTTTGATTCAGTTTGCGCCGGGTGCCGACGAGGAGGCGGTCATGGATGTGGCGCTTGAAGCAGGCGCTGATGACATTGTCGCCGCAGATGACGGCAGCCTTGACGTTATGACTCCCTGGGAAGCGATGACTGAGATTCGCGACGCGTTGGTGGCGGCGGGCCTTGAACCTGTGCATGCAGAGGTCACGATGCTACCCAGCACTGAGTTGCTATTGGATGCTGCTATGGCACCAAGCGTCGTGGGGCTCATCGACATGCTCGAGGACCTCGATGACGTTCAGAACGTCTATACCAACGCTGATATCCCTGAGGACGTTCTCGCTTCTCTGTAAATTTTCTGCCGCCGTTTTTTCCGGCTTAGCCATGACCTTTGCGCCGCAATCGGTCAAACTTGAACTTGGTTTGTGCTGGTTGCCGCTATGACAGTCATACTCGGTATTGACCCTGGATCGCGAAAGACGGGTTTTGGCATTATCCGCGTCGATCGAAAACAACCGGTCTATGTGTCCAGCGGCACCATTCGGTTACCAGTCAAAGAGCCGCTCAGTGTTCGCCTGAGGGTGTTGTTTGAATCGCTCTCGGAAATCATCGATACCCATCGACCTACGGTGGCTGCCATCGAGAGCGTGTTTATGGCGAAGAGCGCAGACTCTGCGCTCAAGTTGGGCCATGCCCGTGGTGCCGCGATGGTTGCCTGCGTCATCAACGAGCTTGCTGTTTTCGAATACGCCGCGCGTCAGATTAAACAATCAGTCGTGGGAACGGGCGCTGCGAGCAAGCAGCAGGTGCAGCACATGGTAACGGCACTGCTGGGCTTGTCCGCTGAGCCCGTTGAGGACGCTGCGGACGGGCTCGCTGCTGCGCTCTGCCACTGCCACGCGGAGGAGCTCTCCGGGGCGTTGGCGGCCAGTGGCTTCAAAGCAGGGCGTTTGAGGTAAAGTGGCGCCATGATTGGACAAATCCGCGGAACCTTGATCGGGCGGCAAGCACCAGAAATTTTGGTTGATGTAGGCGGTATTGGTTACGAAGTGCAGGTGCCAATGACCACGCTGTATCAGCTCCCCGAACTAGGCCAACCTGTCAGCCTTCTTACCCATTTCATCGTGCGCGAGGATGCGCAGCAGTTGTATGGCTTTTCTGAGGCGGCCGACCGCCGGTTGTTCAGAGAGTTGATCAAGGTCAGCGGAGTCGGTCCCCGACTCGCACTGACCTTGCTGTCAGGGATGAACGCCGCGGATTTTGGGCGATGTTTGCAGCGCGATGATGTGGCGGCGCTGGTGGCGCTTCCGGGGGTAGGCCGGAAAACCGCCGAGCGTTTGCTGGTTGAAATGCGGGATAAAGCGGGTGACTGGCTGGAAGAACTGTCGCCTACCTCTGAGGTCTCAGCTCAGCTGGAAGACCCGGTCTCCAAAGGCGTGGATCACCGAGCGGAAGCTGAGCAAGCGCTCGTCTCGCTGGGCTACAAACTGACCGAGGCCGCTAAATTAATTGCGAGCGCGGATGCGCCGGACGACGCCAGCAGTGAGGAGTTGATCCGGTTGGCACTGCGCGCAGCCGGCGGGGGACGATGATGAGCCTAACTGTTCGAGGATTGAGCGGGTGATCGAAACCGACCGACTGGTTGCGGCTGATGCCGGAGACCGGCGAGAGGATGCCGTTGATCGGGCGATCCGGCCGCGGCGGCTGGATGAGTACATTGGGCAGCGCGCCGTCCGCGAGCAAATGGAAATTTTTCTTACAGCGGCCCGAGGTAGAGCCGAGCCACTGGATCACACGCTGATTTTTGGCCCGCCGGGTCTGGGCAAGACCACGCTCGCCAGCATCATTGCTGAGGAAATGGGCGTGCAGTTAAAAACGACCAGCGGGCCGGTCCTTGAGAAAGCCGGCGATATTGCTGCACTGATGACCAATCTCGAGCCCGGAGATGTCTTGTTTATTGACGAGATCCACCGCCTCAGCCCTTTTGTCGAGGAGGTGTTGTACCCCGCGATGGAGGACTATCAGCTCGACATCATGATCGGTGAGGGCCCTGCCGCTCGCTCGATAAAACTGGATTTGCCACCGTTTACGCTGGTAGGCGCGACAACCCGGGCCGGATTGCTGACTTCTCCTCTGCGCGATCGCTTTGGCATTGTGCAGCGCCTTGAATTCTACGATGCGGTGGAGCTCGCCGAAATTGTGCGGCGCTCGGCGCGAATTTTGGAGATCTACACTGACGAGGATGGCGCGGCGGCGATTGCGCGACGGTCCCGGGGCACACCTCGCATAGCAAACCGGCTGTTACGAAGGGTTCGTGACTATGCCGAGGTCAAGGCTAATGGAAGCGTTGATGGAGCAACCGCGGAGGCGGCCCTCGATCTTTTGAGCGTTGATGCGCAGGGTTTCGACCATCTTGATCGGCGCTTGCTTCTCACCATGATCGAAAAGTTTGATGGTGGACCAGTGGGTGTCGATAGTCTGGCCGCAGCCATCTCTGAGGAGCGCGGTACTATCGAGGACGTTTTGGAACCCTTCCTGATTCAGCAGGGTTTTATCCTGCGGACGCCGAGGGGTAGGATCGCAACGCGACACGCCTATGCCCATTTCGGTATGACGTTTCAGGGATCCGCGGCGGAAACCCTCAGTCTTGATTTGGATCCCGCGCCGTGAGTGCGGAATTTTTGCTACCGGTCCGTGTCTATATTGAGGATACGGACGCCGGTGGCATTGTGTATTACGTGAACTACCTTAAGTACTTTGAGCGGTGTCGGACTGAATTGATGCGAGCTCTGGGAACCGAGCGTGCCGCTATATCGGAGTCAGGGTGGATGTTCGTGGTCTCGAAGCTCGAGGTGTCTTATCGACAGCCCGCGCATTTGGATGATGAGTTACAGGCCACGGCTTCGATTACCGCTGTGGGAGGTGCGACCATCGTTTTTTTTCAATCTGTAAGGAGAGGGGAAACAGTATTGGTTGAGGGCGATGTGCAAATAGCCTGTGTCGACTGCGAAACGGGAAGGCCCCGGCGCTTACCACATTTGCTGAGGCGCCAGGCGGATGCCTGCTTCTTAGCGCAGGGGGACACAGGATGAGTGAGGAATTAGGGTTAATCGAGCTCATTTTTGGCGCCAGTGCGGTAGTTCAGGCAGTGATGCTGATATTGGTTTTGGCCTCGCTGTCTTCTTGGTTCCTCATTATCCAGCGGGTGATGTTGATGCGCAGGGCCGACGAGGCTCTGCTGTCTTTTGAGGAGCGCTTTTGGTCTGGCATAGATCTCGCTCAGTTATACCGAGAGGGTAATCAGGCGGTGGCCGATGGCGAGTTACCTACCGGCGCTGAGAGCCTGTTTCGCGCCGGCTTCAAAGAGTTCTCCAGGCTGTCCCAGCAGTCAGACATGGATGCGGATGCGATCTTGGAAGGCTCCCGCCGGGCGATGCGCGTGGCGTTGATGCGCGAGACCGACCGCATTGAGCAGCACCTACCTTTCCTCGCCTCGGTGGGTTCGACCAGTCCCTACATCGGATTGCTGGGAACAGTGTGGGGCATCATGCACTCTTTCAGAGGATTGGCTAATGCGACTCAGGCGACCTTGGCTTCCGTCGCGCCCGGCATCTCGGAAGCCCTCATCGCAACCGCCATGGGGCTGTTTGCAGCCATCCCGGCCGTGTTGGCCTACAACCGCCTGGCCGCGAGGAGTGACGCGTTGCTGAATCGTTACGAGACGTTTCTGGACGAATTCTCGGGGATTTTGCAACGCCAAACCTATGCGCTGAAAGCGCATCAGACGCCAAGAGCTTAACTATGCGCCGGCGCAGGATGCTTGCTGAAATCAATGTGGTGCCCTACATCGATGTAATGCTCGTGCTGCTGGTGATTTTTATGGTGACGGCGCCGATGCTCATGCAAGGTGTGGAGGTTGACCTGCCGGATGCAGATGCAGCGCCGGTTGAAGACCAGGATGCCGAGCCGCTGATTGTTTCTATTAACGATCGGGGACAATTGTTTCTGAACCTCGGCGGTGACGGGCAGCAGCCGCTGGAGCTTGCCACGATTCGCCAGCGCGTTGCAGCAGTGCTCAGAAGATCTCCCGGCAAGCCGGTGCTGGTCTGGGGGGATGAAAAAGTGGCCTATGGCAATGTGGTCGCGGTGATGACGGCGCTTCAGGAAGCGGGCGCTCCCTCCGTCGGACTCGTGACGGAAAGTTCGGCGGTCAACTGATGCTCTCTGATCGGCTCCTATTTGCGGTGTTGCCAGCGATTGTGACTGTGGCGCTCCATGGCCTGTTGGTGTTGACGCTCCTCTTCCGTTGGAACGGCCCCGCTCAGGTGGTTGCCGCTGCACCCGCCGTGCAGCCGATTCAGGCAAGCCTTGTTCAGGCTGAAACGCTAAAACCGAAACCGAAACCGAAACCGAAACCCAAGCCCAAGCCCAAGCCCAAGCCGGACGTGGAACCCTTGTCGCCGACTGGGCCCCCACCGGTCGCTGAAGCAAAACCGGAGCCGGAGCCCGCGCCCGCCGAGGAAACCTCTCCCAGCCCAGTACCCACCCTCGATGCAGAGCAGCTGGCAATGCTGACGCGTGAGGAGCTGAAAACGCTGACCGATACAGAGGTAGGCGCAGCGGGTGCTGAAGAGCCCATTTTGCGGGATATGGTGGCGGCAACAATACGGGCAGCCGTTATCAATCGATGGACCCGCCCGCCGAGCGCTCGAAACGGCATGGTGTCGGTATTGTCGATACAATTAGTGCCGACTGGTGAGGTGGTTGGCGTCAGCGTGTTGCAGTCCAGCGGCAATTCCGCCTTTGATCGCAGTGCGATGAATGCAGTTGAGCGCGCAGGGCGATTCCCTGAGGTTGCCAAGCTTGAAGATAGGATATTCGAGGCGAACTTTCGCCGTTTCCAGTTGATTTTTAAACCTGAAGATTTGAGGTACTGATGTTGCGAAGGATCTGGTTGTGCGCGGCACTCCTGCTATCGGTTTCAGTAGCGCACGCCGAGCTACAGATCGAGATCAATCAGGGCGTGGAAAACCCCACGCCCATAGCCGTCGTGCCCTTTGCCTGGCAGGGCGTTGGCGCGCCCCCTGAGGATGCCGCACAAATCGTGGATTCAGATCTGGCGCGCAGCGGCCAGTTCTCCCCTGTTAGCCGCCGGGATATGCTGAGTTATCCATCCAGAGAGTCCGAACTTTTTTTTCGCGACTGGCGGGCAATCTCGGCTGAATACGTCTTGATTGGCCGCGTGAGTGTTGGCTCCCAAGCACGTATTGATTTTCAACTGTTCGACACGACGCGTCAGCAAGCGGTCCAGGAGGGCACTGTTACCGGGCCTGTATCTGAATTGAGGATGCTGGCTCATCAGGTATCAGACTCGGTTTATAAAAGCCTTACCGGGATACCGGGGGCTTTTGCGACCCGGCTACTTTATGTCTCGGTGACGCGTAATCCGGAAGGTAAGGACTTCTATCGTTTGACGCTTGCTGATGCGGACGGACGGCGTCCGATCGTGCTCCTGGAAGGTCGGGATCCGATAATGTCTCCGGCGTGGTCGCCCGATGGTAAAGAGGTCGCCTATGTTTCTTTTGAAACGTCCCGGCCCGCAATTTACCGCCAAAATTTGCTCACGGGTGCGCGAGAGCAGTTAACCAATTTTCAAGGCTTGAATAACTCCCCAGCATGGTCGCCTGATGGCAACAGCATGGCCTTGGTGTTATCTAAAGATGGTAATCCCGACATTTACCTGTTGAATCTGAGTAGTCGAGCCTTAGCTCGGTTGACCCGGCATTTTGCGATCGACACTGAACCCACTTGGATGCCGGACGGCAAGTCGCTGCTATTCACATCTGACCGCGGGGGAAAACCACAAATTTATCGCTATGATCTCCGCACCAAAAAGATTGAGCGGGTGACTTTTGAGGGGTCGTATAATGCGAGGGCGCGTGTCGCCCAAGATGGCCGCAATGTCGCTTTGGTTCATCGCCGAGAGGGCCGTTACCATATTGCGGTCTTTGATCTGGTTACAGATCGACTGACTGTACTGACTGAGACCAGTCTCGACGAGAGCCCCAGTATTGCGCCCAATGGCTCAATTGTGCTGTATGCCACCAAGCGGGGCGACGATAGTATCCTCGGCGCAGTGGCGGTTGATGGCGGCGTAAGTTTCAGCCTGCCCGCCCGGCAAGGGAGCGTGCAGGAACCCGCCTGGTCACCTTTCGTCACGCCGCAGTAGCGGCGGACCACGCGGGCCGTAGTGCAATATTTCTAGGCTAGATGGGCGAAAAAATCGGTATGATGCGCTACAGTAGTTGAATACGGGTCCTGTGACTGGGGAAAGATAACGATGAAAAACGTAAAGCTTTGCGCGAAGTGGATTGGTCTGGTGTTTGCAGCGCTGGTGCTTGCCGCCTGCTCGAGCAATGAAACTAAGGAAGCCGATGCGGCCGCGGCGGCGGCTGCAGCGGCGGCGGAGCAGGCTGCACAAGAGGCGGCGGAGCGCGAGGCTGCTCAACAGGCTCAAGTAGAGGCACAACGCGAGCTCGAGACGGCTGCTGCCAATGTTGGTGCAGTATTTTACTTTGCTTTTGACAGCTCTTCGCTGACTGATGAGTCACGGGCTCAGGTTGATGCGCACATCGCGGCGCTACTAGGCAACAATGACAGCGTTCGTCTTGAAGGGCATACCGATGAGCGGGGTACCCGCGAGTACAACCTCGCTCTGGGCGAGCGCCGCGCCAACGCGGTTCGCGACTACATGGTAGCCAACGGCGTGCCCAGCTACCGTATTGAGACGATAAGCTACGGAGAAGAGAATCCAGTGGCATATGGCTCTGGTGAGTCCAACTGGCAGCAAAATCGCCGCGTCGAGTTGAAATAACTGAGGATTCGACATTGACAGGTTTACCCATCAAGCCGGCGTTATGCGCCGGCTTTTTGTTGATGCACTCGCTGGATGTATCACCGCAGGAGTACGTAGACGTAGAGGCAGAGCGTCGCGCTGCGGCGCAGGTGGTGACCGCGGACGTCGCTGAAGGTGCGGCTGTAGAGCCCGTCTCACCTACTTACGGGGGCATTCAGCCTTATTCTGGTTCCACCACGGTCGCGCAACCGTTGCTCGAGGTCGATAATAACCCGATCACGGGAACGGACTCAGGAAGTCTGATTTTGCGTGTGCAACAGCTCGAGGCTGATGTTCGCATGCTCACTGGCTTGCTTGAGGAAGCGACCCAGGTGCTTCGTGCGCTTGAGGCACAAAGTCTCGAGCGCTACGTTGATCTTGATCGCAGGCTCAGCGTTGGAGCGCGTCCACAGGAGGAGAATGTTGCCACCGCCGGACCTGGCTCCATCATCCCAGCGTCAGGCGAGAGCACGGGTAACACTCAAAGTGAGCGGGCGGGTGAAGCGGAGGAAGGCGAGGAGGCCGCTTATCGTGCGGCCTATGAGTTGGTACGTGAGCGAGAATTCGATACGGCCGTGAGCGCTTTTATGGAGTTCCTGTCAGATTATCCATTTGGGCGTTATGCACCCAATGCCCACTATTGGCTGGGGGAGCTTTATCTGGTTATTGACCCGCCAGACCCTGAACTCGCTCGCCAAAACTTTAAGTTGTTGCTTGACCAATACCCTGCCGATCAAAAGGCGCCAGACGCACTGTATAAGCTAGGGCGCGTGCAGTTTATAAAAGGAAATCGGCAGCGATCACGGGAATATCTTGACGAGGTCATCAGGGAGTATCCCTCCCACGCAGCGGCTCAGCTGGCGCGACAGTTCCTGTTGGAGAACTTCTGAGCCAAGCGCGGAATCGGCGTTGTCTGTAGCACCTGCTTTTCCTCCAGGGCGTCAGATTTCGCCGGTTGATGCGAATCCGAAAAGAGCTTGAATTTTCACCCCGTAGCGTTAGCATACGCGCCTCCCTGTTTTGGGCCGTTAGCTCAGTCGGTAGAGCAGTTGGCTTTTAACCAATTGGTCGCTGGTTCGAACCCAGCACGGCCCACCAAAAAACTGAGGTTTTCGTCG